>DASVPS010000327.1:0-22499 GCA_036389555.1 Pyrinomonadaceae bacterium
CCCCTTATCTTTTAGATTGGCGTCTGGCTTCGTGAGGGTTAAGTATTTTCCGCCAAAGCCCGTGTTTTGGAAGAGTGTGATTTTCGGCATGGCGAAGTCCTTTCGTGAGAAACGAGGGAAAACCATAAGCCTTAATTTCAGGCATGCCGGGGGCGTCCGAACCACGTGACGCTCTTACGGAATCTTTGCGAGGTTGTAAGAGTGGTTCGGACTATAGTCCAGTGCAAATCTCAGTGTCAATAAAAATGTCTGCGTGCGCCGTAACCTGCGGCCGTGTGTGGTTCGGCGCGCCGACGGTCGTAGTGCGCGACGCGCTTTTAGCCGTCTGCTCCGCTAAGTTTATACAGCCGTAGGGCGCAGTGAGATGACGACGGACTTGGAGGCGGGCGTGTTGCTTTTCTCGGCGACGCTTCGGATGGGGACGAGCACGTTCGTTTCGGGAAAGTAGGTGGCGGCCGAGCGACGCGGGATGCTGTAGGGCACGACGACGAAGCGGCGCGCGATGCGCTCCTCGCCCTCGAAGTGGCTGATCAAATCCACGACCGCGCCCTCGGCGAGTCCCGCCTCGCGTATGTCTTCGGGGTTGAGCAACACGACGCGCCGCTCGTTGCTGATGCCGCGATAACGATCATCGAGGCCGTAGATGGTCGTGTTGAATTGATCGTGGCTGCGAATGGTCATCATCAAAAACTGTCCGGGGGCGAGTTCGTGTCGCGGCAGAGCGTGCAGGGTAAACTCGGCCTTGCCCGAAGCGGTTTTCCACTTGCGTCGCCGCGCGAGGTTCGGCAGGTAGAAGCCGCCGGGCTGTCGCACGCGCTCGTTGTAATTCTCGAAGCCGACGACGACGCGCGAGATGCGTTCGCGTATGAGATCGTAATCGGAGGCGAGTTCCGTCCAGCGGACGCCGCTGCTGCCGCCACCGCGCCCCTCCAAAGTCGCTTCAGCCAGCCGTGCGACGATCATCGTCTCGCTCAGAAGCTCGGCGGAGGCGGGCTGTAAGTTTCCGCGCGACGATTGCACGACGCCCATCGAATTCTCCGCGCTGACGAACTGCTCGCCCGTCGCCTGCCGGTCAATTTCCGTCCGGCCGAGACACGGCAGAATCAACGCACGCTCGCCCGTGATGAGGTGCGCGCGGTTGAGTTTGGTCGAGACCTGCACGGTGAGGCGCAGGCGGCCGAGGGCTGCGGCCGTGTACTCCGTGTCGGGCGTGGCCGAGAGAAAATTGCCGCCCATCGCGAAGAACACTTTCGCGCGCCCCGCGTGCATCGCTTTGATCGCCTCCACGGTGTCGAAGCCATGCGCGCGCGGCGGCTCGAAGTCGAACTCGCGCGCGAGCGCGTCGAGAAAGGCCGGGGTCGGTCGTTCCCAGATGCCCATCGTGCGGTCGCCCTGCACGTTCGAGTGGCCGCGCACGGGGCAGACGCCCGCGCCCGCGCGTCCGATCTGCCCGCGCAGGAGCAGTAGGTTGACGATCTCCTGTATGTTCGCCACTGCGTTCCGGTGCTGCGTCAGCCCCATCGCCCAGCAGAAGATCGTGCGATTCGAGTTGATAAAGACCTGCGCGGCCTCGCGTATCTGCCCGCGCTCGATGCCGCAGCCTTCCGTGATCTCGTCCCAACCGACCGCGGCGAGCGCGGCGGCGAACTCCGCGAACCCGCCGGTGTGCTCCGCGATGAACTCGCGGTCGAGGACGCCGCCCCCGCGCCGCGCGTCTTCTTCCAAGACCTCTTTCGAGATGCCTTGCAGCAGCGCGACATCGCCGTTGATGCGAACCTGTAGGAAGAGATCGGCGAGTTGCGTCCCGCGTCCGACGAGCGTGTCGAAGACTTCCTGCGGGTGCTTGAAGCGCGACATGCCCGCCTCAGGGAGCGGGTTGATGTGGACGATGCGACAGCCGCGTCGCTTCGCCGCTTGCAGCGTCGAGAGCATGCGCGGGTGGTTCGTCCCGGGGTTCTGCCCGATGACGTAGATCGCCTCGGCCTCTGCGAAGTCGTCGAGCGTGACCGTGCCTTTGCCGACGCCGATTGATTCCGTGAGCGCCGACCCGCTCGACTCGTGGCACATGTTCGAGCAGTCGGGCAGGTTGTTCGTGCCGAATTGGCGTACGAAGAGTTGATAGAGGAAGGCCGCCTCGTTGCTCGTGCGCCCGGACGTGTAGAAGACGGCCTCGTCCGGCGAAGCGAGCGCGTTCAATTCCCCTGCGATGAGTTTAAATGCTTCATCCCAACCGATGGGTTCGTAGTGTTCGCTTGCGCGCTCAAGCAGCATCGGGTGCGTGAGTCGCCCCTGATCGTTCAGCCACATGTCCGTCTGGCGCGAGAGTTCCGCGACGCTCCAACGGCGGAAGAACTCCGGCGTGACGCGCTTGGTCGTCGCCTCGTCGGCGACATGCTTTGCGCCGTTTTCGCAGAACTCGAAATGCGTGCGCTCGCCGTCCGGCTCAGGCCACGCGCAGCCGGGGCAATCGAAGCCGCCCTTCTGGTTCATGCGCGAGAGCGTCTTGAGCGTGCGCGCCGCGCCCATCTCCGCCCATGAATGCTTCAAAGCGGACACGATGGCGGGCAGGCCGCCCGCCGTCTCGCTCGCGTGCGAGATTTTAATCCCCGTGAAATCTTCGGGCGGCTGCGCGCGGCGTGAATCGTCCGCGGCTCTCTCGGCATCTTTCCCTGTGCCTGTCTCCGCGGCTCTCTCTGTACTTGTCTCCGTGGCTCTCGTCACACGGCCTTCCGTGTCCGCCTGACGTTGCGGCTCATCCACGGATGCAGCTATCGCCTCGGCGCGCTGTAGCTCGCGCTCCGTTTTCAAGTCTTGCTTGGCCGGCTCGTAGTGGCTTGGGTGAGCCTCGGCCTTCTGGTCGGGCGCGCCCTGCTGCTGCTGCTGCGGCCTCTGAGTTGTGATTTCCCGCTTCGCCATCTCTCTCCGAATAATCCTACACACCTGCTCCGGCTAAACTCCGACGGCTTCCGCCATCTGCATCGTCAGCCGTGTTACCGAGATAACATACACAATATCAAACGAACGAAAAAGCCCGCCCACATCGTCACCAACTTTGACCGCGACACACCTTGCATTGCCGGCAGGCTGATTGTCTGCTACCTGTCAGAAGAAGACCTGCGACGCGAACGACAAGCTCCGATGTTGGGCACAGTCCGAGATTTATCATGCGGGCTGTAGGAAATGCCGGTGGCGACCTCAAAAACTGCGCTTTACCCGTAATCATTCTAGGGTAGATCGGTTTCCCCTTGACACTCATTCATGAGAGACGATACCGTGCGCTTTCAGTCGTCGTCAGGATTGATTTCTCTGATCCGTCTAGGGCGCATCCGGCATCTCGCACCATAAAGATTATGAAGAGTGTTTTGATCCTCTGCCCGACGAGCAGAGAGTATCGCTATCTGCCCGGCGTCGCCGCCGAAGTGGGTTGCCGCCTCGTCTTCGAAGAGTTTGCGGGCGACTACTTCGACCGGCAACTGGCGGGCGAACGCCAGTCCGCGACGAGCCAACTCGACATCCTTGCGCTGATCGAAACGACGATTGAACGCTACAGGCACAGCGACATCGCCGGGGTCACGTCTGGTGTGGGTTATCCAGGTATGCCGGTGGCGAGCATCGTGGCGGAACGGCTGGGCTTGGCCGGGGTGAAAGTCGAGCGCGTGCTGCGCTGCGAGCATAAATATTATTCGAGGGTGGCGCAACGAACGCTCCTCCCGTCCGCCACGCCGTCTTTCCAGATCGTGCCGCCGACGGGTCTCGCAGACGACGCGCTCGATCTTCCCTTCCCGCTTTTCTTGAAGCCCGTCAAGTCGTGCTTCTCCATCAACGCGCAGAAAATATCTTCCCTGCCGGAGCTGCGACGAGTGGCCGCCGCAAGCCTGCTCCCGGAAGGGTTTCTACGCCCCTTCAACGATCTGCTCACGGCGCACACCGATTACGAGTACGACGCCTCATACCTGCTGGCCGAAGCTCTGCTCGAAGGCATGCAGGTTTCTCTCGAAGGCTACGTCTTCGGGGGACGTGTACACGTCCTCGGCATCATCGACTCGGTGATGTTTCCCGGCACGATCTCTTTCGAGCGTTTCGTCTATCCTTCGCGCCTGCCGGCGGAGGTGCAGACCCGCATGTCGCAAATCGCCGAAACGTTCATCGGCGGCATCGGCTACGACAATGCGCTCTTTAACATGGAGTTGACTTATCACCCGGCGACCGGCGAGATACACATTATCGAGGTCAATCCGAAGATCGCTTCACAGTTCCCAGACCTCTTCGAGAAGGTGGACGGGATGAGTTCCTACGCCCCGCTTTTGCAGGTCGCGCTCGGCGAAGAACCGGCTTTCCCCAGCGGGCAGGGAGATTTCAAGCTGGCCGCGAGTTGCGTGCTTCGCACGTTCGCGGACAAGAGGGTGACGCGCGTGCCCTCCTTTGAGCAACTGGCGGCACTGGCGCGCGTGTTTCCAGATGCGCGCGTGGAGGTGGCCGTGGCCGCGGGAGACCTGCTTTCAGACATCATGCAGGACGGAAAGAGTTTTCGCTACGGCCTCGTCAACATCGGCGCAAACTCTCTGGAAGAGTTGGACGCGAAACTCGCATTCTGCGAAAACTTACTCGACTTCGGGTTTGCCGCGCCGTAGCCCGCCCGCCTTTTGTAAAAGTTGTTGACAGCGCGGGGGCGAGCCTCATAGAGTGTAGGCGTCTTATCAACAAGCTTCGCATTCGGCCAGTCTGATCTTCCATACCCGACAACTAGCAAGGTATTCGCGCGGGGGGTGATTGCTCATTGAGTTTCAGCCTTACACGTCGTTACTACTACTAGCCCTGCGCGCCGAACATCCCGCACACGATGTTTGCCACGCGGAGTCGGCCGTCAAATTAAGGACTGTTCCCTTTCCACCGAGGAGGCCTGCTTGAAGATCGCGAAAACTCTTACCTGCTGCTTCTGCCTGCTGTTCATCGCCGTCTTTGTTGTGTTCAATCCCGCCGGTTACGGAGTCGAGGTCGCATCGGCTCAGCCGAGCGCGCAGGCGGGTTGCAGGTGGCCGCTGCGTCAACTGCCCAGCCAGATAGGCACCGTGCCATTCGAGCAACTGCTGAGCGATTATGTGAAAAAAGGTTGTTATAAAACCGACCCCGGCTGGAAAGCGGACAAGGAGATTCGCGACACCGGCGCATACCTCGGCGGCAAGTATTACGGGACGCACAACGCCGTCAGAGTTTACTACTCGCCGGAGATCGTGAAGTGGCTGGGGAGCGGCCGGGACACCGACCGGAAAGAGGGCGACATCGCCGACGGCGGCACGATCATCAAGGAGATGTACACCCCTCCGGCGCAGCAGACGCCCGGCCAGACGGTGAACGGCTGGGCGATTATGGTCAAGGACAAAAAGGGATCGTATGACGGCTGGTTCTGGAGCGACGGCAACCCGGCCAATTACACCATGTACCCGAACGCCGGGTTCGGCCTCTACTGCGTCAACTGCCACGCCTCCGCCAAGACCGAACTGACCTTCTCCACGCTCAACAACATCCTCGGCGATTCGATCAACTTCAACCCGACGATGCAGCCCAAATACATCACCGTGCCCGGCGCGCCGCAGGCTCGCACGCTCGGGCAACCACGTGCGCAGATCGCACCACGCGAACGGCTCACCCCGGAAGAAGACATCTCCGTCCACTTGAAGCGCTCTCCCGACGAGGTGGGCGATGCGAAAGCCACGGCCAGAGCGGCGGGGCTTCCGACCGCGCCCGCACATCGAACTTCCGGCGCGGACGCCGTCGCTCTGCCCACGCCGAAGCAGATGGTGATCGAGTGGTACGACACGGCCACACAGCGGCCGCAGTCGCAAAAGCCGCAGATGTTCATCACGTCGAATCAATGCATCGGCTGCCACGACGCGACGCAGAACAATCCCTCGATGCCGAACATGATCTACCCCCAAATCTACAATCAGACTTCGCCCAACCCGACGCCGACGCCGATGGAGGCAGACCTCAACCTCTCGCCCTACAGCGAGTGGCGTTCGTCCATGATGGGACTGGCCGGCCGCGACCCGGTCTTCTTCTCGCAGTTGGAAACCGAACTCAACCTCTACCCCGGCATCAAGGATCAGATCGTCAACACCTGTCTCAGTTGCCACGGCGTCATGGGGCAGCGTCAACTCGTGCTCGATACGGGGCAGCCTTACCCGTTCCAGTTGGGCTTCCTAGACCAAATTCCGCCGCAGCCCTTCGCCGAATACGGCGCGCTCGCGCGCGACGGAATTTCGTGCGCCGTCTGCCACCACATCTCCGACGAAGGTCTGGGCACGCCCGCGACCTACACGGGCAAGTTCAAGACGGGCAAGCCCGACGAGATTTACGGCCCCTTCCAGGATGTCTCGACCGTCCCGATGAAGAACTCTCTCGGCCTGACGCCGCTCAAGACGAAGGCCAATCAAATCCAGAAGTCCGCCATGTGCGGCTCATGTCACACGGTTATTCTGCCCGTGCTCACGCCGGGCAAACCCTACACGCCGGGCGAGAACGTGTTCACCAATCCCAATCAGAAAGTCGAGCACGAGCAGAACACTTATCTCGAATGGCGCAACAGCAAGTATCAGGACGAACTGCCGCCCGTGAATCGTGACACGGCGCAATCGTGCCAGCAGTGTCACATGCCCGGCATGTATCCGAGCAAGACCGGCGATAAGTTGAAGTTTAAGATCGCCAGCATCGAGGAGGAGACTTTCCCGGCCGTGGAATTCCGCGCGCCCGACGCAGACATCCACCTGCGCGTGCGCGACGGGGGCGCCGACGGCGACTACTCGCGCCACACGCTCGTCGGGCTCAACCTGTTCGTCATGGAAATCTTCAACCAGTTCTCCGCGCCGCTCGGCATTTCGAGCGTTGACTACAACAACAAACCCGCTCCCTTCTTCGACCCGATGGCGACCTACGGCAATCCCGTGCCCGCCATGATGAGAACCCAAAAAGCCGCGCTCCAGATGGCGCGCAACGAAACCGCGCAGATCGAGGTCGCCGCGCTCAAGCGCACGCCGAAAGGTCTCAGCGCGCAGGTCAAAGTCACCAATCTCGCCGGCCACAAATTCCCTTCCGGCGTCAGTTTCCGTCGCGCCTTCATCGAATTTCGCGTGAACGTCGGCGGCAAGCCTTACTGGGTTTCGGGGGCGACGAACCCGAAGGGCGTGATCGGCGTGTATAAGGGCGGGCAGTTCAAACCGCTCATCACCGAATCGTTCGCGAAGTCGAGCAATCCGCAGCAGTTGTTTCAACCGCATTACGATGTCATCAACAGCGAAGAGCAGGTGCAGATTTACGAGGAACTCGTGAAGGATGCCAACGGCAACTTCACGACGAGTTTCCTGAGCCTCGCCGACGACATCAAAGACAATCGCCTGATGCCGCAGGGCTGGCGCGAGAACGGGCCGGACGCCAAAGACACCGCGCCGCACGGCGTGGCGAAGGCGTCGAACCCCGGCTACTTCGACGGGAGCGGCACGGACGTGTTGACCTACGAAGTTCCGCTCGACCCGCGCATCAACGCGCCCGTCACCGTCACGGCCACGATCTATTACCAGACCATCCCGCCCTACTACCTCGAACAACGTTTCGCCAACGCGCCCAACGGCCCGTTCACGAACTCGCTCAAGTACTACACCACGAAACTCGACGTGAACTACGTCGATCCGAAGTGGAAATTGTTCCTGAACGAACCGCCCATCAAGGACTGGAAGTTGCTCATCGTCGGCACGAAGCCTCAGATGCTTCGTTAAACCCGAGACATGCGTGCGAGACGCCGAAACGGCGGCGGCCACGCCGGGCACTAGAAACTATTGGCCTGAAGGAGCACTCGCTCTTTCAGGCCAATTTTTCACGCCGCGCCAGACTTGCAGAATGGCGCTTAGTGCTGCCTGAGCAGCCCATCGAAATAGGCCGCGATCTTCTTTCCGAATTCTTCACCGCGGTCGAAATAGCGCGCGAAAATCGAAGGGTTGATGAGTTCGGCCTCCATCAGCATCGGCCCACGGTCGCTGCTGATCAGGTCTATGCGGCTGTAATGGATGGGACAGCCGAACGATTCGTAGGCTTTGAGCGTGCGCAAGGCAAAATCCATTTCCGCGGCCGTCGGTTCGTAGAGCACGGCCGTCCCGCCCTGCGATGCGTTACAGCGAAACTCCTCCGGGTTCGATGGTCGCTTGAGGAACGCGAACTGGCATTCAAACCCGAGGAAGACAAAACTAATCTCTCCCGCACGCACGCCCGGAATATAATCCTGCGCCAGATACTCGTCCTCGTGTCCCTCGATGGCGGCGAGTTCTTCGGGCGTCCTGATCAGCATCACGCCCGTGCCACGCTCGCCGCTAATCGGCTTGAGCACAAACGCCTCGCCTCCGGCCAGACGCTCCCGCACCGAATCATTGACGGACTGTGTGGGCGGAACGAGAATCCCTTCGCGCTCCAGGTCAAGAAGGTATCGCTTGTCTATGTTGTGCCTGATCGTGGCCGGGTCGTTGACGACGAGCGGGGCGGCCTCTGAGAACGTCTGCACCATCCCAAAAAATCGGGGCAGGTCGAAATAGAACCCTTCCATCTTGTAGACGAAGATCAAATCTGCGCTTGAGAGCGGCAGCGGCGTGATGAAACGCTTCGCGTTGTCGTGGAACATGCGCGAGAATTGATGCCCTTCGAGATCATCCCAGTTGGCGAAAAACACTTCATGCCCGAGCGCCTGCAACGCGGTGGAAAAATCGTAGCAGTCGCCGTCGTCAACCGGTAACTTCACCGCGAAATGGTCTTCCCGCGTCAACTCTCTCTCTTCCGCCAGCGTCAACAGGATGTGGCTCACGAATCTTTACCTCCGAAGAAGAGACCTCTCACGCCTCCGTGCCGGAATGCGCAGCGGAAACCGCAGCCTGCGTGCGCTCGCCGCCGTCGCCCGACCGGGCGCGCCGGACGGCGACGCGGGCGATGATCTCCAACGGGTCGATCACGTTGAAGGGCGAATTGGCGGAAGTCAAAACGAGGGAAACTTCCGTGCAGCCGGCGATGATCATTTCCGCGCCCGCCGCCACGAGCCGCTCCGCCGCCGCGGTCAGCAACGCGCGCGGCTCGTCCTTATAACCGCACTTGATTCCTTCCCCGCCGTAGATCGCTTTCATCACTTTCTCCGCCTGCTCGGCGGCATCCGACTCGACGAGACGCCAGCCGTGTTTTTGAAACGACTGACGATAGAGGCCGCTTTGCAGCGTGGGCGTCGAAGCCAGAATCCCGGCCTGCCTGCATTGCGGGTAATGCTCGGCGATGTGCGCGACCGTCTCCTCGATCATGTGTAGCAGCGGGATACAGATGGCGGACTGCACGTCCGCCCAAAAGAGGTGCGCGAGATTGCAGGGCATCAGGAGAAAGTCCGCGCCCGCCTGTTCCAGTACGCGAGCCGTCCGCACCATCTCCGGCACGGGACTCTCGCCGCCGCCATAGGCGGCACGCACGCGGTCGGGGATGAGAGAGTTATTGTAGGTGATGACCGGAATGTGATCCTGATCTTTGCCGACCGCGGTATGTGCCGTGATCAACGCGCAGAGTTGATTCGTCGCCTCCGGCCCCATCCCGCCGAGAATGCCTATCGTTGAAATATTTGACATCGCCAGAATTCAAACGGACGCCGCGCCGGCGTGCGCGCCGGGCTGCCGGTTATTGCCGACGCGAGTTGGATCAGTGAGGCCGGCGAAGGTCAGGCCGACGACGGCGAGAACGAGGATGAACGAGACGCCCGAGACGATATTATCGCCGGGATCGAATGTCAATACACTCTACCCACTTGTTGTCTGGCGAGAGGCGCGGCCGCAGCCGTTGTTGCCAGGTTCAAAGGAAGAGCGGCGGCGGGGTTGCGGCCGCTACTCTTCCTTGTCCAACTTGAGCACGACCGAGTTGATGCAGTAGCGCAGGCCGGTCGGCCGCGGCCCGTCCTCGAAGACGTGGCCGAGGTGTGAATCGCACGCGGCGCATAAGACTTCCGTGCGCCGCATCCCGTGGCTCGTATCAACTTCGGTGCGGACGTGATCCTCGGCCGCCGGCGCGGTGAAACTCGGCCACCCGCACCCCGAATCGAACTTGGCCTCGGAGGTGAACAACTCGTTGCCGCAGGCCGCACACCTGTAAGTCCCCGCATCCTTCGAGTCGTGGTATTCGCCGGTGAAGGGTCGCTCCGTCCCCTTTTGCCGCGCGACGCGATATTGTTCGGGCGTCAGCGTCGCACGCCATTCCTCTTCGCTCTTGACAACTTTTTTCGTCACGATTCAGCTCCTCACATAATTCAACCGTTAACTATGGAGATACGGATTTATTGCCAGAATGGTTGGGTTTCCCAGCCAAATGGAAAACCCATCGCAGTTTTCGAGACAGTTGGATAGGTTTTAAAAAGTTCTTTTAATCTGTCGACGAAAATTGTATTGGACTGTATTTCTCGAAGCATATGGGTCACACAACATAGAAGGTAATAAATTTTGTCGTTGCTTGGTTCCGGGGGTGGAAGCCATAAAGTTGGCCGGGTGTGTGGGATGGCTGGTTTGTTAGTCAAAATTTTATTCCACAACCGGCTGTGATGGGCGCAGATATTGCGAACATAAGTTATGCTTCTGATCCAACTTTGAAAGACGACAGGGTGAGAAACCCCGAAATGATTTGCTATATCCTTTTTCGCCTTTAAGGATTTTCGCAGATTTTGATAAAACTTAGAAAGCAAACCAAGGGAGAGGACTTCAAAAGTCATCCAAGCGGGCGGGGTATCTTCCGACACATATTTATTGAAAAAGTGCGCTATAAAAACTTCGCTCGATGAGCGGCGAACTTCCTCATCAAGTTGCCTGAGATGATCAGTCAGTCGAGAAGCATCCTCAAAATTAGAGGCATCTTCAAACCAGAACGCGCCGCCGCTCATGGAAGGATGATAAATCAGTTGGGTGCGGAAAGTTACTTCGATGGTTTCTATGGCGTCAAAAATTAACAGCCTGAGTCCTCTATCAAATAAATATAAATCAATAATTTCTTCAAAGGTGACGTTGCTTATAAAACTACCTGTCGCTAAATCTTTAAAGGGATACATATATCCGCTCAACCTGTAATAACTCACATTCGACAAATATTCTTCTACTTTATTTCGGTCAGTGATTACCAGACCGCGACTTTGAAGAAGGGCTATTTGCTCGGTTATTGAGAGGATAGGTTTGGCGTATCTCATTTATAAAAGAGAAAACCCACCAGTTTGAGCATGCCTTACGGCAGAGGCTTGGCGGGTATTATTGAGGCCATTTTGCGGCATAAGCTCCGCTATGTCAAGCCATATCGCAATACTTAAGCAATACTCGCTTTGGGTGCGGCTTTGTCACTTTATGCCCGGCAATCGTCGGCCTATCTTCGACCCAAAGCGCCCTTTAAGCGCGCCTTGTGGCCGGCACGAATTTTAACGCCACCCCGTTCATGCAGTAGCGCAGGCCGGTCGGGTCTGGGCCATCGTCGAAGACGTGGCCGAGGTGCGCGTCGCAGCGATTGCAGACGACTTCGATGCGCGTCATGCCGTCGCTCGTGTCCTCTTCCTCGCGGACGTTTCGTTTGGCGATGGGCGACCAGAAACTCGGCCAGCCCGTGTGTGAATCATACTTCGTCTTTGAACTGAACAACGGCAGCGCGCAGCCGACGCAGACGTATGTGCCCTTCGCATAATTCTTCAGCAGCGGACTCGAACCCGGCGCTTCCGTCCCCTTCTGCCGCGTCACGCGATACTGCTCGGCCGTCAACATGCGCCGCCACTCTTCATCCGTCCTGACGACTTTTTTGAATGAGGCCGCGCCCCGCACGCCGCCCTTCGCGGCGCTTTGCGCCAGAGCTTCGGCGAGCGGCGCACGCAGGAGCACGGCCGCTCCTGCGAGAGTCAGGCCGGATTTGATAAAATAGCGTCTATTCATTCACACACCTCTCTTTCTAATCTCCCTCTATCTACGTATCGAACGGGGCGTTGGATTGAGCGGGAAATTATTGTAGCGTGTTCGTGCCAAACGCAAATATTTTAACCGACCCGTAATGCATATTCTATCCATCGAGTCGCTCAGCAAGAACTACGGGCTGCGGCCGCTCTTCCAAAACGTCACGCTCGGCTTCGATTCGCAAGACCGCATCGGCGTCGTCGGCGTCAACGGTTCGGGCAAAACGACGCTGCTGCGGCTCATCGCGGGCGCGGAGCAACCGGACACAGGCCGCGTCGTCTTCGCCGAAGGCGTCTCGCTCGGCTACCTGCCGCAGAACCCGCCTTACGACGCCGAGCAGACCGTGCTGGAGGCCATCTTCGCCGCCAGCGACTCTCGTACGAAACTGCTGCTCGATTACGAGCGCGCCTGTCAGGCGTTGGCCTCCGGCAACGGACGCGACGAGCGTTTGTTGAATCGCGTCTCGGAGTTGGCGCACGAGTTGGAGGCGTCGGGCGCGTGGGAGTTGGAGACGAACGCACGTGCGATCCTGAGCCGCCTCGGCATCGAGGACACGAACGCTCTGATGGGCACGCTCTCCGGCGGGCAGCGCAAACGGGTCGCGCTCGCCCACGCCCTCATCTCGAATCCGCAACTCCTCATCCTCGACGAGCCGACCAATCACCTCGACGCGGAAACCATCACGTGGCTCGAAGCCTATCTCGCGCGTTACCGCGGCGCGCTCCTCCTCGTCACACACGACCGCTATTTCCTAGACCGCGTGACGGGGCGCATCCTCGAAATTGATCGCGGCGCGGTGCAGGCGTTCGACGGCAACTACGCCTACTACCTCGAACGCAAAGAGGAGCAGGAACTCGCCCGCGCGGCCGAAGGGCAGAAACGCGAGATGCTCATCCGGCGCGAACTGGCCTGGCTGCGCCGTGGCGCAAAGGCGCGCACGCGCAAGTCCAAAGCGCGCATCGACCGTGCCGAGAGTTTGATGGCGCAGCCGAAGGACACGGCGCGCGCCGAACTCGACATCTCCGTCACTTCCAGCCGCATCGGCAAGAAGATTTTAGAACTGCGCGACATCACCAAGTCTTACGATGGGCGCGTGCTGATCGAAAATTTCAACTACACTTTGAAACCCGGCGACCGCATCGGCATCATCGGCCCGAACGGCGCGGGCAAAACCACCCTGCTCGAAATCATCACCGGCCGCACGCGCCCTGACGGCGGCTCGCTCGAAGTCGGGCAGACCGTCCGCTTCGGCTATTACGATCAGGAGAACCGCGCGCTCGACGAAGGGGAGCGCGTCATAGACTACATACGCCAGATCGCCGAACGCATCGAAACCGCCGACGGCACGTTCATCACCGCCGGGCAGATGCTCGAAAAGTTTCTCTTCAGCGGCGCGCTTGCATACGCGCCCATCTCGAAATTATCCGGCGGCGAGCGCCGTCGGCTCTACCTCCTGCGCGTCCTGATGAGCGCCCCGAACGTCCTCATTCTGGACGAGCCGACCAACGACCTAGACATTCAAACGATGGTCACGCTCGAAGACTACCTCGACGCCTTCAACGGCTGCCTCATCGTCGTCAGTCACGACCGCTATTTCCTCGACCGCACGGTCGAACACATCTTCCGCTTCGAGGCGGGCGGCCGCGTGCGCGAGTATCCCGGCAACTACACCGCTTTTCTCGAAGCGCGAGGGCGGCAGGAACAGGCGGCCGCCGCGTCCAGTGCGCCTCAAACGCCCGCGCGGCCAATTCAAAAAGAGAGCGCCGCCACGGTCGAAGCGAACGGGACGAAGGCTCGGCGCAAACTGACTTTCAAAGAGCAGCGAGAGTTGGAAGAACTGGAGACGCGCATACAGGAGGCCGAAGGGCGGCAGAGCGAAATCGAACTCCAACTCGCCGCCAACTCAAGCGACGCGCATCTCGTACACCAACTCTTCGTGGAACGGGAAACCATTGCTGCCGGGCTTGCACGCGACCTCGAACGCTGGGCTGAACTCGCCGAGCTTGCCTGAGCGGAACGCCTGCATGTATTGCATGTCTGCCGGCGTGTTTGAAACCGGAATATGTGCAGGGGCAGAGGCTCATTCCCTGACCGTGTGGTAGTGGGAGCAAAGCAAATCGCGCGGCGGGCAATCGTTGACCGTTGCGACCGAAGACTGTTATAGACAAAGCATCCGCATCGGGGAAAGAAACAGGTGCGCGCGCGCGGCAGCATCTCGCGCGCAAATTTTACCGGAGACGGAATTCTCTCTCCGGTTCTTACATTCGAGAGCCATTTTGAAACTTCTCAAAAACTTAAGCCTTGCCTTCCTCGCCTGCGTCTTCCTTCAACTCATCTGGCAGACCGAAGTCGTCGCCCGAAAAAAGACGGTCGCGCATGGCAACGGCGGCAACGCTCAACTCACAGACTCCGCCAGGGATCGTGAAATAGCGTCGCAGTTCGCGCCCGTCTTCCGACAGGGGCTTGGCGACAAACGACGGCACGATTACATCACCAACTTCGACTTCGACGGCGACTGGCGCGGCGACAACAACTGGAACAACGCCGACGACGCGCGTTTCCCCCAACGTGCCTACGTCTATTACGCCGTCAGCGAAACGCCGACCCACTTCCTTATTCATTACGCGGTCTTTCACCCGCGCGACTACAAGGGCGGCTCGGCGCGCGGCGCAGTCCTCAGCGAAATCATCCGCGAGGGCGTGCGGCGCGGCGGTCGCTACGACCCGACGGGTCTCTCCGGTGAAGCGGTGCTGGCTCACGAAAACGACATGGAGGGCTGTCTCGTCGTGGCGGCGAAGGCCGGGGATAAAGTGTCTGCGGCGCGCGTCGTGTTCGTGGAGACGCTGGCTCACGACCGTTTCTTGAAATACGTGGTCGCGGGCGGCGGCGAAAGCGGCAAACGCGCGTTCGAAGAGGTCGGGTTAGAGTCCGGGCGACCGGAGTTGTACGTAGAGGCCAAGGGGCACGGCGTCCTCGCCTTCAACGGCGGTGAGAAACAGATGCCGTCGAACGGGTCGCTCGTTTATAAATTCACGGGGCGCGCTGACGACCCGGAGAAGTCCTCCGCCGTCGAGGTCGGCTATGCGCTGCTGCCCATCTCCACGACGCTCTGGCCGCGCGCGCGTGGCGGCGTCAATCAAACCTACGGCGCGGCCTACCAGTACGGCATGCGTTCTTTCAGCGCGGCGCAAAACTCCAGGCGGGCGGTGAAGCGCCGCAACGTCCAGTTAGGCAATCTGGGCGCGGCCTTTCGCGGCGACGAGGGCGCACCGAACGCGGCGCGGCCACCGTGGGCTTGGTTTGACAGGGGCGAGCGCGGGCAGGCGCGCGGCGAATGGTTCTTCGACCCGGCCGCCACCGTCAAACGACACTTCAAGCTGGACGACAACTTCTCCGTCGCCTACACGCACGCGCCCTTTCTCGGCGTCTCGCGAAAATAGTTGTCGGCGGCGGGCGGGAGATGGCGTCATCAAAATGGATATTCGAGTCCGAAACTATGTATCCGATGCGGGAAAGTTTTTTAAGGGCGTACGCCTCCGGTGTTGCTATAATCGGCCAACCCTCTAAGTCGAGTTTGAAGAAGGAGTGTTCCCCATGAAGAGTGTGAGTCTCAAGGCCGCGCCGGGTTCGGCGTTATTGCTGCTGTGCCTGTGCGTCGCAGTGGCGGGGCAGGCAGTCGCGGGCGGCAACTGGCCGCAGTGGCGCGGCCCGAATCGCGACGGCATCTCCAGAGAGACCGGGCTGCTCAAGCAGTGGCCGGCCGAAGGGCCGCCGCTCGTCTGGAAGGCAAGCGGCGCGGGGCGCGGCTACTCTTCGCTCGCCATCGCCAACAATCGCCTGTACACGATGGGGCTTCGCGGCGACCGCGAGTTCATCGTCGCCTTCGACGTGGCGACCGGCAAAGAACTCTGGGCGAAGCCGCACGGCGCGGCCTTTCGCAACGACCGCGGCGACGGCCCGCGCGGCACGCCCACCGTCGAGGGCGAACGCCTCTACGCGCTCGGCGGCAACGGCGATCTGTCGTGCCTTGAAACGCGCACGGGTCGCACCGTCTGGACGATGAACGTCCTCTCGAAGTTCGGCGGCTCTAACATCACCTGGGGCATCAGCGAATCGCCGCTCATCGTCGGCGACAAGTTGCTGGTCAACGCGGGCGGCGAAAACGCCTCCATCGTCGCGCTCAATAAGCGCGACGGCTCGCTCATCTGGAAGAGCCAGAGCGACGAGGCGGGTTATTCGTCGGCCATCACGATGGAGGCTGGCGGCACGCCGCAAGTCGTCTTCTTCACCTCGCGCCGCGCCGTCGGGTTAGACCTCCGCGACGGTAAACTGCTCTGGGAATATGCGCGCGCCGCAAACCGCACGGCCAACGCGGCCACGCCCGTCGCGCGCGGCAACCGCGTCTTTATCTCTTCGGACTACGGCACGGGCGCCGGCCTCGTCGAGATCAAGGCGACTGAGCGCGGCGCGCTGACGGCGCAGGAAGTCTATTTCACGAAGGACATGCGCAACCACCACAGTAGTTCGATTCTCGTCGGCGATCACCTCTACGGCTTTTCCAGCGGCATCCTGACGGCCATGCGTTTCGACAACGGGCAGGTGGCTTGGAAAGACCGCAGCGTCGGCAAAGGCTCCATCGTTTACGCCGACGGAAATCTCTATTGCCTGAGCGAGAACGGCGTGGTCGGCCTGGTCGAGGCGACGCCCGAAGCCTATCGCGAGCGGGGACGCTTTCGCATCACGCAGGATTCGCTGCCCACCTGGACGCACCCCGTCATCGCGGGCGGCCGACTCTACCTGCGCGATCAGGACACGATCTACGCCTACGACGTGAGGCAGAAAAAATAACAACTTGCCGGGGCGTGGACAGCAAAACCCGCCCCGACTTTTTTATCGCTGTGCTTTTCTTTGCGCGCCGGTGCGGAAGTTAGTTGAGCGGGCGGCGAAGTCTTGTCCCGCCCCGACATAAATACATTTGGAGAGATGCGATATGCGCTTGGAGCAATTGGAGGAACTCGCGAGGCAGGCGTTGGCCGAGTCGCGACGCAATGACTGCGAGTTGATCTCGGTCAAGCCGACGACGGGCGCGGAGCAGTCCTGGACGATTGACCTGCTCGACGTGATGCAGAAACAGGAGCCGTTTCGCGTGACGCTCGAAACCACACACGCCTCCACGGAAGAAGAGATTAAAGAGGCGATCCGGCGCGGCATAGCCGAACACTTCAGCGCCACCAGTTATTGATCTTCACATACCCGAACTTTCCCGTATGACCCGAATGACAGATGCAACTTTGCGGGCTACGGCGGCGGCCGACGACAGCGACGATGCCCCGTCCGTCGAAGCGATCAGAGCGCACTTCCCCGCCCTCGAACGACAACACGGCGGCCACCCGGTCGCCTATTTCGACGGGCCGGGCGGCACGCAGGTTCCGCGCGCCGTCGTCGAAGCCATCGCGGATTATCTCTATCAACACAACGCCAACACACACTGGGCCTACCCGGCCAGCGCGGAGACCGACCGGATACTCGAAGATGCGCGCCAAGCCCTCGCCGATTTTCTGCACGCCGCGCCAAACGAGATCGTCTTCGGCGCGAACATGACGACGCTCACCTATCATCTCTCCAGAGCGTTAGGCCGCAGCCGCATCGGAGCGGGCGACGAGATCATCGTCACCGAACTCGATCACCACGCCAACATCGCCCCGTGGCAGGCGCTCGCGCGCGAGCGCGGCGCGACATTGCGCGCGGCGAAGATGTTGCCGGAGACGGGCACGCTCGACTGGGAAGATTTCCAGAGCCTCATCAACGAGCGCACGAAGCTGGTCGCCGTCGGCGCGGCTTCCAACGCGCTCGGCACGATCACGGATGTGCGGCGCGCCACGCAAGCGGCGCACGCGGTCGGGGCTTTATCCTTCGTGGATGCCGTTCACTACGCGCCGCACAAACTGGTTGACGTGCGCGCGCTCGACTGCGACTTTCTCGCCTGCTCGGCCTACAAGTTTTGCGGCCCGCACGTCGGCATCCTCTACGGCAAACAGGAGCTGTTGGACACGCTCGATTTCCCCAAGCTCATCCCCGCCCCCGATACCTCGCCCGAACGCGCGGAGACCGGGACGCTCAACCACGAGGGCATCGCCGGGGCAGCCGCCGCCGTTGACTTCTTCGCCTCGCTGGCCCCGGCCTTCGCCGCGGGCGGCACGCGCCGCGAGCGCCTGCGTGCATCGTTCGCCGCGCTCCACTCGCGCGGCGCGGCCTTAACCGGGCGGCTGTGGCAAGGGCTGTGTGAGATCGAAGGCGTGCGCGTGTACGGCCTGCCGCCGGATGCGCCGCGCACGCCCACCGTCTCGTTCACCGTCGCGGGCGTGCGTTCAACCGTCGTCGCCGAAAAGTTGGCCGCGCGCGGACTCTTCCTGTCGCACGGAGATTTTTACGCGGCCACGGTGATTGAACGTCTCGCGCTCGGCGTCGAAGGTTTAGTGCGCGCCGGGTGCGCCTGCTACACGACGACGGAAGAAGTCGAAAGGCTCATCCGCGCCGTCGCCGACGTAGCGCGCCGCGCATGAATTTTGCGCACCCGGCGTGTAGGGCGCACGTGTGCCTCGTTTCTTCAACGGGCGGTCGGAATCGGCGGCCGCGGGCGCGTGCATTTATTTTTGCAGATTTCATTGACGCATGTGCCGTTTGGTGTTAGCCTCTGCTCAATAAAAGGCGTGAGGTGTAGTGAGGACACCGCTCGCCGCGACCGTCAACGGTCACAAAGCGAACAACAACTTCCGAGTACGCGCCGCCCGGCGCATCGGGAGATTGAACAAGCCCGTAGGAGGTGCTGTGAGGACATCTTCTACGGGCGTTCGCTTTTCTCGCGTCAACTTATCCCCTGACATCTCGATCATCATCGCCCGTTGCGAACGGGTGCGACCGGAAGCCTGCGCAGTAGTGAGTCTGCTTACCCGCGCCCTTTAATCTAAGAAGCTGTTTGAACGAGTCCCGAGAGGGACGATTGCTAATAGCCCAGCACTTTAGTGCTGGGAACAAGGTGCATAATTATTGATGGAGTCCCGGAGGGACGATTGAGATAACGCAAGATGCAATCGTCCCTCCGGGACTCGTAGGCATTATCTTAACGTGTCCCCAGCGATAAATCGCTGGGCTATTCTCAATTGTCCCGCCGGGACAAAAGCGGCCTTACTTTTCACACAGCTTCTAAGGCTATAATCCAGACATGCGCGATGCTTACGTACTCCGTTTCCGCGACATGGCGTTGCGGCAGAAGGGGGGCTGGGTGCGTCGCCTCGTCCACCTCATCCTCAGCATCGCGCTCCGGCTCTTCTTTCGCCGCATCGAGATCAGCGGGGCGCGTTTCGTTCCGCCGGATGAGCCGCTCATCTTCGTCTCGAACCACCCGAACGGGCTGATCGATCCGGCGCTCATTTTCTGCGCCCTGCCGCGCCGCATCTCCTTCCTCGCCAAGGCCACGCTCTTCCGCATCCCTGTCATCAAGTTTCTTATCAACGCCGTCGAGTCGCTGCCGCTCTACCGGCGCGTGGACACGGATGAAGACCTCTCGAAAAACAGGCTCACCTTCGAGCAGTGCCATGCGCTGCTCAGGCAGAACCGCTGCATCGCGTTGTTCCCCGAAGGCGTCTCGCACAATGCGACGCGGCTGCTGCCCGTCAAGACCGGCGCGGCGCGCATCGCCCTCGGCGCAATTTCCGTCGCCGCGCCTGCGCGGGATGCGGGCGCGCTCGACCGTCTGAAGATCGTCCCCGTCGGGCTTTACTACACCTCGAAGACCTCCTTTCGCAGCGAAGCATTGATCCGTTTCGGCGTGCCGGTTGAAGCGCGCGCCGTGCCGTTGGACGCGCAGGGCGAACCGCCGCGCGAAGCCGTCAGGGAACTTTCGGCTCGCATCGAAGCGGCATTGCTCGAAGTCACTCTGAACGTAGAGGACGACGAGGAGTTGGAAGTGGTGACGAAAGCGCAGGAGCTTTTTTCGTCGCTCTACGAGGGTCTCAGCCTGCGGCAAACGCTCTCGGCGGAGTTCGACCTGCGACGGCGCATCGCCGAAAAGTTATCGCCCGAAGAGGGTGAGACGGGAGAGGGCACCCTGCGGCGCAGAATCCTGAAGCACGAAGAGGAACTCGGCGCGCTCGGCATCGACGCGGAAAACTTGTCGCTCCTGACGCACACACGTTGGAACGTCTTTCGCCATTTTCTGCTGCGCGGCGCGCTCGTCCTGCTGCTCCTGCCGCTGTCGATTCCGGGCGCGCTCCTGCACCTGCCCGCGTTCGTCGTCTGCGACCTGCTCTCGCGCTTCTACCGCCGCCACGGCGTAGACGAGATCGCGCCGACGGTCAAGATACTGGCCGCCATGGCGCTCATGCCGCTGACGTGGCTCGTCGTCGCCGCGCTCTGTTATTTCCGTTGGGACTGGCGCGTCGCGTTGTTGGCGTTTCCCTCTGCAATCGTGTGCGGCTATGCGGCGATGCGTTCGCTGGAGACGTTGTACGACATGCGCGGCTGGTTCAAAGGCGTGCTGGTGCTGGTGGGCAACCGGCGGCGCGTGCTGCGCCTGTTTCTCGAACGGCGCGCGCTGCATCAGGAGATGAGGAAGTTTGTGGAGGCCGCGCCGGAGTGAGGGGGACGGAAGAAATGATGAATGATGAATGATGAATGATGAAGTAAAGACAAGTTGCTTCTACTTCATCGTTCATCATTCATCGTTCATCATTTATTTGCGGGCGGCCTTCTCGCCGAGAGCCTTTTCGATGGCGGCTTTTAGTCCTTCGTAGGTGCGGTCGCTGGCGGGGCGGCCGTTGATGAAGAAGGAGGGCGTGCCGCCGACGCCGAGGCGTATCCCGTCCAACAAGTCGCGCTGAACCTTGTCGGCCATCTGCCCCGAATCGAGCGCGGCGTCGAACTTCTGCCGGTCGAGGCCGACCTGCGTCGCGTACTCTTTCAACTTGTCAACGCCGAGCGCCTTCTGATTCGCGAACAGCACGCCCGCGTACTCCCAGTACTTCCCTTGCGCCCGCGCCGCCTCCGCAGCCTCCGCCGCCTTCGCCGCGAATTCGTGCATCTGCAACGGGAAATCGCGTACGACCAGACGCACGCGGTCGCCGTATTCCGCGACGAGTTTCTCCAGCACCGGCTGCGCCCCGGCGCAACTCGGACACTGGAAATCCGTGAACTCCACAATCGTCACGGGCGCGGCCGGGTTGCCCTTCGCCGGCTGGTCGTCGGTCGCGATTTGCAGGACGGGCGACTCCGGCGCGCGCAAATTAACTTCCAGCTTAGTCGCCTGGCGCAACTGCTGTGCGAAAGCCGCCTGCGCGTCGCGCTTCTGCAAGTCTTGCAGGTATTGAATGATCTGGGGCTTGAGCTGCGCAAACTCGCCGTTCACTCTCTCCTTGTTTTCGTTATAGAACTTTTGCGCGTCGGCGTCGGTGACGGGTTTCGCTTTGGCCGCCACTTCCGCGTCGAGCAAGGCCTGCGTCGTCACGTTGCGCCGCTGCGCTTCCTGTTGGAGCAACACGTCGTTGATGCGGAGGTCAACTTCGGCCTTGCGCAGTTGGTAGATGCGTTCCTGCACGCTGTAGATCAGGGGCTTCAGCGAGTCTTCGATGTTTGCGGATGTGATCTGCTGGCCGTTGACGACGGCGAAGACGCGCGCGCGTTCGGCGGCGTTCGCGGGCGGCGTCGCGCTCTGTACGTTGACCTTGACGGCGGCCGCGGTGCGCAGGCGGTCGGCGAGTTGTTTCGCCACTTCGCGCTGTCGCTGGTCGCGCAGGTAAGCGATGAGATCGGCTTTGACCGTGTTGTAGTCGGCGTTGATTCTGGCCTTGTTCTGGTCGTAAAACTTTTGCGCCTCCGCCTCGGTCGGCTCGGTCGCTTTCGAGAGAACCTCTTCTTCCAGAAGTTTGGTCGTGGGCTTGCCGCGCTTCTTCGCTTCGGCGTCGAGCAGTATGGTGTTGATCTGGAGATCGAGTTCGCGCGCCCGCGCCTCGACCACACTCCGGCGCATTTCGGCGATCTGCGGCTCGATGCGCGAGTCCACCTCCTGCTTCGTGATCCTGACGCCGTTCACCACGGCGACGACTTCGGGCAGCGGCTCGCCTTCACAGGCGCAGTCAGTCGTGGCCGCGCCGGCGGCCTGTGAAGCGGTCGCCGACGCGCCGGGCTGCTGCGGACGGGGCGTGGGCTGCGTCTTCTGCGCGGGCTTGGCCTGTGTCGCGCGCGTGGTCGGTGTCCGGCGGCGCGTCTGTGCGTTTGTCGTGAGACAGACAGACGCGAAGATCAGGGTGAGAACTAAAAACTTCTTCATTATTCCTCCAAAGGCAATTGTGACGGGTAAAAGTATGGCTCGCTATTGTAACAATTGAGATGCTTTTTTCCACCCCGGCGGATGCTTAGACGCCCGCCCGAAAGTTACGGGCGGCCAGACCGCGACGGCGAACGCGGCGAACAAATCGTTCAGCCCGCCCCTACGGTTTTTCGTGCTCATTTTGGCTCCCCTCACATGGC
>DASVPS010000328.1:0-4153 GCA_036389555.1 Pyrinomonadaceae bacterium
ATAGTTGATGTCGCTTTTGATCTGCGGGTGACGGCGTGGCCTGTCCGTCCAGACGAGCAGGCGGAAATCGAGCGATGATTCGCCGAAGCCCAAAAACTGCACGCTCGGCTTCGGGTCAGGCAGCACGTGTGTGATGCCTTCGGCGGCGCGCAGGAGCGTGTTGGTAACGAGGTCAACGTCCGAGTCATAAGAGACGCCGACGGGCACGCTGAGGCGCGAGCGGCGGTCGGCGTAAGACCAGTTGACGAGATTGTCGTTGACGAGTTTCGAGTTCGGGACGATGACCGTGATGCGGTCGTTCGTCAGCACGGAGGTCGTGCGCAGGTTGATGGTTTGCACGCGCCCCTCGGTGATCCTGCTGTCCGGCCCCGTGATGGTGACGAAATCGCCGATGCGCGCGGGGCGTTCAAAGAGCAGGATGAAACCGGAGGCGATGTCGCCCGCGATGAACTGCAAGCCGAAGCCGATGCCGACCGAGAGCGCGGTGAAGAGAACGGCGAGCGAGGTGAAATGTAGATTCAAGCCGAGGGAGGCGGCGAAAATGATGCCGCCCGTCAAAATCAGGTAATGCGTGAGCCGGAGCAGCGTGAACTGCAAGCCCGGATCGAGGTGCGTGCGCGCGGCCAGACGCCCTTCGAGGAACTTGCGGATCGTGCGCGACAAGAGCCACGCGGCGAACAGAATGAGCATGCCGCCGATGAGCGACGCGACCGAGATTTTGAGCGTGTCGCCGATCTCAAGTTTCTGGTTGAGGTAGTTGTTCCAGAAACGGATCATCCAGTTGACGCTGCCCTCCGGTGGCGGAGGGGCGGCGGCGGTCGTCGTCGTGGTGGTCGTGGTTTGCACGGCCGCCTGCGGGTCGGGCGTCGGCGCTTGCGCCTGCCAGAGCCAGAGATTGAACAGGAGCGTCTGCCCGGCCACCACGCCTTGCGCCGCACGCCCCGCTATCGCCTCGCACATCAACGTGAACATCATCACAGTCTCCCCACTTGTCACACGGCGGCCGGCATCCGCGCCGCCGCCGCATCTTCAACCCTCAAACGAAAAGCCGCCCGTGCTCTCTCTGGCAAGCGGGGGCGGCTCGAACGTGAAACTCAAAACTGAACGGAGGCTGAGGGACTCGAACCCCCAAGCGCTTTCGCGCGGCAGTTTTCAAGACTGCTGACTTACCAATTAGCCTAAGCCTCCAAATTTTCCATCACACTATAACGCACCGCTCTGCGTCGTCTCAACCCGCAGGTCGAGGCGACGCAGAGCGTGTCGAGAGAGGCCGCGCGCCGCACGGCATGTGCCGCGTGCGCGTGACTGTCGTGAAGTTCTGTCGTGAAGTTTAGCCCTTCGGCTTTTGGAGTTGCTTCCACGCGATGGTCACTGCGCCGTCCGCATCCCTCCGCGTGACGCGGAAGGCGACGAGCACGTCGGAGGACTTGCTCCGCTTCGGCTCGAAAGTGATGGAGCGAAGCACGTAGGTCGTGTTCTCGCGCACGGGCGCGGTCGGGCCGTAGGCGTGTTCGGGCACTTCGAGCCACGCGCGGCTGCGTATGAACTGCTGCCCTGTCTCGGCCAGCGTCTTCGCGGGAACGAGTTTGAGGAACGGCCGCACCGCCTTGCTCTGGAGCGTCACGGCTTCGAGCGGCACGTCGCCCATCGTGGTCAGCAGTCCGAGCGTGTGTTTCATGAAGCCGACGTTGAACAGGTTGTCGCGCAGCGCGATGTCCGAGTAGGGGGCGAGGTGATGCTTCCTGCTTCTGAAAGAGTAGAACGAACCGCCGCCCCACACCGGCGGGACTCGATCCACGCACGCGGCTGAGACGTTCAGGATTCGCGGGTCTACGACGCAGCCCGTGAAGGGCAGCAAGCGCATCAGTCCAGTGCCATCCTCGCGGAGCAGCGCGGCGAACGAGGCGCGCTCGGCGTCGGACGGGTAGAGGCGCTGCTTGTGCTCGGCCGTCATCTTTCTGGTGGGCGGGAGCGGCGGGAGGGTGGAAGGCGTCGGGTTATTTCTGCGCTGCTCGCTCTCACGCTTGAATCTCTCATTCTCGCGCATGATCTGCCGGCGCATGAGTTCCGATTCGCGATCCGTCCTGTAGAGCTCGTTCTCATCCTTGCTGCCGGGAATGGTGATCGCTCGCTGCGCCCACGCCGCCCCTGCAAGACAGACCACGGTCAGAACCGGCAAAGACGTTCGCAGGCAGATGGTAAGTAACTTCATAACCACTCCTCTTTATTTGTTGCTTTATCACCCGATGGCAGGACGCAAGTCTAACATGCTTCAAAACAGACTTGGGAGCATTTTCGGCCGGCAAACAGACTTGCGTTTTGACTGAGACCTTGAACCCGGACGCCGGATCATCCTTCGTCCGGCTGCATGCTCGGCAACTTGGAGAGGTCGAGCACCTGCGAGAACTGTTCAAAGTGAAACATCGTCTCGTCCTTACAGTGTTCGCAGTAGTAAGTCGCGTCTTCGCCGAGATACATGTCCTTCAGGTAGTAGGCCACGAAGCACCCGTAGCAACGCTGCACCCGACGCCCGTACTTCTCACGCGCTTCTTCCGTGTTCGTCAAAACGAAATCCTCTACTCTCTCTCTCTCTCTCTGCGGCCGAGGCGGAACCGAGGGCGCACGCCGTCGACGTTGATTTATGGCGCGAGCTAACGGCGTGCGCTGCGCCTGCGCGACTCGCCCGCCTGTCTGGCGAGCAGGCGATAGGCGAGTGCCGCCGCGACGCCGCCCGCCAGATACCAGCCGATTGTCAACGCCTTCGTCTCGGTCGTGCGCGCGCTCGGCGCGTTCCCGAGTCCGAGCGGTTCGGGCAGGAGCACCGCGCCCACGCCCGCCGCCAGACCGAGCAGCGTTCCGCGCAGCAGCGCGCCTTCCGGTCTGCCGACGCCGACCAGACTGTAATACAAGCTATTGGAGACGACATCACCCACCAGCGCCAGCGCGTGCAATTCATCTACGGGCGGCGGCTCCTGCCCGACCCCGCGCATGGACTTGGCGATGGCGCGCATCCCCAGCACATCCAGACGCGGCGCACCGGGCAGAGCGCGCCGCGCCGATTCGTGTATCAGTGTGAGGGCGCACGCCCCAACCAGCCCGCTCGCGGCGGCTTGCAGCACAGACATTTCAACTTCCTCCTGATGTTCGACGACAGCATATCTCAGGCCGAGCCGGCGGGACAAAACGATGCGCCCGCGCGGCCTAAGCTATGCTTGAATGTAATTCTCAAATCGTGCCTTCGGCCGTTTCGCTGACGATGTGATCGACGACCGCCTCGAAACTGTTCGCGCGGGCGAAGACCTGACGCTGGCGCGACGCGCCGTTGCCCCGCGCGAGTGTATAGCGCGTGAGCGCGGCCACTTCTTCCCAGTTGCCGTCCGCTTCGAGCGCGGGGCGCAGGTGCGCGAGAAGTTTTTCGACCACTTCGGCGGCGGGCAGCGCGCGCCCTTCGGTCACGTCTATGAGTTCGGCGTCGAGGCCGTAGCGGGCTGCGCGCCACTTGGCGGCGCGCAGCACTTCGGGGCGCACTTCCGTGAGCGGTTCGCCGCGCTTGTAATGATCGTAGGCGGTGCGCGTCAGCGCGCGCACCAGTCCCGCGATCATGACGGCCTCGTCGATGGTCAGGCACACGTCCGTCACGCGATATTCGAGCGTCTCGAAGCGAGCGGAGGGGCGCACGTCCCAGTAGATTTTCGTCCCGTCCGAGACGCTGCCCGTGTTGACCAGAGTTTCGACGAGGCGGTCGTATTCGGCGCGCGAAGAGAAGACCTGAGGGGTGCCGGACATCGGCCAGCGACGCCAGATTTCAGTGCGGAAGCTGGCATAGCCCGTGTCCCAGCCGAGCCAGTAGGGCGAGTTGGCCGCGAGCGCGAGGAGCGGCGCGAGGCACAGGCGCGCGCGGTTCATCACGTGTATGGCGGCCTCGCGGTCGTTGATGCCGACGTGGACGTGGCAGCCGAAGATCAACTGCTCGCGCGCCAGTTGTTCGTACTCTTCGGAGATGCCGCGATAGCGACGTTTCGGCGTGAGCGTCTGGTCTTCCCAGTGCGAGAAGGGGTGCGTGCCGGCGGCAGCGATCAGGTGACCGTCGCGTTCGGCCGCCATGATGATCTCGCGTCGCAGGTGCGTGAGTTCGTCGCGTGCTTCGGCGAGC
>DASVPS010000329.1:0-41597 GCA_036389555.1 Pyrinomonadaceae bacterium
TAAAGACTACCCTCCGGTATTTGGCCGGACACACGATGTGGTACAGAAGCAACGAGACATTATGACTCTTATGAATATACTTGCTCACGCAAGCAAGTATATCGCAGCAAGCTGCGGGGAATTTCACCCGCTCAGATTAAAGTCAACTTAGCCATTTCCCTACTGTCCAACCCTTCGTCATATATGTGTAAAAGGGATAGTAAGACATCCTTGTTACTTGGGACTGTAGATTGGTTGGAAGAAACGGAGTGCTCCGCAATTGCATCTAGATTGGTTGTAAAGCGCGGCGAACTAACTTGCCTCCGTTCCTGATTTCTAAGTATTTCTAACATCTCCTGTAACATTTCATCTGTCGAGCGGGATGGACTTGCCGCTGATTCTTGGAGAGATGCAGACTTCTCAAATGCGTCCTTCAAACGCGGCCAATAGGTTTCAAAAATCTCTCTCAAAATAGGCTCGGCTAAAGCCTTTTCTCCTGATTTTTGCACCGCAAGATTTATCGTCGAAAGTAGCTGAAAGATGTCCTCTTTCTCAGTTGTGGTGTGTTGGAACTGGGCTAAAGGCTGCTCAACGTCAGAGGGCTTAATATCAAGTAAGAGGGTGCATACATAAGCATCTTTAGTCTTAGACAATGCGCCAGCTTCAAAGTGTATCCACCTCGCACCCAGATTACTTTTGGTTAGACAAATGATTCCTACTTTTGAGCGTTCTAGGCGATCCGCGATCTCAGCGCCCCACCTCAAACCCTTATCAATATCTTGAGAAATCCACGGCTCCACGGCTTGGATAACCTGAGCAAGCCATGTTTCCAAAGCCTCTGCGACAGCTTTGCTTCTCTGTCCTGACCAACTTATAAATATTAACATTTACTTCTTGCTGCTTTTCTTCCTCGTCTTTGAACTCGTCTCAGCTTTAGCCTTCGGCGGTCTACCAACTTTTCTATTCTCAACTAACTTCAAATCATCTTCGTTAATCATGTGTATGTGTCCGAGTTTTTGAGCAGGTAGCTGACCGGCTTTAATCATCGCACGAACACGTGTATCCGACACGCCTAATTTCTCTGCGACTTGTCGAGTAGTTAGCCATTCCATAAGTCACTTTATAACTGAAGGGAAATTGTTTTTCAATCGCAACAATTTAGCTTGACAAACTATTGCGAATTCGGCATAGTTAACTATCAACCTGACAAGTTAGTAGATGAGAGAATTAAAGAGGCGAGGACTTACCAAGACGACGAATCTCGATAAGTCCTCTACACCAGTAAGAACCCTAGAAGGAGTTACTGATGCGAAAAGATAATAGCACGCGCACGCCGCACGCTCGCGCGCGACGAGAGCCGAGTTTCGACGAACCGATCCGGCGTTGGTCAACGTTGCCAATCAGCGAAGAGAGGGCGAGAGAGTTGGTTAACCTGATCACGCGGCGCGAGGACAGCGAGAGCCGGGAAGCCTTGATCGAATTGAGAGAGCCGGGAAGCCTTGATCGAGTTGATCTGCGGGCTGACGCCGCACACGCCGTCGGACGATAAGTTTGTTTTGGATGAGAGGTTTCTGGCGGGGCGAGCCGCGCTCATGCACGCCTTCAACGACACGCATCGGGCGGGAAATGATCTCGGCGCGTATGTCGTCGCGTTGCGCTGCGCCGTGTGGGAATAGAGCGGAGCTTCACTATGCCGGGCGAGTCGCACGCGCGAGCGCCCGCCGCATGCGTTCG
The DNA here is from genome assembly GCA_036389555.1 of Pyrinomonadaceae bacterium. Taxonomy (GTDB): domain Bacteria; phylum Acidobacteriota; class Blastocatellia; order Pyrinomonadales; family Pyrinomonadaceae; genus JAIVJZ01. Next base: position 1,714 of record DASVPS010000329.1, read on the forward strand.
CTCGCTCCGAGCGCAAAGATGCCCGCCTCCGTCGCCAGACGCGGCGCGAAGGCCGCACGCCGCAGCCACGAGCACACGCGCAGGCGCGCCGCGAATCTCGCGCGGTAACGCGCGCGATAATCCTCCGCGAGCGACGCAAAGCTCCCGCCCGCGCTGAGAGTCGGCAAAGCGCGCGTGACGCACGCGCCCGCCAGTTCGCCGCTCTCCAGAGCCATCAACATGCCGCTCCCCGTGAACGGATCGATGAAGGAGGCCGCATCGCCCACCGTCAATAATCCCTCACACGGGACTAACTCACGCCGTCCGAAACTCTCCAACGCCACGGCCAGCCACTCCGAGCGCACGCGCGCGCCGCGCAAAGTCTCGGCCGCGCGCGTGTTCGACATCACGATCTCACGCATCACGCGCTCCGCATCGCTCGCACGCGCCCGCACGTCCCGCGCCGCCACGATGAAACACAGGTTACTCAAATTCTTTTCCACCTGACTCAAACCGCCGTAGCCGCCGCGATAAAAATAGATTTCGCAGACGCCCTCGCCGCCCACTGCATTTTCCAGATGCGCCTTGAACGCCACGAGCGGCATACGCTTCGACGAGGCCGCGGCGCGCGCCTTCGCCCCATTCGTCCCGCTTCCCTTCACCGCCGCCTCTACGCGCCGCGCCAAAGCTCTCGCGCGCCCCGTCGCGTCAATCGTGACGCACGCGCGCAGTTCCGACTCCGTGCCCTCCCGTTCAACGCGCACGCCGCCGACACGTCCCCCCTCATCTGTGAACAACCCCGTGACCTGCGTCTCTTCCCACACCTCCACGCCCACCGCGCGCGCCCTGAGCAACAACCTCTGATCCATCTCCGCCCGACTCAAACCGAGCGCGCACGCCGCCGCCGCGTCTCCCTCCGTCTCCGTGTCGAACCACGCGCTCTGCACGCCGACGCGCCGCCCGCTCCGCGCGAAAAAAACCGTCTCGCCGACGCGCGCCCCGCCCGCCGCCTGCATCTCCTCCGCTACGCCGAGCCGCGCGAAATGCGTGAGACATTCCGGCGAGATAAATTCTCCGCACAACTTCGCGCGCGGAAACTTCTCGCGTTCCACCAACGCCACGCGCGCGCCGCGCATCGCCAGATGCACCGATGCGCTCGTCCCCGCAGGGCCGCCGCCCACTACGATCACGTCATAATCTTTTGCGCCGCCCGCGCTCATCTTCAATTCAACTCCTTCTCGCCCGCGCTCAACACCAACCGAAAAGGAAACCGGCGACGCACCTCGACATTCGTAAGCCCGGCCGCGGCGGCGAGTCGCCGCAGTTCGCCGGCGCGAAAACTGCGCCGGATCGAGAGCGCGCCGTCTTCGCGTATGAGGCGATTGTGCAGGAAGAGTCGGCCGACCGTGGTGTAGAGAAAATAAGCGAGGGCGTGGCGGTGCAAATCTATGACGAACAGCCGGCGACGCGCGATGCGTCTGAACTCGCGCAAAATTTCGACCACGCCCTCGTCCCGAAAATGGTGCGTGAAGAGCGAGCAGATCACGTAATCGAAAACGCCGTCGCCGAAGGGCAGGTGAAATGCGTCGCCGCGCACCGCGCCGATCTCCTCGAAGCCGCGCGACTCTTCCAGAATCGCCCGCGCCGAACGCTCATTCAACTCAAGCCCCACGAGCCGCGCACGCCACCCGCGCACGCGCGCCTCGCGCGCCGCCACGCGCAACAACTCGCCCGACCCCGCGCCCACGTCGAGCAAAGAGAACTCACGCAACCCCGCCCGCTCGATCTCCGGCACGAGCGAAGCACGCAGCGCACGCGCATCGCCCAACCACTCGTTGATGCGCCTGAGTTCGACCAGACACCGCTCATACTCCTCCGGCGTGTAGTCGCCCTTGTCCAGATGCTCCAACTCATAGCTGCGCTCATGGAAACGATGAAACATGATCAATACATCACTTCATGGCTGGAGTTTTAACGTAGGTGAATGGCGCGCGGCATGTTCTTGCGTCTCGCGCGGTGTTTAAACTTTAACTGGTTATTAGCTTCGTCAGCTAAATCTGAACAGGAATCATTAGAAATTTGGGTTTGAGCCACTTGTATGTAACGTTCTCATAGCCGAGCGTTCGCATAAACTTCCTGAGCATCACCTCTGCTTCCGGGCGATCAATATATGGTCGAGAGGTATAAATCGTAGGCGTGTACTTCTCTGATGATTCGACATCAACAAAGTGGTCATCGCCGTTTGCGAAAAGCGTTAATACATTTTCGGCTATTTCAATGTCTTTGGCATAGTTTGAAACCGCGCCTTTAGCTTGTTGCTCCTGAGCCGAACGCAGGTCGCCTTCTAATGCCACTTTTGAAACAAGAGTCAGGGCGAAACAATATTTTTTACGTCCCGGTTTTGCAGTGAAGCTCAACCAAACGTCAGACCAAGGCTGTCTGGCAAATTTGTATCTTGCGATAGGATCGTAGCAACGAACTGTTACGTGCTTCGGCATATTGAGAATTCGGGGCGATCTGGTTTTATATTTTTTCTACCACGAGCGCGCTGTTCTTCGAGCCGAAGCCGATGCAGTTGCAGAGGGCGACGCGCACGCCCGTCTCGCGTGCGACGTTTGGAACGTAGTCGAGATCGCAGGCCGGGTCGGGTTCGTCCAGGTTGATGGTGGGCGGGATCGTGTTGGTGTGCATGGCGCAGAGCGCGGCGGCCAGACCGGCCGCGCCCGACGCGCCCTGCGGGTGGCCGATCTGCGATTTCGTCGCGGACATCGGGATGCGGCGCGCACAGTCGCCGAAGGCGAGTTTAACGGCTTGCGTCTCGATGCGGTCGTTCAGGAGCGTCGAAGTGCCGTGGAGATTGACGTAATCAACTTCAGCGGGCGCGCGTCCCGCATCCGAGAGCGCGAGGCACATGGCGCGCGCGGGTTCTTCGCCCGTGTCTTCGAGCCGCACGCGATGATAGGCGTCGCACGTCGCCCCATAGCCCGTCACTTCGGCGTAGATTTCCGCGCCGCGTGCGCGCGCTCGCTCATAGTCTTCGAGGACATAAATCCAGGCGCCTTCGCCGAGCACGATGCCGGAACGGTCGCGCGAGAAGGGGCGCGAGGCGCGCGCCGGCGCGTCGTTCCAGTCCTTCGTCAGGACGGTCATCAGGTTAAAGCCCGCGAGTATGCCCGGCGCGATGGGCGCGTCCACGCCGCCCGCGAGCATCACATCCTGACGGCCGAGCGCGATGTGTTGGGTCGCGTAGGCAATGGCGTCGGTCGAACTCGTGCAGCCGGTCGAGATGACGTGCGAGAGGCCGCGCAGGCCGAAGGCCATCGAGAGTTCGGAGGAGAGGCCGCCGTGCGTCGAAGCCGAAATCGTGTAGACGCTCGCCTTCGTCGTCTCGCCCTTGAAGTAATATTTGTACTGTTGTTCGGTGAACGCCAGACCGCCGCCGCCCGTGCCGAGCACGACGCCCACAGCGCGCCGTTCCTCCAGACCCAAATCGGAAAAATGAAGCCCCGCATCTTCCACGGCCTCGCGCGCGGCGGCGAGCGCGAGCGGCACTGTGCGCGGCACGTGCCTGCGATCCTTCGGATTAAGCTGCGCCTCCCAGTCGAAGCCGCGCACCTCGGCCGCGATCTGCACAGGCGAATCGCTCACGTCGAAACTCTCTATGCGCCGCACGCCGCTCTCGCCCGCCACGAGCGCACCCCAGAACGCCTCGCGCCCGATCCCCAACGGCGTCACGCAACCCATCCCCGTGATCACGACGCGCCGCACTTGCCGCAGAGTTCTCAACATGTTGGTTTAAATCTTCGCAAGGAGATGTTTCGTTAATACCGTCATACTGTAGGAGACACACGAAAGCATAACATCGCGCGCAACGCCCCGGCTAACACACCCATAGTCTCATCCGCGCGCGAAACCTTTTGTTTCATAGTTGAAATAAAGTATTGCACATGAAAACGGGCTGTGATATAAGCTGCCTCCGGCAAACCTCGCGTTGAAAAAATTTTGATTCAATTAAGGAGAGAACTTATGACCGACACTACCACGAAGCATATCCCGGAGGGCTACCACTCCATCACGCCATATTTGCACATCACGGGCGCGGCGCGCGCCATAGAGTTTTACAAGGAGATATTCGGCGCGACAGAGGTGATGCGGATAGACGCGCCGGGCGGAAAGATCGGTCACGCCGAAATTAAGATCGGCGACTCTCACATCATGCTGGCCGACGAGTTTCCCGAAATGGACGTGCGCAGTCCGCAATCGTTCGGCGGTTCGCCGGTGGGGCTGCTGCTCTACGTCGAAGACGTGGACGCAGTAGCCGAGCGTGCGGTCGCGGCGGGTGCGAAGTTGCAGAGTCCGCTGGAAGATAAATTTTACGGCGACCGGATGGGCAAACTCGTAGACCCCTTCGGCCACATCTGGGCAATCGCGACGCACAAGGAAGACGTGTCGCCCGAAGAGATGGCAGAACGCATGGCGGCCTTAGAGGTAGAGAAACACGCAGAGGCCTTGCAGGGCTGAGGGCGACAAGATAAGCAAGGGTGTGCGTCGAGAGTTGATTCAGCCAGACTTGACGCAGTAAGACGTTATGGAATATTCGAACATGGGATTGATCCGCAGGTTAGCCCGTTCGCGATTCATTCTCTGGGCGGGCGCCTGCGCCGGATCACTCAATTTAAAAGATTAGAGATGTAGTTGTTTTTGGTAAGGGCAATTACGTCTTTCCATCTCCGAGTATCCACTCTATCAGGAGAATGTCTCATGCGCACGACTCTCTTGCTTTTAGCCCTGTTGGACGACAACCGGCTGGACTTGTTCATGGACTACACCGTGTTCCACATCGGCGCATACCTCACGCTGCTCGGTGCGGGCGTGGCCTATCTCACATCCAGTCTGCTCAAACCTGACTTGGTGAGAGTATGGCCGTTGCGCTTCGCCTTGTTTTGCTTCTTGATCGCGGGCATGGCGGGAGGTGTTATTGCCGGCAATATGTACCGGTTTACCTCCTATGCTGACTTTAGCGCGACACCTATTGGCCCCAAACTCATCTGGGTACAAACTAACTTATGGGTGCCGGAGACTTGGGCGACAATCGAACACACGGCTTTTTGGCTGGGCGTCTTTAGTGGCCTAATCGGGATGCTCTCCAAAAGGAGATAAGCGCGCGAAAACTAAACATCAAGCTCGGCCGGAGACTTCGACTCTGCTACGGTCATTCATTTTCTCGACGCGCTTTGACGCGCAGCCTTCGGCAAACTCAGGAGGTTGGCGAAGAGGCGGTATGCGCCGGGGACGCCGGCGGGGAGTTGGCGAAACCAGGCGTAGGAGGTGTAGACGTAATGGCCGCGGCCGATGCGCGCGTAGACCTGGCCGCCGCGCTGCTCGGCTTCGCCCGCGTCGTGTGATTCGAGGAGCGGGGTGTAGCCGGGGTCGAAGGTGGTGAAGCTGTAGAGGTTGCGTTCCTGCACCCAGCCTTGCCAGTCGGCATCGGTGATGCGGTTCGGGAAGTTGAAGGCGGGGTGCGCGGGCGCGAGGACGCGCACGGGGGCGCGCTCGTCAACCACGCGCGCAATCGCCGAGTCGCCCGCGCGCTTCGGGGGCACGTCCATCGCGGCGGGCAGGGGCGGGAGTTTCTTCGCGGCGTAGTCGGGGCGTTGATACTGCACGATGAGCGCGCCGCCGCGACGGACAAACTCCAACAGGCGCGCGTGATGTGCGACGAAATCGGGGCGCGTCTGCGAAGCGCGCACGCCGACGACGATGGTGTCGAAGCGCGAGAGGTCGCCCGTCGCGAGTTGCATCTCGTCGAGCATGGTCACGTTTAAACCCATGCGCCGGATCGCTTCCGGCACTTCGTCGCCGCTGCCCATGATGTAGCCGACGCTGACGGGCGCGACCCGCAGGTCGAAGACGCGCACAGTCGCTACGGCGTCCGTGTAGTAGTAGTGCGTCTGGATATGCGGGTAGCTGATCACGCGCTGGCTGCGAGCGAAGGTGAACGATGACGATGACTCCGGCCGCTCGCGCAACTGTCTCGTTCCATCATCGGCGAGAGTGACGTTGACACGCACATCGTACGTTCCCTCCGGCGCGCCGGACGGAATCGTGAGCGTGTGCGGCAACGTAATGCGCTCGCCTTTGGACGGAAGTTTGAAAGGCGTCGCCCCCACGAGCCGCCAGCCGCCGGGGGGGACGTAGAGTCCCATGCCCCCAGACCCGCCCTTATTCTCTGCCAGCACCGCCGAAGGCTGTAGGTTATTCGCCAACTGGATGGTCACAGGCCGCTTGCGTTCGCGCGCGCCGAGCGGCATGACGATGAGCGCGGGGTCGAGTTGCACTGTAAACTCCGGCACGACGTTCAACTTGCGCCGCACCTCGCCGCGCACCGCATCGAGATAACGATACTCAACCGGCGCGCTCGCGACTTGCGGCGACGCTCCCACGTCAAACACAACTTCACCCGCGAGCAGTGGCGGCGCGAACGGCTCGGTCTGCGGATCGTCCTTGCGCCAGATGTACATGTCGCCCTTGCGACGCGACTCCTCGCCCGCGCGGCGCGACAGCCAGTAGGGTTCTGTCGGTTCGGCATCGGCCGGAACCCGTACGCGAAAATAAGCAACGTGCTGCGCCGTCTCGCGCGCAACGAACGCAGTCTCCGTCTTCGCCGGCGCGGAGAGTCGTTCGACCTGCCAACCCTCCGGCGCGCGCAGGCGCAGCTCTCCGACGCGCGCCTTTTGGTCAGGCACGAAGGCGCGCACGGCGACCACGAATGAAGCGCCGCGCGTGACCGTCTCCACGTCCGCCAGCGCGTCTACGCGCACGCCTGTCGCGAGTCGCAAGGCTTCGCGAAACTCAAGCTCTTTTTGCGCGAGCAGGAAGTCGGCCTCGGCGCGTGCTTCGGGAGAATCACCGAGGCCAGCGAGTTTCCTACGCGCTTGCAGCGTGTCGTTGAGTCCGCCGACGAGCGGGGCGATGACGGTGCGCGGGTCGAGCGCGTTGAAGTTTTTGAGCGCGGTCGCGGCGCTTCGTTCGATTTGTTCGAGATCGCCTGAGAGCGCGGCGTCGCGTAAGCCCGCCGTGCGCAGGATGCCGCGCAGCGTCGTGTCGATTCCGTCGTAGATAGTATCTTCGGATACGGCAGTTTGCATCGGACTCGGTGCGCGTTCGACGAGGCGCACGCGCGACGTTTGCGCGCCGCGCAACTCAAGCGCGGCCTCGCTCTGCGACTTGTGCTGGCTGCGCCCCTCCATCGCGAGTTCGTAGAAACTACGGCCGAGCAGCGGATCGAAACGCCCCGTGTCAATCTCCACTACGCCCGCCGTTCCCTGCCCTGCCGCGTTCGCTCCGAAGTGGCTCACGTAAAATTTCCGCACCTGCCACGGGCGCAAGCCCTCTGTGAGTTGTGCGGGAAACTGCGCGGGGTCGGCCGCAGCCCGCAGCGCAATGGGCGTCAGGTATCCGGCGAACTGATGTTGGCCGTGGCCGTCGGCGGGCGTGCCCTGCCAGCGCGAGACGACTATGAGCGGGCGGAAGCGACGTATGACGCGCACCATGTCTTCCAGAATTTCGCGCTCGTTCCAACGCCGCGCGGCCTCTTCGCGCGTCTTGCTGAAACCGAAATCGAAGGATCGCGTGAAGAACTGCGCGCCGCCGTCGAGACGGCGTGCTTGCAATAATTCTTCGGTGCGGATGATGCCGAGCGCGTCGAAGAGTTCCGCGCCGATGCGGTTCTGCCCGCCCTCGCCGCGATTCAACGAGAGATAGGCGACACGCGCGCCGTCGCCGCGTGCGAGACGCGCGATGAGCGCGGAATCTTCGTCGTCCGGGTGCGCGCCCGTGTGCAACACGCTCGCCGTCGTTTGCAGGCGGCGCAAGATGAGTCCCAACGCGACCGCGCCCTCGTCATAAGTCGAGCGCACCTGCAACGCGCGCGTGACGGAAGATGTAGACGAGACGAAAGCGCCGTTAGTTAAAACCGTAAAGACGCAGGCGAGCGCAATGAGACGAATGAAGAAACGACGCATAAAATTTTTCAGCGCGAACCGAACGCTGCGATCAACCGACGATCAGCGTGCCTGCGGATCGCGCACCGTCAAACTCAACAGGTAGCCGACGACGACCACGACGAGGCAGCCGATGACGTTGAACCAGAGGAAGGCGATGTCCGTGAAACGGCTAGCGATCCAGACGGATGTGATGCCGAAGAGCAAACCCCAGAACGCGCCGCGCGAGCGTGCGCGCGGGACGGCGACGGCGAGTACGAAGACGCCGAGGAGCGAGCCGTAGAAGAACGAGCCGAAGCGGTTGACGACTTCAATGAGCGAGCCGAGCGTCGTGGCGTAAAGCGCGACGAAGCAGGCGAAGATGCCCCAGACGCCCGTTGCAATGCGCCCGACGCGGACGTAGTGGCGGTCGTCGGCCTCAGGCTTGTAGTGGCGTCGGTAGAAGTCAATCGTCGTGGCAGTGGCGAGCGAGTTGAGTTCCGCCGAGATGCTCGACATCGCGGCGGCGAAGATCGCTGCGATGATCAATCCGATGACTCCGGCGGGCATGTTCTGCACGACGAACACGGGGAAGACGTAGTTCACGTCGGTGAAAGTCTTGTTACCGCTCGCCTCCTTGACGAGCGCGACGCCGCGCCCGCGCGCCTTGTTGAACTCCTCATTGGCGGCGAGGTATGACGCACGCGCCGCCGCACGCGCTGCCTCATCGCTGCTGTCTTCGTTCTTCACGTACTCGACGGCCGCGGCCTGCCGCGCGGCAAAAGCCTTCTCGTATTCGGCGTTGAGTGCGCCGTAATCGGCCGCGCGCGCGCCCTGTTCAACCTTCGTCTGCTCGACGCGATTGAAGATCATCGGCGGCGGTTGGAACTGGTAGAAGACGAAGACGAGCACGCCGACGAGCAGGATCAAAAACTGCATCGGGATTTTGATGAACGCGCTCATCAACAGCGACGTGCGCCCTTCGCCGACCGACTTCGCTGTCAGGAATCTCTGCACCTGACTTTGGTCGCAGCCGAAATAGGCGAGCATCAGAAACAGCCCGCCGACGAGTCCAGACCAGAGCGTGTAGGTCTGTTTGAGATCGAAGGTCGTATCGACTGTCGTCAGCCGGCCGGTCGCGCCGGCGAGATGGAGCGCATCGCCGAGCGAAACTTCGGGCGGGAATTTCGAGAGGATGATGAAGAGACACACGAAGAGTCCGAAGAAGATGATGATCATCTGCTTCACGTCCGTCCATGTCACGGCCTGCACGCCGCCGACCATCGTGTAGATGGTGGTCGAGAGTCCCATCGCGAAGACTGTCGCCGTCTCGCTCCAACCGAGCACGATGGAGAGGATGACCGAAGGCGCGGCGATGATCACACCGACGCCGAGGCCGCGCGAGATGAGAAAGAAGAAACTCGTGAGCGTGCGCGTCTTCAAGTCGAAACGTTTTTCGAGATACTCGTAGGCGGTGAAGACTTTCGCGCGATAGAAGAAGGGGACGGCCGTGATGCACAGAATGACCATCGCGAGCGGGAGGCCGTAGTAAAACTGTATGAAGCGCATCCCGTCGTTGTAGCCCTGCCCCGTCGTGCCGACGAGCGTGATGGCGGAGAGTTGCGTCGCCATCACGGAGAGGCCGACAGCCCACCACGGCAGGCTGCGGTTGGCGAGGAAGTAGCCTTCGGCGCTCGCGCTGTGTTTCGTCATGCGCACGCCGTCCCAGATGATGTAGGCGAGATAAGCGACGACGACAGCCCAGTCAAGTAGGCGCATGTTCTTTTAGTATCAGTTCGGATTCAGGATGAAAACCAGCGTGAGAAGAAATACAACGCCGTGATAACCAGCACGGCGAACACGATCACCGCGACGTAGATGACGTGCCAGCGCGCGTCCTGCTCGCTCAACTCCCGCTCTGTTTCGGTTGTGCTCTCCGGCATCGAAATCCTCTCTCCACAATTAGACTTGATGCCGCGATTATACGCCGAAGGTCGCGGCAAACGCTTGCCGAAATTCTCAAGGCTTACCTTACACGGCGCGCGAAGTCTTATCACGCCTGCGGTGCCTGCGCCATAAGCCGAAGAGCGTGAGCGCGAACGCACCGCCCGAAATGTCGATCAGGCTGTCCCAAATCGTCCCCGTGCGCGCGGCGTTGAAGGATTGATTGTATTCGTCCGCGAGCGCGATGAGCGTGACGAGCGCGAGCGCGGCGATGAACCAACTGCGATGCAAGAGGCGGTGTGCCGAAGGAATGAAAGCGCGCGCGGCGAGCAGCGCGAGGACGGCATACTCCGTGAAGTGCGCGGTCTTGCGCACAGCGAAATGGACGGAGAGGAGTTGCGCTTCGGTGATGCCGGGAAAGAGCCACTTGAAGAGCGGCGCGATGATGCGCGAAGTGTTCGAGGCCGACATCGCACCCGTCGAGGCGAAGAAGATAAACCCGATCCAGGCGACCAGCGGCGCGTAACGCCACAGACGGCTGCGCCAACGCGACGATGTGCTCCGTTCGCCGTTTGCCAGTTCAAGTGTCTCATCTGGTGTGACCAAAACTAATGCGTGTGTCCTTACAAGAAGACTATCAGGGAAGAAGACTAACGGGTCGCCCGCGACATTATCTCCTCTGTCGGCGGGACGAGTCCGAGTTGTTGATAAAAGCCGAGCGAGTCAACCAACACCCAGTCCTCCGCGATCCTGCCGCCCGCGATGCGCTGGATAACGATCATCGGTAAAGACACTTCTCTCCCGGCCGGGGCGAGACCCAGCCATGCGCCCGTGTGCGTGCCGCGCATGCGGCTGTGCGTGACCACGCGATCACCTTCCGCGAACATTTGTTCGATGGTGAAACACATGTCGGGGAAACCCTCCAGCCACGCGGCGACGTGTTGTTTAATAGATTCGGGCGGGCGCGGCGCTCCCGTGTCTTCCGCCCCGGATACGAGTTGATGCGTTATGCAATCAGCCGCGATGATTTCGTCGGCGATCTCGATTTTCCTGTCGTTCCAAAGTTCTTCGTAGAAACGCCGGACGACCGCCTTGTTGTTGTCGTTTGCCAGCATAAAATCTTAAACAAAAAGGGAAGCCACGCATGCGCCGCTTCCCTTCACCTTCAATCTCAATGCGTGTTCTGCCGCCGCCGACTAGGACGACGCTGCCGCCGCGCCGGAGACGACTTCGATAATCTCTTTCGTGATCGCCGCCTGACGGATGCGATTCATGTTGAGCGTGAGCGAGCCGATGAGGTCGCCCGCGTTTTTCGAGGCCGCGTCCATGGCCGTCATGCGCGCGCCCTGCTCCGACGCGATTGATTCGAGGAGCGCGCGGAAGACCTGCGTCTCGATGAGCCGGGGCAGCAGGCGGCTGAAGATTTCCGCGGGCGGCTGTTCGTAAACATACTCTACGAAGCTTTGCGCCTCTGCGGGATTGCCATCTGCCGCCGCCGCGTCGCCCTCGCCTTCCTCGACGCGCGAGACGGGCAGGAGTTGTTCGACGACGACGCGCTGTTGCAGCACCGAACGAAACTCGTTGTAGAGAAGAAAGACTTTGTCTATGCCTTCGTCTTCGATGAACCGGCGCGTGATGTCGTTCGCCAACTCGACCGCTTCCTCGTAACTCACGCGCCCCTTGCCCGTCAGCCCGATGTATTCCTGCACGATCTGTATGTCACGGCGCCGGAAGAAATCGCGCCCCTTGCGACCGACGGCCATGAGTTCGACCGTCTGCCCGTCGTGTTCGCGGATGAAAGCCTGCGCCGCTTTGATCAGGTTGGCGTTGAACGCACCGGCCAGCCCCTTGTCGGCCGTGATGAGCACGAGCAGGTAACGCTCGTCGCCGCGCCTATCCAGCAACGGGTGGTGATAATTTTCGTCCGTGTGGGCGGCGAGTTCGGTGAGCACTTCCGTCATCTTGCGTGCGAAGGGGCGCGCGTTCGTGACGCGCTCCTGCGCGCGCCGCAGATTCACTGCCGAAAGCATCTTCATCGCCTTCGTGATCTGCTGCGTGTTCTTCACCGACTTGATGCGGCGTCGAAGGTCTAAGAGGTTTGCCATAAGAAAGAGGTTAGAGGTTAGAGGTTAGAGGTTAGTAGAAATCAGTTTTGGTCTTTAACTGATCTCTGACCTCTAGCCTCTGACCTCTGCTTTTAAACTCCGGCGGCAGTGGTCTGCGCGGCGGACTTTGCGGTCGAAGTCGCCGCGGGCGTCTGCGCGCCGGTCGTCGTTGCCACCGCCGTCGAGCCGTTCAGATTCCAGTTGTCTTTGAAGTCCGTGAGCGCCTGTTTGAGATCGGCTTTGATGTCGTCGGTGAGCGCCTTCTTCTCGCGGATGCGTTGGAGCAATCCGGGCTGCGCGTTCTCCATGAAGCGCACCAACTCGGACTCGAAGCGGCGCGCCTGATCGACCGGCACGTCATCGAGGAAGCCGTTCGAGGCCGCCCAGATGATGAGCACCTGCTTCTCAATGTCGATGGGCTGATATTGCGGCTGCTTCAGGATTTCCGTGAGACGTTGGCCGCGCGCGAGTTGCGCCTGCGTCGCCTTGTCCAAATCCGAACCGAACTGCGCGAAGGCCGCGAGTTCGCGAAACTGCGCGAGGTCTAGTCGGAGCGTACCGGCCACGGCCTTCATCGCCTTGATCTGCGCCGAACCGCCGACGCGCGAGACACTGTTGCCGACGTTGATCGCCGGACGAATGCCCGCGTTGAACAGATCGGCTTCGAGGAAAATCTGCCCGTCCGTGATCGAGATGACGTTCGTCGGAATGTAGGCAGAGATGTCGCCGGCCTGCGTCTCGATGATCGGGAGCGAGGTGAGCGAGCCGCCGCCCTTCAAGTCCGACAACTTCGCGGCGCGTTCGAGCAGGCGCGAGTGTAGATAAAACACGTCGCCCGGATACGCCTCGCGTCCCGGCGGACGGCGCAGCAACAGTGAAATTTCGCGATAGGCCGCGGCGTGCTTCGAGAGATCGTCGTAGATCGTGAGCACGTGTTTTCCGGTGTCGCGGAAGTACTCGCCGATGGCCGCGCCCGCGTAAGGCGCGAGGTATTGCATGGCCGCCGGGTCGGACGCCGATGCGTTGACGACGATGGAGTAGTCCATCGCGCCGAAAGTCTGCAAGGTCTTGATCACCTGCGCCACCGTCGAAGCCTTCTGGCCGATGGCGACGTAGATGCAGATCACGTCTTTGCCCTTCTGATTGAGGATCGTGTCGAGCGCGACGGCGGTCTTGCCCGTCTGGCGGTCGCCGATGATCAACTCGCGCTGGCCGCGCCCGATGGGCACCATCGCGTCAATGGCCTTCAAGCCGGTCTGCAAAGGCTCTTTCACCGGCTGACGATCAACCACGCCGGGCGCGATGCGTTCGATGGGGTTGAAACTGTCTGTCAGAATAGGGCCGCGGTCGTCGAGCGGCTGGCCGAGCGCGTTGACGACGCGCCCGATGATGGCGTCGCCCACAGGCACATCCATGATGCGCCCTGTGCGGCGCACTATGTCGCCTTCTTTGATCAACTGAAACTCGCCGAATAGCACCGCGCCGACTTTGTCCTCTTCAAGGTTCAACGCCAGCCCGCGCACCTCGTGCGGGAAGTCGAGCAGTTCGCCGGCCATCACCTTTTCCAGCCCGTGTATCTCCGCGATGCCGTCGCCCACTTTGATCACCGTGCCGACTTCCGTGACGGTGACGCCCGTGTCGAAGTTTTCGATCTGTTGGCGAATAATGTCGCTTATCTCGTTAGCTCTGATCGGTTCCATATAATTTGATCCAGTCCGTTTCGTTTACCTGCCGGTTCGCGATTTTGTCTGTGTCTAAAAAATCGCGACTCGAAAATTTAATTCTCGCCCGCCATCTTCTGTTTGATCTGCTGCAACTGCGTGCGCACCGAGCCGTCATAGACGGTCGAGCCGATGCGCGTGACGATGCCGCCGATCAATTCTTCGTCCACCGCAAATTGCAAACGCACCTTCTTGCCCGTCAGCGTCCCGAGTTGCGCGCGCAGAGTCTCCTTCGTGGCTTCCGGCACGGCGCGCGCCGTCGTCACCTGCGCCGAGACGACGCCCGAACGCTCGTCGAGTTGCAGCGCAAACCTCTGATTGATCTCTTTCAACTCCGAGAGGCGGTGATTTTGGAGTAGGACTTGGAGGAAGTTTGCCGTCGTCGGCCGCACGCGCATCCGCGTGATGAGTGTGTTGAGGACGTTGCGTTTTTGCTCGTAAGGAATGGTGGGATTGCGAAAGACTTCCAGCAGAGCGGAGTTGTCCTCCAACATCTGCGCCCAGGCGTTCAATTCCTCTTGCACTTCACGCGCTTCACCCTGCGCGATCACGACATCCGCGAGTGCCGCCGCGTAACGCCGCGCCATCGTTTGCACGCTCAACCCTTGATCCCTCCCAGCTCTCCGATGTAATCGTTCATCAAGCGCGCGTCGTCTTCCGTACCGATGTCGCGCCGGATGGACTCTTCGGCCAGACGGACGCTCTGCTCGGCGGCGTAGCGGCGTAAATCCTGTCGTGCAACTTTGCCCGCACTCTCAATCTCTCGGCGCGCTTGCTCGCGCAGACGGCGCGTCTCTTCCGCCGTGGCGCGCGTAATGCTTTCACGTTCCGCCTCGGCTTCCCTTTTGGCCTGCGCGCGCACGGTCTCAACCTCTGCGTCAAGTTGCGCCAGCCGCGCTTCGACTTCTTCCAGCTTAGCCAGCGCCGCTCTGCGCTCTTCCTGCGCACGCATCAACTCGCGCCTGATCGTATCGCGCCGCGCTAAGAGCGAAGCCCCGATTGGACGCCGCAACAGAAAAATGAGCGCGCCGACGAACAGTATGAGGTTGAAAAACCTCCACACTTCCCACCCCGGATAGTTGTACCAGGGCGTTTCGCCACCTGCCAGCGCGAAAAGTAGAAAAATATTGCTCAGGAAATAAGTCATAAGAGTTCAACGCACGCCGGACGTGGTGAAGTCATGTGGAGGACGATTCAGAATTTGACGGCTGATATCCGAAGCGATCCTTCGAGCGTCCTCTTCCAGCGAAGCCCGCGCCTGCTCGGATTGAGTCCTGAGAAGACTCTTTTGCTCTTCAGTCGAGGTCTCGATTTCGGCGCGCAGAGAGTTTAGTTGATTCTGTCGTTCGAGTAAGGCTGCGGCGCGTGCCTGCTCCAGCAAACAATAGCCTTCGGTGCGCGCGTCTCGCAGCGAGCGTTCGTAGCGATTCATACTATTCGCCACCCGCTGCAAAATATCCTGCGCCTCACCCGTGCCACCGCGCGTGCGCCGCTCTCGTTCTGCTAAAACCCGGTTGACCGGACGAAAAAGCGTTGCGTTCAAAACATAGATCATAAAGACGATGATCGCTATATGAAGAAAAAGCGTCCCGTCCGGCACAAGCTGAATCGAATCTCCGGCCAAACCCAGAATAATCATATACACCTACGCAGTTCTGACGAACAGGTGCGGCACCTAGCCAAGTAAGATAGTAAAACTGTGTGTATCAAAAGGTTGGGAGTTTATCATGCTAATTTAAATGCGGTCAAGACAGCGGCGATACGGTCACTTCGCTTAACCGCACTCCGTGCCTTCTCCACTAAACTTAATCTTATCTTCTTTAGCGTACCCGAAGAGAGTTTAACTTTAGTAGCTATATATTTTAGTAGCTATATATAAGGCGGCGACCGATTTCTAATCCGACTCAGGCATAAACATTGAGCAAATGCCTGCCGGACACCAACTCACTTTAACTTTTAAAACGCAGATAATACCAACCTAATCAACACTTTGTGCGCCTTCAAAAACATTTTGCGATCCCATAAGCTGCTCATAAACTCGCTGTAAATCGGCGTCGTTGTAATATTGCACTTCGATTTTGCCGCCCTCCCCGGATTGGTTCGGGAGGATATGGACTTGAGTTCCCAGGCGGCGACGCAGTTTTGACTCGGCGGCGCGTATATTCGCATCGCCGCCTCTCTCAGAAGGAGTTGAGGCAGCGGTCGGGTTAGAACTTCCTCCGGCCACAACCCGCTTTACGGTGCGTTCGGTGTCTCTCACTGATAAATTTCGATCAATAATGCCCCGCGCGATCTCCCTCTGTTTGTCTGCGTCGTCAATCCCAAGCAAAGCTCTGGCATGCCCCATTGATAGCTTATTTTCTTCGACCAGAAGTTGTATATCTTCAGGCAAGCGTAAGAGTCTAAGATAGTTAGTGACAAAAGTGCGATCACGACCGACACGTTGTGCGACGGTCTCCTGCGTTAAATTAAAAGTCTCTATTAAACGTTTGTAAGCGTAAGCCTCTTCGATGGCATTCAACTCTTGCCTTTGAATATTTTCGATTAGAGCCAATTCCAACATTTTGTCGTCCGGGACATCGCGAATCACGGAGGGAATTCGCTGGAGTCCGGCGCGCTGTGCTGCACGCCAGCGTCTTTCACCCGCGACAATTTGATAGCGGCCGCCGTTGGTTCTACGCACCAATATCGGCTGCACGACGCCGTTGGTCTTGATGGACTGTGCCAGTTCATCCAACTGCGTTTCGTCGAAGCGAGTCCGCGGCTGCACGTTATTCGGTTCGATGAGGTCTATATCAACTTCTCTTAATTCTTCACTGGTTGTCGCTGGCGTCTCCGACAGCAGAGCGCTCAAGCCCCGCCCTAGAACTTTTCTTGTCATGAGTGATTATCTCCTTCGCCAACTGAAGATAGCTTTCCGCCCCGCGTGACCGTATATCATAGAGAATAATAGGCTTACCGTAACTAGGGGCTTCCGCCAGGCGCACATTACGAGGGATGACGGTCTCTAACACCTGCTGCCCGTAGAAACTGCGTAAGTCTGCCGCAACTGCCGAGGAAAGGTTCGTGCGGTCGTCATACATTGTCAGCAACAGGCCTTCAATGGTCAGACCGGGATTAAGTGAACGTCTTATTCTGGCGAGGGTATCGAACAACTCTGTGACGCCCTCCAGAGCGTAATACTCGCACTGGATGGGAACTAAAAGCGTATCGGCGCTCGTCAGGGCATTGAGGGTCAGGAGGCCGAGCGAGGGCGGACAGTCTATGATGATAAAGTCGTATTCATGCTGAACGCCGCGCAAGACATCTTGTAATTTGTATTCTCTGCGCTCAATTTCAACCAGCTCGACTTCTGCCCCGGTCAGATTTCTATCGGCCGGTAAAACTTTCAAAAGTGGCAACTCGGTGGCTTGGAGTATGTTCGCCAGGGGCTCGTCCAGAATCAACGCATGATAGAGGCTGCGCCGGAAACTGCCGCGTTGGATACCGACGCCCGAAGTCGCATTGGCCTGCGGGTCTGTATCTACGAGCAGGACGCGCATTTCAGAGGCCGCGAGCGAAGCGGCCAAATTCACGGAGGTTGTGGTTTTACCAACACCGCCTTTTTGATTTGCGACCGCAATAATTTTAGCCATTTAATCTACTCAACGCAGGAATAACATGAAATTTCGCCTAAACTAACACAAACTCCCGCCACGTGCTACTTTTTTGTCAGCAACACCCGGTTTAACTGCCCGATTTGCTATGTTTCACGTGTCACATCTCTGCAAGATGTGACACGTGAAACATACGCTTCAGGCTGCCTGTTGTAGTTTGAGTCGAACTAAAAGTGTGGATAAAGCCGTAGGGGTCATGCCGGGGATGCGTCGCGCCTGACCGAAAGTTTGAGGCTTTGCGCGCTCAAGACGCTCGATCATCTCGTGCGAGAGGCCGCTGACGGAGTGGAAATTAAAGTTTACGGGCATACGCAATCCGTCGTTATGGAAGATGCGCTCAAAGCTATCTCTCTGCGATTGGACATAGCCACAGTACAAAAGATCGGCCAAGGTGGTTTCCAAATCGGAGTGAGAGACTTGCTCACGGAGCGAAAAGGGAAGCAGGCTGCGAATCATTTCATGTGAAACATTTTGGCGCTGGGATAACTGAGACAGGGTAATCGAATCACCCAAATCACCCAGAATTTGTGCCAGGTCTCGATAAGTGCTGTCGGTTCGCTTGAAGCGGGTCGTTTCCAACGCACTGCGTAAGTGCGCCAGACGTTCGCGGCGGGCATTAAAGGCTTCCCAGAGCGTATCGCCGACGAGACCGAGTTTTTTGCCGTGGGGAGTGAGGCGAGCATCCGCGGTGTCATAACGCAGCGCCAGACGGTGTTCGGCACGCGAAGTGAACATACGATACGGTTCGTCCACCCCTTGAGTGATCAGGTCATCCATCAGGACGCCGATATAAGACTCCTCACGCCCGAGGCGAAAACCCTCGCGCTTCTGGACGTATAGAGCTGCGTTGATACCGGCGAGCAAACCCTGACAGGCGGCCTCTTCATAACCGGTCGTGCCGTTAATTTGTCCGGCCAGAAACAGACCGCTGATTCGCGCGGTTTGCAGGTAGGGCGTTAACTCCCGCGGGTCTACGAAGTCATACTCGATGGCGTAACCGGGGCGGATAATACGCGCTTCCTCTAAGCCGGGAATTTTATGTACGAGTTCCTGCTGAAACTCGGCGGGCATAGAGGTTGAGAAGCCATTTAAATAGACTTCGGAAGTATTGTGGCCTTCAGGCTCCAGGAAAAGCTGGTGCCGTGACTTGTCCGGGAATTTGACAACTTTGTCCTCAATCGAAGGACAATAGCGTGGCCCGACGCCTTTTATCTGCCCGGAATAAAGCGGCGATTCGTGAATGTTTGCGCGGATGCAATCGTGAACATCCTCGTTGGTATATCCGATGAAACAGGTAACTTGAGGCTGTTCAATAGTTTCCGTAGAAAAAGAGAAGGGGACGGGACGTTCGTCCGCCAGTTGTGGCTCGAAATTTTCCCAGTCAATAGTGCGGCCGTCGAGACGCGGCGGCGTCCCCGTCTTCAAACGCCCGACGGGAAAACCCAGACGTTTTAGACATTCGGCCAACTCGATAGAGGCCGGTTCGCCGGCACGCCCGGCGGTATAAGTGCGGCGGCCGGTGTGAACCAGACCGTTCAGGAAAGTTCCGGTGGCGACGATAACCGCATCAGCACGTAGACGCCGCGTGTCCTGCATTTCGACGCCACGAATTTGTCCATCTTCCACGAGCAACTCGATCACGAGTCCCTGCCGTAGATGGAGATTCGGCGTCTCTTCCAGCACCTGACGCATCTCTGTGCGATAAAGCGCGCGATCCGCCTGCGCGCGTGGTGCTTGTACGGCGGGGCCGCGTGAGCGGTTCAAGAGACGAAACTGAATGCCAGTCCGGTCAATGACGCGACCCATGATGCCGCCGAGAGCATCTATCTCGCGCACGATGTGGCCTTTAGCAATTCCTCCAATGGCCGGATTACAAGACATTTGGCCGATCAGATCGAGGTTGAGCGTGACCAGAGCCGTCTGCGCACCGAGGCGCGCGGATGCAGACGCAGCCTCACAACCCGCATGACCCGCACCTATGACGATCACGTCAAACTGTTCATCAAAACTCATAACTACTTTCCTATGCAGAACGTGGCAAATATCTGCGAGAGAACATCTTCTGGAGTCGTTTCACCAGTTATCTCACCGAGATAACGGAGCGATTCATAGAGTCCGACGAGTATCAGGTCTTCGCTTGCACCTTGCCGGACGAGCGACTTTGAAGAGCGAAGCGCGTCAGCCGAACGACGCAACAGGTCGAAATGGCGCGCATTAGTAATTAAAAATCCCGACTCGGTTGCGCTCCCATCCTTGAATGGCTCCATTATAGCAGCGCGTAGAGCATCCAAACCCTCGCCGGTCTTCGCAGAGACCGCAACCCGTTTAGAATTATCACCAATCCCGGCACAAATCAAATTATCAAAACCATCTAAGTCGCTTTTATTCAACACTATCAGATATTTACTCTCAGCTATATCCGTAAATATTGCTATGTCCTCATCCGCCAGAGGTTGTGAACCATCGAGCACGAAAAGAACTAGGTCGGCGTCGGCAATAGCGCGACGTGTGCGTTCGATGCCTAGATACTCGACAGGGTCATTCGCCTCGCGCATGCCGGCTGTGTCCGTCAGCAAAACGGGCACACCATCAATGTTTAACAACTCGCTCAAACTATCGCGGGTCGTGCCCGGAATCTCAGTCACAATAGCCCTGTCGGAAACGAGTAATCTATTGAAAACACTAGACTTACCTACATTCGGCCGTCCCACCAAAGCGACTTTCAGCCCATCCTTGAGAAGGCGTCCGGCGCGAAAGGTATTGGCTAACTCGTCGAGAGATTGGATGAGATTTGTGAGTTGAAGGCCGATTCTCTCAAGCGCTAATTGAGGTAAATCGTCTTCGACAAATTCGAGCGAGGATTCGAGCGGGACGATGATTTCGAGCAGCGCATCTTTCGTCGGTTGAAGGCGCGCGGAGAGTTCGCCGCCCAGTTGGCGTGCGGCTTGGCGCACGGCGGCCTGCGTTTGCGCGTCAATCAGGTCGCGCACGGCTTCAGCCTGGCTGAGATTCAGACGTTGATTGGCGAGCGCGCGGAGAGTGAATTCGCCCGCCTCTGCGGCGCGTGCGCCGAGAGACAAAAGCGCATCCACGACGTGCAGCAACAGCACGGGCGAACCATGACAACTGAGTTCCGCAATGTCTTCGCCGGTGAATGAGTGAGGCGCTTTGAAATAGGTGACGACTGCGCGATCAAGGAGTTCGTGGCTCTGCGGATCAAAAATTTTTCTGAGCGTGCCCCGGTGCGATTCTGGAGAGAAGTGTGCATCGTCGAGCAGCGAGCGAACGTAATCGAGCGAGCGTTCGCCGCTCAGTCGGATGACGCCGATGCCGCTCCTACCCGGTGGCGTTGAAAGCGCAACGATGGTGTCTTTGCTTGACACGGTAAAAAGAAAAGATCGTGTCGCGTTCGCACGCGCGACACGATCTTTGAAACGAGTGTTATGAACTAGCCCGCGACTTTCAAAGTTACTTTCAGTCTGCGTGCGCTACCTTCTCCGATAGATTCGGTCTGGAGGTCTGTCTCTTCCGCAAGCGACGTGTGAATGATACGACGTTCGTTAGAATTCATCGGTCCGAAGGTGAAAGCGGAGCGCGTCGTGCGGACACGCTCGGCGGCGTGACGCGCCATCGCGCGAAGTTCGGCTTCTCTGGTCGCGCGGAAGTTCTGCACGTCACAAATGATTCGTTCGCCTTGTGGGAGCGCGCGTCCGAACGCTTGATTAGCGAGATGCTCAAGCGCGCTCAACAACTCGCCGCCTTCGCTGCGCAGGAGCGATGCATCTTCGCCGTCCAATTCCAACAGACATCCTTCGGCCGACTCGGCCGCGCGCGCGCTGAGGTCGAGTTGGCAACCGCTGAAGACATCATTCAGAAATGTTTGCGCCTGCTGGCAAGTTTCATTCATAGGCTGCACTCACTGCGTTCAAATTTCTACGCGAACGATCAGAGTATCAAAAGTATCTTCCTTAAAAACTGCGCGCCTTAAGAGACGGCCTCGCGTAGTTTTTTCGGCTGACCCGACCCGGCTTTTTTCTTCTCCGGCGGCTCTTCGTCGTCTTCCGATTTGATCAGACGATTGATCACCATCTGCTGCGTGAAGCCGACGATGTTTCCGACGATCCAGTAGACGAGCAGGCCGGCGGGCGCGCTCCACAAAATGTAGAGCATCATCGCCGGCATGACGATAGCCATCATCTTGCGTTGCAGCGGATCGGCCGACGGTGCGGGCGTGATGAACTGCAACACGACCATCGAACCGGCCATCAAGATGGGCAGCAACTTATAAGGGTCTGCGGCTGAAAGATCGGGCAGCCAGAGAAAGGTCGCCTGGCGGAAGTCTATCGAGATCGTGATCGCGCTGTAGAGCGCGATGAGAAACGGCATCTGGATCAGCAACGGCAAACAACCGCCGAGGATGTTGCCCTCCTTCATCAGACGCAGTTGCTCCATCTGCAATTCTTTCAGACGCGGGTCGTTCGGCTTGAGCGACTTGATCTTTTCCTGCACCTCTTTCATGCGCGGCGCGAGCTTCTGCGCCTTCTTCATGGATTTGGAAGAACGCCATTTCAGAGGGAAAAACAGCGAATAAATGATGATCGTGAAGATGATGATGGCGAGACCGTAGCTGCCCGTCATCCTGTGCAGGTGTTTGATTGACCAGAGAATCGGGGCGGCGAGCGGTCGTGTGAAACTTCCCAGCCAGCCGTAGTTGATCAAACCTCCGAGGTCTATTTCACGATTAACTGTTTTGCCGATCTCAGCGCTCGCCTGATCGAGCAGGTCATGATCTTTGGGGCCGACGTAGAGACGTGTGAGCGAACCATCGGTAGGAACGTTGACGTAAGCCGTCAGGAGGAAACGTTCTTCCTTATTGCCGTTCGCCTCGTGCTCATATTTAACGGTGCGAAACTCCAAACCTTCGGTCGGCTTTGGGGGAATCGCGACCATCGCAAAGTAGGTATCGCCGACACCAGCCCAGTCAACTGTCCCGCCGACGACTTGGCGATCCTGGCTTCCCTCGTTCGCGTGAATTGACGTTCCGTAAAACAGTTGAGATTTACCGCCAATGATCGCCACGCCTTCAGGCGCGACCGAATAGAAAGTGTAATAAGGGACGCCCTGATCGCCGATGCTCGGCCCGATGGCGAGTTTGGCGTTTGGCAACGCCTGACCGCCGCGCGCCAGTTTGAGGCCGAGGTCAACGCTGTAGCTGTTGGAATCGAAACGGAGACTCTTAATTACGTCGAGGCCGGTCGCCTCGTCGCGCATCGTGAAGTCCAGTTGCTTTGTTTCGCCGCTTTTAACTTCGATGCGCGCCTCGCCGCTCTCACCATCTACGCCACCGACTTTGAAATTTTTTGACGCGAGCAGATTGTCAACCGCGGCATCGCCCGTCGAGAGCAGCAGCGCCGTGCCCGGCGACTTCTGCCGTAGACTTTCCGACGGGATGAGTTCCAGAGGTTGACGATTATCTTTATCGCCGGCGACGGAATAGAGCGGCCGTCCCGTGTCCCGATTCTGTTTGACGATCCAACTCGTCGCGATTGCGCCCTTGCTGTCGAGTTTCACTTCGTAGAGTGGCGTCACGACCGTCACAAGTCTCTGCGGGACATTATCCGGTATCGGAGATGCGCCGACATCAGAAGGAGTCGGTGGCGCGACTGGTGCGGTCGCCTGAGGCGAGGGAGAAGCGTTAGTCGATTGATTGGAAGTTTCTGTTTGAGGGTTGGCCGGGTTCGGTTTGGGCGTCGTGCGGTCGATGAAATACGTCCATCCGAAAAGTATCGCCGCAGACAAGACGAAAGCTAGAAGTAGACGCTTTTGTTCCATTAGTGTTTGCTGACAGAATAAACGCTCGGGTCGAAAAATAGTTCAGCCCCGAGCTTAAAATTACTTAACCGGATCGTAACCGCCGGGATGAAAAGGGTGACACCGCGCGATGCGACGTATACCCATCCATCCGCCGCGTACAACGCCGTAACGATCTACAGCCTGATAAGCGTATTCTGAACAGGTTGGAACAAAACGGCAAGCTGGCGGGAGCAGCGGCGAAACCACTGTCTTGTAGAATTTCAACGGCCACAACAGAACGTACTTCACGACTTTTTCTGCCCGTCCGAACCGCTCGCGACGCGACTGCCCTGAGCGACGATGACGGCGACTATCCTTTGAAAATCTTCCAGCGAGTCGGCCAGCTTCACCTTCAACAGCGAACGCTTCGCATTGAACACCCAATCGTAATGCGGCTCGACGCCCTGAAGCGTCGCCTCGCTCAGCCGAAACATCTCGCGCAGCAACCGTTTCATGCGGTTGCGGTCAACGGCGAGGCGCGCGACCCGTTTAGAAGCGGTGATCCCCAGACGGTGATGCCCGACCTCGTTGCGCCGGACGAAAGCTGTCATCAGACGACCGTCAAAACGCTTGCCCCCTTCATAAACCGAACGAAACTCCGCGGATTTGCGCAGTTTTGGACGACCGGACGGCACGCCGTTTCGATTTAGTAATGCGACGGCGTCAGCCTCTTGCGACCCTTGGCGCGGCGTCTTTTCAAGACCAGACGGCCGTTCTTGGTCGCCATGCGCGCGCGAAATCCGTGAGTTTTGGCGCGGCGTCGGTTGTTCGGTTGGAATGTGCGCTTTGGCATAGTGAATAATTTCCTCCTCCAGCGAAAACAGTAAGACTAACTTTCGGCGTCGTTTATGTCAAGAAATGCGCGGCCATATTTGTCCTCAAAAGGCGTGCGCTGCGGATATTTTGTTTTCAAGACGACGAAAGTTCCGCTAAATCCCATTTCCCGCGAAATGTTCTGAAATGATTCAACTGTGGATTTCCCCATATTTCCTTTCGGGTTGGAATTGACGGTTTTTGGGCGTTTCCGGCAGTCTGGAAATTTATTTTTTTGAGCTGTGGAATTCTCTTGCATTTCGGAATTCGCTATGCTAGTCTCGCGCCCGTTTCGCAACGGGAAAATCCCCGTAACTACTTGATAAATAAATACTTAAAGCAACACTTTAAGTACCAAAAGATTTTCCACAGCCTGTGGAAAACCTGTGGAAAACCTTCAAGTAAAGAGTCAGAAAAGAAGTTGAAAAGAGTGCTATTGCAACATTTTCCGTTGCCTGGTTCAAAGGAGTGCTTGAGCAGCTTAAAAGTTGCAATTGCATTATTTTGATTCAGCCGGTATGCGCTCAAGTGGTTAAATTCAGATGGAACGGGCAAAGCGATGAGCACAGCTATCGAGAATAGAGTTTGGAACAATCTCCTTCAGGCCGTCGAAAAACGGCTTAACCATCAAAGTTTTGAAACCTGGTTTCGTTCGATCCAGTTTGATGGTTGCGACGAGACGGGGCAGGTTCTGCACCTGCGTGCGCCGAATCAGGTGGTGAAAGATTGGGTGAGTTCAAACTATTCGGATGTGATCGATGCCTCGCTGCAAGAGTTGAATCTTTCGACCTATCAGGTTGATTGGGCTGTCGATGATGCGCCAGCCAGCACGGCCGGATTGGACATAAATAAGGATAGTGACGAGGATGCTGCTTTCAGCGCGCCTGCGCCGAAGAACGAAAACGGCAGCAGTAAAACCTCCAGCCTCTTTTCGCTGCTGGAAGCAGCGGAATCCGACGGATTAGCCCCGAGCGCGACAAACTTCGTAGACATAGAGCCGCTGGAACTCTCGCTCAACCCTAAATGCTCTTTTCAAACCTTCGTCGTCGGTTCGTGCAACCAGTTTGCGCACGCCGCCTCGCTGGCGGTCGCGGAAGCTCCGGGTAAAACCTACAATCCGCTCTATATATATGGAGGCGTGGGACTCGGTAAAACACACTTGATGCACGCCGTCGGCCATTCCATCAAGCAGCGCAACAAATACCTGCGCCTCTCCTATATATCCGCCGAGAAGTTCATGAACGAACTGATCAACGCGATCCGTTACGATAAAACTCAGACGTTTCGCGAGAAGTATCGCTCGATTGACGTGCTTTTGATGGACGATATTCAGTTCATGGCGGGCAAGGAGCGCACGCAGGAGGAATTTTTTCACACTTTCAACGCGCTTTACGACGGCCAGAAACAGATCGTCATCACGTCCGACTGCCCGCCGCGCGAGATTCCGACGCTCGAAGAACGCCTGCACTCGCGTTTCGAGTGGGGCTTGATCGCGGACATGGAGCCGCCCGACCTCGAAACGAAAGTCGCGATCCTGAAACGCAAGGCCGACCTGGACGGCGTGACTCTGCCGGACGATGTGGCTTTCTTCATCGCCGGAAAAGTTAAGAGCAACATACGCGAACTCGAAGGCTCGCTCGTGCGCCTCGTCGCCATAGCTTCCCTGCGCGGTCTGCCCATCTCGAAGATGCTGGCACAGGATGCCATCCGCAACATCGCCGAGGACGACCAGCCCGTCGGCGTCACCATCGAACAGATACAGCGCACCGTGGCTTCGCACTATCGCCTGCGGGTCGATGAATTGAAGTCCAAGAACAACGCGCGGCAGATCGCCGTGCCCAGACAGGTGGCGATGTATTTGTGCAAGCGTCTGACCAAACACAGCTTCCCGGAGATCGGACGGGAGTTCGGCGGCAAGCACCACACGACCGTAATTCACTCTGTAGACAAGATAGAAGCGCTCGTTTCAGGCGACCAAAATTTCCACAGGGTCGTGAGCGAGCTTATGGATAATCTTTGCAAGTAGTTAGCTCACTTTTGGGTCAAAAAGTTTTCCACAGTACGGATACACGATAAGTCGTTTATATGTTTATATTTGATTCCGAGTTTTCCACATTTCCACAGGCTACGCAATAATAGGGGCTGTGGAAATGTGGAAAACTTTTGCTAAAATCACCTTTTCCACAATTCGGCAAAGTTATCCACAGCGATTTCCACAGCCCCTGTGGAAAACAATTCCTTTGGATACAACAATAAAGTGACTTTTCCACATTTCCACAGGCCCTACTACTACTACTAGATATATAAACAAGGTATTTAATTAGTATAAATAGGAAAAGGCGAGTTTTTAAAAACCGTTTGAGATAACAACTTTCACACAGCTATTTCTTAGAGGAGATCAGTAATGGAATTCAGCATTAGTAAGAACGCTCTACAAAAAGAGCTAGGGTTTGTGCAGGGCATTGTCGAGAAGAAAAACACGATTCCCGTCCTCTCAAACATCCTCATCGAGTCGGTCGGCGAAAACACCATCCGCCTCATCGGCACAGACCTCGACGCCACCCTGCGTTGCGAGACGGAGGCCGACATCAAGACTCCCGGCTCGATGTGCGTCAGCGCGCGCAAGCTGTTCGATATCGCCCGCGTGCTTCCCGATGCACAGGTCAACTTTCGCAAGGACGAGAACAACTGGGCGAGCGTCAAATGCGAGCGTTCCACTTTCCGCGTCGCCGGCGTCGAACGTGACACGTTCCCGGAGATACCGAACTTCCGCGCCGCGTCCATCAAACTGCCCGCCAGCGTTTTCAAAACCTTCATTGACCGCACCATCTTCGCCATCACGCTCGAAGAATCGCGCTACACGCTTTCAGGCGCGAAGTTCATCCTCGACAAAACCGGCGGGCGCATGATCACCACCGACGGCCACCGCCTCGCCTACATCGAACGTAAAGATTTGGGCGAAAGCGCGGGCAAAGAGGGTCTGGATGCGCTGATTCCCCGTAAAACGCTCGCCGAGTTGACTAAACTCACTGCTTCATACGAAGGCGAAATCGGGCTTGCCACCGACGAAAACCACATTTACTTTGAAGTCGGCCCCAGACTTTTAATTTCGCGCACGCTGACCGGCCAGTTTCCGAACTACGAAATGGTCATCCCGAAAAATAACGACAAATCGGCCATGTTCGACAGCGCCGCTTTGGGGCAGGCCATCCGCCGCGTCGCCTTGATGGCCGACGACCGCTCGCACGCTATCAAGTTTCATCTGGCGGACAACAATCTGCACATCAGTTCGCAGACGGCCGAAGAGGGCGAAGCGCGCGAAAGCGTCTCGACGGAATATTCCGCCGACGAGACCGAGATCGGGTTCAATGCCCAGTATCTACAGGATTTTCTCAACGTCGCCAGCGACGGCCAGGTCGCCTTCGAGTTCAAAGACGGCAACTCGCAGGCGCAGCTCCGCCTTGCGTCCGACACCGACTACGATTACAAATACGTCGTCATGCCGATGCGCCTCTAAGCACTGAAGTTAAAGAACCCGAACTTCGACATTCCAACCCGCGCCGCCTGAGCGACGCTGACGAGCAGCGTGTGTTAAAATTCGACACATGCTGCTCGAATCACTTGAGGCACACTGTTTCAGAAATTTGAGCGGCAAAGTCTCCTGGGGCGCGGGACTCAACCTCATTTACGGCGATAACGGTCAGGGTAAAACAAACTGGCTGGAAGCCATTTATCTGCTCGCCACGTCCAAATCCTTCCGCACACAGAAACCTCAAGAGGCCGTCCGCTTCGACGAAGAACTGGCCGTCGTGCGCGGACGTGTTGCACGCAGTGAAGAAGTTCATCGCGATTTACAGGTCGCGATTCAAAACAACACCAAGACGCTCAGCATCAACGGCAAACGCGAATCCGTGGCGCGTTATCTGGGGCAACTCCACGTCGTCGCTTTCACCGCGGACGAGTTGGAAGTCGTGCGCGGCGCGCCCGAAGCCCGGCGTAAGTTCCTGGATCGCGGCATCGTCTCGATGCAGCACGCCTATGTGCAGACGCTCTCCGATTATCAGCGGGTCATCAAACAGAAAAATCGTCTTCTGCAAGACGCCGCCGACGCAGAACTGAGCGCCGCCGAGACCGCAACCCGCCTCGCTCCCTGGAACGAACAACTCGTCGGTCTGAGTGCGTCGATTCACCGCGCCCGCACGGACTATGTCGAACGCATCAACACCGTCCTCGAACGCCGCCTTTTCGGGCGTGAGGAGGTGACCGTGCGTTACGTTTCATCGCTCGAAGGGAAAGGCGATTTGAGCGACTACGAAACTCTGATCGCGGAGCGTTTGCAGTTTCGCATGCAGGCCGAAATGGCGGCCGGTTACTCGCTCATCGGGCCACATCGAGACGAGTTGGAGGTGCTCTTCGACGGGCGCGACATACGTTCTTTCGGCAGTTCCGGTCAACAGCGTAGTGCATTGATAATACTTGACTTAGCTGCAATTTCGGTGTATCATTCCTGGCACAATGAGTATCCGGTTTTCCTGCTCGACGACGTGGATGCGGAGCTTGATCGGAAACGTATCGATCAACTGTTGGAATACCTCGAAGGGCGCACGCAGACCTTTGTGACGACCTCTAAAGAAAGCCTCGTCGAGCAATACGCCGCCCGCGCCGAAATTTTTGAGGTAAGAAATGGTATAGCCCAGTTGATCGCCGCTCCCGACGGCCGGATTTCGACATCCTCAAAGGGCGCTTCGAGCATCTAAATCGAGAACGATTTTAGTCGTCTCTGCAACCGTTCTTAACCGGAAAAAAAGTTGTTAACAGCAGCGAGAAAGAGGGAATTAGTTTGTCAACAGCAATCAACACGAATAAGAAAAGCATGAGCTACGATTCAAGTTCGATCACAGTTCTCGAAGGGCGTGAGGCGGTGCGCAAGCGTCCGGCCATGTACATCGGCTCGACCGGGGACTTGGGTTTGCATCATCTCGTTTATGAGGTAGTAGATAATTCGATTGACGAAGCTCTCGCCGGTTACTGCGACACCGTAGATGTCACGATCCATCTCGATAATTCGATCACGGTCATAGACAACGGGCGCGGCATCCCCGTGGACTACCACAAGGGAGAGAAGAAATCCGCCGCCGAAGTCGTCATGACGAAACTCCACGCGGGCGGAAAATTCGACTCGAACGCCTACAAGGTGTCTGGAGGTCTGCACGGAGTGGGCGTCTCTTGCGTAAATTTCCTCTCTGAGTGGCTTCGTCTGGAAATCTGGAGGGATGGGTCGACTTACGAGCAGGAATACAAGCAGGGCATCTCTGTGGCGAAATTGGAAGCGACGGGAAAGACCCGCAAGCGCGGCACCAAGATCACTTTCAAACCTGACTCGTCAATCTTCGATGTGACGGAGTTTAGCTTCGACCGTCTCTCAGAGCGGCTCCGTGAAAAAGCCTTTTTGAACAAAGGCATTCGCATCACCATCCGCGACGAACGCGAAGAGACGGAGCGCTCGCACGAATTTTATTACAAAGGCGGCATCGCCGAATTCGTCAAACACCTCAACAAAAATAAGAGCGTCCTGCACGATAAACCTCTCTATTTTGAACGGGTTGGCGACGCGCTCTCGGTCGAAGTGGCGATTCAGTACAACGACGCCTACGACGAAAAGGTCTACTCTTTCGCCAACAACATCAACACCGTAGACGGCGGCACGCACCTTTCCGGCTTCCGTTCGGCCTTTACGCGCACCATCAATGCCTACGCGCAATCTTCTGGACTCGCCAAGAACTTCAAAGGTTCTCTGACCGGCGATGACGTGCGCGAAGGTCTGGTCGCGGTCATTTCCGTCAAACTGCCGCAGCCGCAGTTTGAAGGCCAAACCAAGGGCAAACTCAATTCGGACGTGAAGGGCGCGGTCGAATCATTCCTGAACGAGCGCCTGACGGAATACTTCGAACAGAACCCGACCGTCGCCAAACGAATCGTCGGTAAAGCCGTGGATGCCGCACGCGCGCGCGAGGCGGCACGCAAGGCTCGCGAGATCGTGCGCAAGGGCATCATCGGTTCGACCATGCTCCCCGGCAAACTCGCAGACTGTCAGGAACGCGACCCGACGCTCTGTGAGTTGTACATTGTAGAGGGTGATTCGGCGGGCGGCAGCGCGAAACAGGGACGCGACCGCAGGAATCAGGCGGTTCTCCCGTTAAAAGGTAAAATCTTGAACGTGGAGAAGGCGCGTTTTGATAAAATGCTCAGCCATACCGAGATTAAAACGCTCATTACCGCGCTCGGAACGGGCATCGGGAAAGACGATTTCGACCTCGGACGGCTCCGTTATCACAAAATTATCTTCATGACGGACGCAGATGTGGACGGGTCGCACATCCGCACGCTGCTCCTGACCTTCTTTTACCGGCAGATGCCGGAACTCGTTGAATCCGGGCACGTTTACATCGCCCAACCCCCGTTGTTCAAAGTGAAACGAGGTAAGCGCGAGGAGTACATTAAAGACGAGCGTTCGATGGTGCGCTATCTCATGCGGCAGGCGACGAGCGAGGCGAAGGTGAAGTCCGGCGACGGGACGATGATTGAAGGGAAGGATTTGGCGCGTTCTCTGGAACAGATGGTTGAGTACAAGCGATACTGCGAGAAGTTGGTGCGCCGTCTGGGCAATGATGAACACCTGCTTGCTACCCTGTTGAACGCTTTTGCGGGGCGGAAAGGCGTCCTGCGGCGTGAGAAAAGCTCCAACCTCCGAAGCGTGTTCCAGAATGACAGCAAGGAACTTCTGGTCGCCGTCGAGGGACAGCTTGCCAAGGCCGGCTACCGCACGGATTTGTTGACCGACGAAGAGCACGGCTTGTGGTCAATCGAAACAATCGCGACGAGCGGGACGAAAGTGTTGATCGACTGGAATCTCGCCAGCCACGTGGAGTTTCAAAAGTCGGTCGAACTTCATAAAGTTCTGGACGAGAGTTTGGCCGCGCCTTTCGTCTTCGGCGAAAACGGCACGAGCGAGCAGATCGAGACGCGCGAGGCTTTGCTGGATCGGGTGCTGGCTACGGCGAAGAAAGATTTGACCATCCAACGCTATAAAGGTCTCGGCGAGATGAACCCCGAACAGCTTTGGGAGACCACGATGAACCCGGAAAAGCGCACGCTTTTGCAGGTTAAAATCGACGATGCGGTGGAGACCGACCAAATCTTCACGGTCTTGATGGGCGATGCCGTCGAACCGCGCCGCAAATTCATCGAGGACAATGCGCTGGATGTGAAGAACCTGGACATTTAATCGAAATCTATTCGAGCCGGTGCGCCGTTTGAAAATTTGACACTTCGCACCTGCTCGCTTAGAATGCCATCCTTTCCTCCTGTGGATCATTGCCCGCTGCATGCAACTCGCGCATGCAGCGGCTTTTTTATCTGCTCTAAAACGTCCTGATCCTGAAAAATAAAACGACGCACGCCGTGCGTTGGATGAAAGCCTTAAGGCGGATTCAGCTTCGCACAAACTAAAAGAGCGCGGTGTTTAAAACCGCGCTCTTTTAGTTTGTGCTTGGGCGAGACGCTTCGTAACAAGCGCGTCCGCCGGCAAAATGTTGAGTCGAAGAATCTTTGATAAAACTGCCCGCCGCGTCGAGTTAAGAAACCGCCGAGCTTAACCCTTGTCGCCCGTCGCGCCGCTCGTCTGCTCGTCTAAATCAATGCGGTCGGTTTGCGTCGCGCCCTGCTGGTTGTAATAACCACCGGGGGCAAACTGGCCTTGCGCGCCGATGTCGAGTGACCGCGCATTATCTTCCGTTAAAGTATCAGGTTTCAAATCGTCGTCTGCCGCGTCGCCGAGGGACGAATTGGTTTGATCTTTGTCTGCCATGTCAATCTTGCTCCTTGTGCTTGTGATTTAGAAAGTCTTCTCATTCGCCGTAGCGGCGAACTCGAAAGCGATACAACTTAACATCCGCGCCGGGCGGGATTCCGGCCTTGCGCGCGGTGATCTGCAATTGCTGTTCGGCACTCTCGACGCCTTCGAGGTCGGGCAGGAGCAGGCCACGCCGCCGCCCCTCCGCATCTTCCACGATGAGGCCATAGGTTTTGGGATTCAGTTCTTCAAAACGAGCCGGCTCGGGCGGAGAGAGCACATCAACCGAGTAGCGCAGGTGCGGCAGTTCGGAAAGCGTGACCGGCAGGAAGCGCGGGTCGCGGGTCGCCGCGCTGATCGCGTTGTGAATGAGTTCCTCGGCGAGAGTCGGCCGCACGGGTTCGACCGTGCCGATGCAGCCGCGCAAATCGCCTTCGTCGGTCTTGATGGAGACGAAACAGGCCGCGCGTTGACTGAGCAGAGAATCGCCGGAGATGCTTGGAACTTCGAGCACGCGCCCATCGCGCACTAAAGTTTCGACCGAGCGACGCGCCAGTTCGGGCAAGCGTTCTTCGTCGCCCGCCATGTCAGCGTCGGCACGCCCGAAAGATTCGGCGGCGTGTGTGTTTTCCCTGCGCTCGCTCATTTTAGTTTCGGCCTTCATAAACCGTTCCCGATGCACGCGCTAGTTGAGCGACCAGATAGCCGACGCCGAAAGGCGCTTCGTAATGCAGCACTTCGCAATCGCGAACCGACGCATCTTCCGCCCCGATGGCGACGAGCATCGAGCGGTAGCCACACTCGCCTGCGAGGCGTCGCAGATTTTGGTCAATCGCGACGATCCGGTCGGGCGCATTCGCGCTGATGGAGTCAACGACCTGTTCGTCGAAGAGATGCGCCTGCGGCTCGTGGCCGGCGGGCGCGTCGGGTGTCAGACGGTGACTCAAATCTCCACTCGCGACAAGCGCGACGCTGCGCCCGGACGCTTCGACGGCGCGCCTGACGCATTCGCCGAAGCGCAGATGATCCTCGTTCGACAGAAAACTGTAACCGAGCGCGACGACGCGGCCGCGCCAGCCGTTGCGCAAAAGAAAGTAGAGCGGCACGGCGGTTCCGTGGTCTAGTTCATAACCCTTGAGGGGAACGAGTTGGTAGTCGTGTTCGGCGGCGGATGAAGTGATCGCTTCGAGGAGTTCGACATCGAGCGGCGCGCTGACGATTGCTTGCGGGGCGCGAAAGTTAGAGAAGTCTCCGCGCAGTTCCGGCTCCTGATAGGCGACGAAGGCGCGCGCTTCGAGCGGTGCGTGGGGCGAGATGAGGATGATCGTCTCCGCGCCGCAGGCGATGATGCGCGCGGTCAGCTCGCGCATCGCATCAATCGAACCGCGCACTTCGGCCGCGGCTTCCCGCCCGACTTCCGGTACCATGATCGGCGGGTGCGGAGCGATGCCGACGAAAACGAGAGAGCCAGCCATATTCGACGCCTCACGCAAGTGAGTTCGTAAAGTCTTCTCGGTTGAACTGGACAGCCGCCGGCGGGGGAACAGGAACGCTTCGCGTGCGAAGCCGTTGGCGACTGTCAAACAAAACGCTTTGAGGGATGGCGCGATTCTATCACATCACGCGCGCGCCGTGACAAGCAGGCGCGCGGGCGCGTGATAACATCGCCTGCGACGTTGTACGATACGCGCCGCAATTGAAGACGGCGACGAAGAGATAAAGCGGATGGTTGAGAGTGAAAAATTTGATGCGCTGATCGTCGGCGCGGGGCCGGCCGGTTCGTTCGCGGCGGAGCGTTTGGCGCGCGGGGGCGTGCGCGTCGCTCTGTTTGATGGGCGGCCTGCGGGCGAGCCGAAGGCTTGCGGGGGCGGCGTCACTTCAAAGGCGTTGAAGGCCTGGCCGCACCTGCTCGAAGCGATGGGGCGCACGGTCGAAGAAGTTGAAATGTATTCGCCCGCGGGCACGCGCGTGCGCCTCAAACTCGATGCGCCATTCGCCATCTATTCGCGCGTCGCGTTCGATTCCTACCTGCGCGACCGCGCCATACAGGCCGGAGCGCGCGTTATCCCGGAGCGTGTGTCAATCGCGCTTGACGGCGAGGGGCGAGAGGGTTGGACGGCGCGCGCGCGAAGCGGCGGAAGTTGGCAGGGGCGCGTGCTCGTTGCGGCTGACGGCGCGAATAGTCCTATCGCGCGTCGTCTGGCGGGCGCGCTGCCGAACGCGGAGATGGAAGTCGCCTTCGGCTATCGCGCGCCGTTGCCGAAACGGGGCGATGCGCCGACGGTCATCGCGTTCCTCCCCGGCTGGGTCGGCTATGCGTGGGCGTTCCCGCGCCTCGATCACATTTCGTTCGGCATCGCCACCGCGCAAGACGCATTCGATCACCACTCGCTCGATGCGCTGCTCTGGGATTTCATGATCGGCTATTACCGTGTTCGTGAAGACCCGCACGCTTCACTCTGGTCTTCGCCTGAGAATGCTTCGAGCAGGGGCGACGCGCACAGTGCGGAGATTGAAAAGAAACTGCGCGCATCGGTTGATCGCTATGCGGCGCGCATTCCCGGCCTGGCCGTGGAGACCTGGAACACGCGCCGCGTCGGCTCGGAGACGTGGGCGTTGCTCGGAGACGCCGCCGGGTTCGCAGACCCCGTGACGGGCGAGGGCATTTACTACGCTTTGCGCTCGGCCGAACTCTTTGCGGAAGCTTATCTCGCGGGGCGCGCGGGGAGCTACGAGGAGCGTTGGCGCGCGGACTTCGGGCGCGAACTGCGTCGCGCCTCGGCGATGCGCACGCGCTTTTACGGCGAGTTCCTCGGCGCACCTTTCACCGACCGCATGATCGATTTCGCGCGTCTCCATCCGGGCATTCGCCGCACGCTCCGCGAACTCGTCGCGGGCGATCAAGGCTACGTCAATCTCAAGCGCGCTCTCGCACGCAGCGCACTGTGGCCTCTGTAATCCGTCTAAAAATTCCTCACTCAATCGCTTGCTCGTTTGCGGACGGCGCGGTGTAGGGGGCGAGGCGGCGTTTGAGTTCTTCGGGGACGGGAACGGAGTCGAACGTGTTGCGGCGGACGGCGACGAGAACAAAGTGTGCTTCGGCGACGAGTGATGCTTCGCCGTTGCGTCGCACCTCAAAATTCAGCCTTAGAGATTTCGTGCCGATGCGCCCGACGTAGACCGAGACTTCGAGCAGGTCGTCCAACTGCGCGGCCTGCCGGAAGTCGCATTCGAGATGCGCGCGCGGCAACCACACGTCGAGTTCATCGAACATGCGGCCGTAGGGCAATCCGACCGAGCGGAAAAGTTCCGTCTCGGCGATCTCGAAAAAACGTATGTACGCGCCGTAAAAGATGATGCGCGCCGCGTCCACGTCGCCCCACCTGACGCGCTCCTCGATGCGAAACTTCCACGCTTCCGTTTGTGTCTGGTTCATCGTTTCCATCCAATCAATAACTCGTCGCGAAAGTGATGCGCGGGCGCGGAGAGTTGATTCGCAAATCTTTCACGTTTCCAGTTCGCTCAGGAAATTTTCTAACGCGCGATTGAACTCCACCGGGCGCTCGACATTGGAGATGTGTCCCGCGCCTTCGATGATTTCGAGACGCGAGCCGCGTATCTCACGATTCAACAGCTCCGCATCGGCCGGCGGCGTAATCTGATCGAGGCTTCCGACGATGATGAGCGTCGGACAATTTATCTCGCGCAGGAACTCCGTCTGATCACGGCGCACGGCCATGCCGCGTAGAGCCGACGCCGCGCCCTGCGGGTCGGTGTGCAAGATCATCTCGCGGACACGCGCGACAATTTCCGGGCGCTCGGCCTGTGTCGAAGGCGCGAGAAGTTTCGGCAGCATCGCATCGGCGACGGTGTGCATGCCTTCGCCGAGCGCACGCACGGCGGTCTCTTCACGCACAAGACGCGCCTCGTCTGTGTCGGCTTGCGGGCGCGTGTCGGAGAGGATGAGCGCGCGCGTGCGTTCGGGAAAGAGGCGAGAGAAGGCGAGCGCGACGTAGCCGCCCATTGAGAGTCCACCGAGCACGACGCGCGCGAGGCGCAACTCGTCGAGCAGCGCGGCCACGTCCTCGGCCATCTCTTCCATCGTGGCGGCATCCGGCGTCGCGGTCGTCTCGCCGTGCCCGCGCAGGTCAACCGTGATCATGCGATAATGCTCGCCGAGCGCCTCGACCTGTTCACGCCAAAGCGTGCGGTTGAAGGGGAAGCCGTGCAGCAACACGACGGGCACGCCTCCTGCGCCCGACACCTCGTAAGCCAACTCAATACCGCGCACATGTGCAACGCTCATCGTGTTTTCCCTTCACTTTGTAACCTATTAGCGACTGTTAAATTTTCTTCGGCATTCATGCTCAGACGAGGGCGTAGATAGCATGCGGTTTGCGCGAGCGTCAAACGCGCGGCGGCCTCCGTGCATCTAAATGTTTGAGTAAAATCAGCGTGATTTCCCGGTCGCGTCCAGCGCGCTCTCTGCGCGAATCAAACCACAGAAGGAAGCAAGAAATGAGTAGCAAAAAACAGACGACGAAGGCGCAGATTTTTTCAGCGGCCGAACAACGCGCGGCGCGAAGCGAGCGCATCGAGGTGAGGGACGCAGAACCTTATGGCTGGATCGCTTTTTCCGAGTCGGGCACGGAACAGAACTATCACCTGTTTTGCGAACCCGAAACGAAAAGGCTGGTTTGCACCTGCGCCGATTTCATCTACCGTGGCGACGCCGAACCGCGCTATGAGTGCAAGCACGTCTCCGCGACGCTCAAGTATATCGCGCGGCAGTATCTCCAAAGGGACTACGACCCGCGGCGGCAGTACGCGCGCTCGACTGCGTCCGCAGCGCAAAGCGGCGGGCGGCGCGCGGCCTGAACTTTCTCTTAACGCTTCACACGCCCGCGAGAGCCTCGCGGTAAACTTTTTCCGTCGCCTCTACCATCCGTTCGAGACTGAAACGCGCACGCGATTCTTCGCGTGCGCGTTCGCTTAGGCGCGCGCGTTCATCGTCGCTCTGTAAGAGTTGAAGCATCGCGTGTGCAAGCGAGGCGGCATCGCCGACGGGCACGAGTTTCCCGTTCACGCCGTCTTCGATCATCTCGCGCGCGCCGTCCGTCGCGGTCGCCACGACGGCCACGCCGCACATCAATGCTTCGAGCGTCGCCAGGCCGAAAGCCTCCGCGCGCGAGGCGGAGACGTAGAGGTCGAGCGAACTGATGAGCGGCGTGAGTTCTGGAACGTGGCCGAGGAGACGGACGTGTGCTTGTAGTTCGTGTTCGGCGATCAATCTCTCAAGGCGCGCGCGCGTCTCCCCGCCCTGCGATCCATCTTCGCCGATGATGAGAAACTGCGCGTTCGTAAAATTCTCTCGACGGATAATCGTCGCCGCCGCGCGCACGAAGTCTTCCTGACCTTTGACGGGACTCAACTCGCCGACCGTGCCGACGAAGAGGGGCGCATGTGCGGAAAGCTCGCGCCGAAATTTTGCGCGCTGGAAATCTCTGAGCGCGTCGTCGAGTCGGACGATGGAGATGCCGTTCGGGATGACGCGGATTTTTTCTTCGGGGAAGATACGCCGTGCGCGCAGGCCGCGCGCGACGCCTTCCGAGACCGCGATGACGCGCGCGACGTTTGAGAGGGTGAACCGGTGGAGGCCGCTCATGGCGAACGGCACGTGGCGCGTGAGGATGAAGGGGACGCTTCCGGCGCGGCGCGCGGCATAGGCGGCGAGGGGATAATCGCGCGCGAGGTGCGCGTGGACGATCTCGATCCGGCGTTCGCGTATGAAGCGCGCGAGCCGCGTGGCGCTGGCGAGATCGAGCGCGTTGCGGAGCGGGAGCGTGATGATGTGTGAATCGTTGAGGCGCGTGAGTTGTGTTTGCAGCGGCGAGGCGGGGGAGAGCGCGGCGTAAACGTCGTGGCCGCATTCGGAGAGTGCGTTCGAGAGGTCGGCGAAATGTCTCTCGCCGCCGCCGAAGGTGCGCGCCGAACTGAGTTGGAGAAGCTTCACCGTTAGTCGCTGGCCGTGGTCGTCGCCGACGAGGAAGATTTTTGCGCGAGCGGCGAAGTGTCGTAGCGCGCGAGCAGATCGGCCGGGTCGCGGTAGATGTCTGTACAGCCGGCGTGGCGGAGTTCCGCTTCGGGGAAGCCGCCGCAGAGGACGCCGATGGTGCGCAGTTTGATCTTGCCTGCGGCCTCCGCATCATAGGGCGTGTCGCCGATGACGATGGCCTCTTCGGCGCGCACGTCGCCGAGCGCGCCGAGTGCGGCCTCGAAGATGTCCGGGTGAGGCTTAGACTTGTCTGCGTCGTCGGCGGAGGTTTCCTCTTCGACGAGGTCTGTGATGCGCGCGAGTTCTTTGTAAACTTTGAGTTCGTCTTTCTTGGCGGAGGAAGCGAGGGCGATGCGCTTGCCGTCGCCGCGGATGCGCTCGAAGAGTTCGCGCACTTGCGGGAAGGCGCGCACGCGCGAGATGTATTCGCGCTTGTAGAGGTCGCCCCTGAACTTTTCCATCTCTTCGCCGAAGCGTTCGAGTTCCTCTTCCGAGAAGAAGACGGGCATCAACTGATCGCCGCCCTTGCCGATCTGATGGCGTACTCGCTCGAATTCGACTTCGCGACCGAAGTGTCGAAATGCTTCCTGCCATGCGCGCGCGTGCAGATCAACCGAGTCAACGAGCGTGCCGTCAATATCGAAAATGATAGCTTTGAGCATGAGTTAACCTTCCCCGTGTTTGTGAAATGAGGCTTAACATTACACCAGACGCGGGCGATGTGTCGTGTTCTCCAACGTAATTTCGCGCCCGCCGGGGCGTTAAGGCCGCCCGGCGAGTCGGCATAAGGCTTGCTGCTTAGGTGTTCAAAACGGGACGGCCTTTTGGTTTAAGAGTGGAAAATTGAAGGAGGATTTTATGGCAAAACTCGTGACGGGGCTTTTCAAGACGCGGCTGGCGGCCGAGGCCGCCGTGGACGCGCTCATCAAACACGGCTACACGCGCGATGACATCAGCGTGCTGATGTCCGACGCGACGAAGAGTAAAGAGTTCGCAATCGAATCGGGAACGCGCGCGGCCGACGGCGCGGGGATCGGCGGCGCGGTCGGCGGCACGGTCGGCGCGGTGCTGGCGGCGATTGCGGCAGTGGGAACGAGTATCGCTTTGCCGGGCATTGGTCTGGTAATCGCGGGGCCGATTGCGGCGGCGCTGGCCGGCGCAGGCGCGGGCGGCGCAGCGGGCGGCGTGATCGGCGCGCTCGTCGGCGCAGGCATCCCGGAGCATCGCGCGAAAGTTTACGATGCGGGCTTGCGCGGCGGCGGCATCCTCATCGGTGTCGAAGCCAAGTCGGTCGAGGATGGCGACCAGATCGAAAAAGTTCTCGCCGACCTCGGCGCGGAACACGTCAGACAAGAGTAGTTGGAAGGGATGAGGGATGAGGGATGAGGGATGAAAGAAAGCATTCAAGCAAGTGAGTGCTTTCTTTCATCCCTCATCCCTTTTATTGTTACCGGCTGATCTTATCGCCGATGTCTTCGATGGCTTCGCCGACTTTGCGGCGGGCTGTGCCGAAACCTTCTTGGATGTTGCCGGAGGCGCGGTCGGCCTCGCCTTCGGCTTCGAGGTCGCGGTCGCCCGTGGCTTCGCCCACCTTATCCTTCACCGCGCCTTTGGCCTGATCAAATTTCCCTTCAACCTCGTCGTCATTTAGTAAACCCATTGTCGTGCCTCCTCAGAAATAGTTCGCCCGCTTGATATGTTGATCTGAAGCAGAAACGCTTGTTCATGCTTAATCGCCGATACGTTCGCAACGGGTGTGCCAGCCGGGAGGATTGCGACCCGGCACGGCGCGCGGGGCAGGGAAAATCACTGCGAGAGAACGAATTGCGCGCGGCCGGGGCATGTTGATAGAAGAAGCGTAGGCACATCGGCCGATGTCCGTTTCCGTACAGTGTGGAAGGCACGCGCTTCGTCTTCGGACAAA
>DASVPS010000330.1:0-1598 GCA_036389555.1 Pyrinomonadaceae bacterium
TTCTTCGCGGCGGCGGGCGTCGCGGCGGGCGTCGGCTCAGGCGTCGGTTCTTCGCGGGCGACCTCTACGACGGGTTCTTCGATGCGCGCTCCGACGGAGGAGACGCGCCTGACTTTCCGGTTTGCGCCCGTCGCGGCCGAACCGCTCGACGGGTTCGCGGTTGTGGACTCGTCCGGCGCGCTTCCCTCCGCGACGGCGAGACGCGCGGCGGGTCTGAATGCGCCGCCGAGACGGATGCGATAAGTCCCTTCGGTGTCGTTCGGCGTGCGCGCCTGCACGCGCAGGATGAGCGATTCATCACGGCGCAGATAGACGGTCTTCGTGCTTCGGCTGGCGCTCGCCCCGGCATAGAGCGTCACCTTGGTGAGCGGGCGCATGTGGCTGGCGACGAAGATGTCTACGTCGCCTTCCAGATTGAAACTCTCGACCGTGAGTTCGAGATCGCCCTGCACTCCGTTGAAGGTGTAGAAGAAGCGCGTCGAACGCGCGTCGCCGATGTCGAGCGGCGCGATGCTCCCGGCAATCTCGTTCGAGAGGACGGGCGTCGGGGCGTTCAGATCAATCGACTGAGCGCGGGACGATGCGGCCGCGAGCAGCGGGACGAGGGTCGCCGCCAGAATAAGTTGTCGCGCTGTCGTTTGGAGTTTGAAAACGGTAAAAGACATCGGCGTATCGCAAGAAGAAACTGAACGTGTCAGAGTTTAACAGTCTCTTCGTTGGCGAACAAAGCCTACGCGCGCGGGATGCGCGGGAAACGAAAGCGGGCGGGGCTGGTTTGCGCTCGCCGCAGGATAATAGATTTTGCCAACTGTGAAGAGATGTTCACTCCTCATTGATGACAAGCGTCTACTCCTGTTCACATTCAAACGCCATCGCGAGCAACTCAAGCCGAGACTTCCCAACAATCACACTCTTTACGGCGCGGCATATCTGTTGCACATGATTGCACGCGCCGCGCACATGAAAATATAATTTTCATGTCCCGGCTAATTTGAATCTTTAGTTAAGGAGATGACCGTGGCAAAAGCAAACCAAAATAAAACCATCACATCAACTAAGCCGATAGGAGACTCCGACGGCTTTGTTCCCGCCAATCCCTCCGAGAACGGCGGCCAACCTCAAAACCCGGCCCCGCCCAAATCCGATAGGCCGACCCGTCAAGAGCCATTCCAAGAGGTTCCTGATCGTTTGAAGCCAAGCGGGGCGGCTCTCGAAAAAGCGGATCGCAATGAGAAGCTCACCAATCCCAACTATCCTCGGAAAAGAGGCGGGAAAGGTAGTTCGGATGTAGGGAGATAAGGGATAAAGCCATCATCCTCAGATACAGACGAACAGACGGGCTTTAGCTCTGGAGAATTACTTAATAGCCCCGCCCTGATAAGCGGGGCTATTAGTTTGCCTGTCGCAGTGTAGTTCTTGATGTTACTCGGAAGAAAGGTTGGTTGACTGTTGCGCGAGGTCTTTAAACGCGCAAATAAAAACACCCTGCTCAACAGATGTCTCGCACTACAACATCTAAAGCAGGGTGTCGATGCCGAAGGGGGGACTCGAACCCCCACGAGTTACCTCACACGCCCCTCAAACGTGCGCGTCTACCA
>DASVPS010000331.1:0-14189 GCA_036389555.1 Pyrinomonadaceae bacterium
AGGTTTGACCCCGCAATATCGTTTGAACAAAGCGGGTTGTAAATCTTTGATTTGTTCGTAGCTCATTCGGTTTATTCCTGTGAGCTACTTGTCGCATCAACTAACTGACTTTTGCAAGAGGTCTATTGATTCAATGAACCGTTGAATCAATGGATCAATTCTGCTTCATCCCTCATCCCTCATCCCTTCCCGTTACGGTACTTCGATGGTTAGTTCGCGGGCGAAGATGAAGTTGGGGCGCTTGCGGCCTTTCATGTACTTGGCGGCGGTTTGCGACAGCGAGGTGACGAGGATGGGGAGCGCGATGGTGGCGTCGCAGTTGACGTAGGCCGAGGTCGCGCCGCGCGCGAGTTTGCCGTAGATGAGCGATTCGTCGCCGACCGTCCCGCCGGAGCGGCCGCCGGGGTGGGGCGCGTCGGTAGAAATCTGGATCGCGTACTTGTGGCCGCGCGCGGGCGTCTTGACGATGTTGGTGGCGACCTCCATCTGGTGTAGGAAACTGCGCGAGGTGCCGCCGCCCAGATTGATCACGCCGGAGACGCGCGCGCGTGCCGCCACCTGCGTCAGATCGAGCACGTCCTGAATGAGATCGAACTGGAAGTTGTTCTTCTTCTCGAAGCGCGAGTTGGCGATGCCGATGCTAATGGAAGAGTCGGCGATGGTCG
Source organism: Pyrinomonadaceae bacterium (assembly GCA_036389555.1). Taxonomy (GTDB): domain Bacteria; phylum Acidobacteriota; class Blastocatellia; order Pyrinomonadales; family Pyrinomonadaceae; genus JAIVJZ01. The sequence continues at coordinate 666 of DASVPS010000331.1, forward strand.
GGCAAAAGACGGGGACGCGCGCCTTGTAGGCCGAAGTGAGCACGCCGTCGTCGGTGGCGATTTCGGCGAGTTCGCGCCCCAGTAGATGCAGGAACTCGCGCGTCGAATAGGGGCGCGTCTGGTCGAGCTGGTTCGTGAAACCGCCGACCCATTCCTCTGCCTCGCGGTATTCCTCTTCGCTCGCGATCACGTCGAGCATACGGCTGATCTGCGAAGCTTCGAGTTCGGCGTCGGTCATCTGCGGATGCGATTGGAAGTGCTGGCGGCCGAGCGTTTCGTGCAGGTCGTGGAAGAGGAGCGCGCCGGAGCAGACGAGCACGTCTACGAAGCGGTTCTTGATGACGTAGGCCAAAAGCCGTCGCATCCCGGCCGGGATGAGCGCGCCGGAAGCGGCGACGAAGATCGTCGTGTTGTCGCCGAGCATGTCGAGCCAGATGCGGTGTGCCTCGGCCAACTGGCGCGCGCCGAAGCCCGTGCCCTCCATCTTCTCCAACAGCCCTGCCACCGAGCGGTCGCGATCCACCTGCACCGGGCGCGTCGGGACGGTCAGATACTTCGAGGGTCTCGGTTTGCGTTGAGTTACCATATATTTTCAAGTGATGAGTGATGAGTGATGAGTGATGAGTAAAAGCCATGAATCGTAAATCGTAAATCGTGAATAGAAAGAACAGGTTTCTTCTATTTACGATTTACGATTCACTTGTTTTTTTACTCATCACTCATTACTCATCACTCATCACTTCCTCTCTTTTCCGTTGACTGCCAGATAGGTGTATGCGCTGGCGCGGGATTCGTAGAACTCTACGAGTTCCGCGCCCTCCGCCTCGGTCAGTTCACCCTGTTTGATGCGCTGCCTGACTTGGCGGCGAAAGCCGTCGTGCAGTTGCCCCGGCTCGTAGCGCGCGCTCTCGACCGCTTCGCCGACGGTCGTGCCGCGCAGGACTTTCTTGATCAGGTAGCCGTCCTCGTCGATGTGGATGTGCGCCTCGTTCGGCGTGCCGAAGAGGTTGTGATTGTTGCCCATCACTTCCTGATACGCGCCGACAAGGAGGAACGCCAGATAGTACGGCTCGCCCTTGATGAGCGGATGCAGTTCGAGCACCTGCTTCACGTCGTGCAGATCGACGAACTTGTCCACCACGCCGTCCGAGTCGCAGGTGATGTCGCACAGAGTGGCGTAGGCGGTCGGCACTTTGTTGAGACGATGAATCGGCACGATGGGGAACAACTGGTCGAGCGCCCAGTGATCGGGCGCGGAGCGAAAGACGGAGAAGTTCGTCAGATACTTGGCGCGCGAAAGCCGCCGCAGTTCGTCGAATTCCTCGGAGACGTATTCGGCCTGCTGCGCATACTTGTCGGCGCGCTCGCACACGTCCCAGAAAAGCACTTCGCCCTTCGCGCGGTCTTCCAGAGAGATCAGGCCGAGGTTGAAGAGCGTAAACATCGTGTCGCGATGTTCGAGCGCGTCGTGGTAATACTCTCGATAATTTTTGATGCTGATGCTCTGGCGTAAATCGCCGAGTTCGGTGATGACCTGCGGATCGTCTGCGTCGATCTCGATGGGCGTGATGTCTTCGACGACCGTCTCGATCTCTTCCTGCACGTTGGTCACGAGGATGGCGTGGTAGGCTGAGAGATAGCGCCCGGATTCCTGTATGACAGTGGGGTGCGGCACGTTCTCGTCGTCGCACACCTGCTTGATCGTGTAGATCACGTCGTTGGCGAATTCCTGCGCGTTGTAGTTGGCGGAGGAATCAAAGGCGGTCTTCGAGCCGTCGTAATCGACGGCCATGCCGCCGCCGACGTCGAGCAACTCGATGGGAATCCTCATCTGGTAAATCTTGGCATAGACGCGCGCCGCCTCTTTCATCGCGTTCTTGATGCGCTTGATGTCGGTCAGTTGCGAGCCGATGTGGAAGTGCAAGAGGCGCAGCATCTCGATGCGTCCGGCCTCCTGCAAGCGGCGTATGACTTCCAGTATCTCGGTCGTCGTCAGACCGAACTTCGCCGCCTCGCCGCCCGATTTCTCCCAGCGGCCAGACCCCTTCGAGTAGAGTTTGACGCGCAGGCCGACGAGCGGCAGATCGCCTTCGTGTCCCTCCTCGAAGCTGTCGGCGAAGCGCAGGATGTGGTCGAGTTCGCTCATCTTCTCGATGACGATCACGACGCGCTTGCCGGCGCGCGCGCCGACGAAGGCGAGTTTGATAAACTCCTCGTCCTTGAAGCCGTTCAGGACGAGCAGGCTGTCGCTGGCCTGTTCGAGCGCGATGGCGGCATAGAGTTCGGCCTTCGACCCGGCTTCCAGGCCGAAGTCGTAGCGCGTGCCCTCGCGCAAGTACTCTTCGACGACCGCACGCTGCTGGTTGACCTTCATCGGATAGACGCACATGTGCGCGCCCTGATACTCGAATTCGCGGATCGCGGCGCGAAAGGCGCGCTGGAGTTTGCGCACCTGCGCGGTGACGAGTTGGGGAAAGCGCAGGAGGACGGGCGTGGAGATGCCGCGTCGTTCGAGGTCGTCGATGATCTCTTTGAGGTCGGCGGAGGTTTTGGTGTCGTTGTCCGAGGGGTGGACGATGAGATTACCTTTGCGGTTGATGCCGAAGTAGCCGGCTCCCCAGTTTTCGATGCCGTAGGTTTCGAGCGTCTGTTCAATGGCCGTGGTCAACTTCCGGTCTCCTGCCTCCCTAGTGTTCGAGTTGGGGCATCAAGTGCGCGCCCGTCCGTCGCGCGCGCCGTTTTAGTGGGAACATTCATGGTTGGAAAACTTAAGGTCGCAGAGTAACAGAAAAACCGTAGGCGGACAATAACTATTTTTGGCGAAAACTGCCGGCGCGCGCGCTTAAACGGTAGCTTTAGAAAGGTTTAGGAGAGCGCCGGGCGCGCTGTTGAAAAGTGTGTCACGCCGGTTTCTCGCGTGAAACCTTGACAGGCTTCGCGGCGGCTCTATAATGCGGACTTTTTTAAGCGTCACCACGCAGTAGTTAAATGACGCCCGCTTTGAAGCATTTGCCAAACTTCTCAACAGCCGCCCGCAAATTCCGCAGCACGACGGCGGCTTGTCATCCCCACACTCCCTACATCAATCAGGAGACAACATGAACGCAAAAACGGCCTTGAAGTATGCCGAGGAACAAGGAGCGAAATTTCTCTCCGTCAGATTCACAGACCTCGTCGGCGCATGGCACCATTTAACCTATCCCATCCACGAACTCAGCGAAGGCTCGTTTGAGGACGGCTTCGGCTTCGACGCCTCTTCTCTGCGCGGCTGGGCTTCGATCCACGAGTCGGACATGCTGCTCGTGCCCGATGCGACGCGGATGTGGATGGACCCTTTCGCCGAGGAGCAGACGCTCTGCCTCATCGCCAACGCCGTCGACCCGATCACGAAGGAAGGCTACGGGTTAGACCCGCGCTCCGTCGCCCAGCGCGCCGAAAGCTACCTGCGCTTCACCGGCCTGGCCGATACCGTCTACTTCGGCCCCGAAGCGGAGTTCTTCGTCTTCGACGGCGTGCGCTTCAACAACGACCAATTCTCCGCCGGTTACACCATCGAATCCGACGAAGGCCACTGGGCTTCGGGACGCGCGGCGGACGAGGCCAATGGCCCGAATCAGGGCTATCGCATCCGTCCCAAAGAGGGTTATGTGCCTGTTCCGCCCACGGACACCTTGAGCGACCTGCGCTCGGAGATCGCACTGATTCTGGAACGCTGCGGCATCACGGTCGAGTGTCATCACCACGAAGTCGCCACGGCCGGTCAATGCGAAATTGATATTCGCTACGCGACGATGCTGGGGACGGCCGACAACCTGCAACTCTTCAAATACGTCGTGCGCAACACGGCCTACCAGTACGGCAAGACCGCGACCTTCATGCCGAAGCCGCTCTACGGCGACAACGGTTCGGGCATGCACTGTCATCAATCGCTCTGGAAAGGCGAGCAGCCGCTGTTTGCGGGCGACGGCTACGCCGGTCTCTCCGAGATGGCGCGCTTCTACATCGGCGGTCTCCTGAAACACGCCGCCGCGGTCGTCGCCTTCGCCGCGCCGACCACGAACAGCTACACACGACTCGTCCCCGGCTTTGAAGCGCCGGTCAACCTCGCTTACTCGGCGCGCAATCGCTCTGCGGCCATACGCATCCCGATGTTCTCGACCAATCCGAAGTTGAAGCGTCTGGAATTTCGTCCGCCCGATCCTTCGTGCAATCCTTACCTGGCCTTTTCGGCGATGCTCCTCGCCGGTCTCGACGGCATCCAGAATCGCATCGATCCGGGCGAACCGCTCGACAAAGACATCTACGATCTCTCGCCCGAACAACTCAAAGACGTGCCGAGTTTGCCCGGCTCGCTCGACGAATCGCTCGCCGCGCTCGAAGCCGACCACGACTTCCTGCTCAAAGGCGACGTGTTCACGCCCCAGTTAATTGATCGCTGGATCAGCTACAAACGCGAGAACGAGATCGCGCGCCTGCGCATGCGCCCACACCCGCTCGAATTCTCGATGTACTACGACATCTGAAGAGAACGATGAAGGCGAAACGATGAAGTAGGAGACAGAAAACAGAATCCAGAAGTCAGAATAAAGCGCGCGAATCGGCCTTCCTCCTGACTCCTGAATTCTGTTTTCTGTCTCCTCCTTTTCATTTCCCGTTCATCCTTTACGGGTGACATCTGATACTGTGTCGAGTCAAGTATTGCTGCGAACCCGACGGACGGCAGCTTGAAGGAGAAGTTGACATGAGCGAAGAAGTAAAGAGTGAAAGAGTCGAAATCAAACCGGCGAGATCGAGTAACCTGATGCAGCGCATCGGCATCTATGCCGCGCTCGTGCTCGTCGCTTTCCTCGTCGGCTTCGTGCCGATGTGGCTCAAGGCGCGCGAGAGCGGCAACAATCTCGCGGCGACCGAGCGCACGCTCACGCTGGCACGCTGGCAGAACGCGCTCGCCTCTGCGGCGCTCGACGCGCGGCGCGGCGATTATGAACCGGCGCGACAGGCGGCCAGCCAGTTCTATACTTCCCTGCGTGCAGACATAGACAAAGGCGACGACTCTACTTTCACGGCCGCGCAGCGCGAGGCCGCGCAAAGTTTGTTCAACGGCCGCGACGAGATCATCACCCTGCTCGCGCGCAGCGACCCGGCCGCCGCGGATCGCCTGTCCGATGTTTATGCCGCCTACCGCAAGATCGTGAACGGCTGAAACGATTCCCGTACGGCGCGAGTCGCCTCCGCCGTATCGAAGGCGTTTACATTTCGACCTGTTCAATTGCCGATGGCGAACAGGTGATGCTGAGTTCTCACGAACATCATCCCCGCGGAGATCGCAGGGGTTGCCATCAGGAGTTCGCCCATCGAATTCCGCGCCAGCAACTCGAACTTCGCCCCAGCCCTGACGACGAACATCTCGCCGTCTTCACTCGGCAAGTAAATGCGCCCGTCTGATGCCACCGGCGACGCGCTGAAGCCGCTGCCCTGATGCGGAATTCTTTCCCTGTAAACTTCCGCGCCCGTACGCAGATCGTAACAATCGAACACGCCCTGATTGGAGAGCACGTAGAGGTGTTCGCGGTAGATAAGCGGCGTCGGCATGTAAGAGCCGCGCCCCTGTTTGCTCCACGCGACAGACCCGTTCGACGTCTGCCCCTTAGCCAGAGTGATGTCGCCCGATGCGCCCGCACGGATGACGAAGATCGGCGCTTCCGGCCGCCGCCCGCTCGCCACGACGATCAAGTCGCCGGAGAAGACGGGCGTGGGTGCGGTGATCTTCGAGCTGCCGCCCAGACGCCACAACTCCCTGCCCGTCTGCGGGTCGTAGCCGCGTATGAAGTTGGAAGCGTTGGTGATGATCTCGGCGCGACGCGCGCCGGTGTAGACGGTCGGCGTGCCCCAGGAGGGAAGTTCTTCGCGCGGCGTCTTCCAGAGCGTCCGGCCGGTTTTGATGTCCGACGCCAGCAGGAACGATCCCGTCTGCGTGTCGCATTGCACGACGACGGCGTCTTTGTAAATGATGGGCGAACTGGCCGTGCCCCATTCGTAACTCGGAATGTCGTACGCGCCCGCGTTGAGCACGCCGAGGTCTTTCTTCCACAACTGGCGGCCGCGCATGTCGAACGCATACAAGCCCTGCGAGCCAAAGAAGGCAACCACGTAGCGGCCGTCGGTCGCCGGGGTCGCGTTGGCGTAAGTCGCCTTGACGTGTCGCCGCTCGCGCGGCACGCCCTCGTAAGCCGTCCGCTCCCACAGCACTTTGCCGGTCACACGATCCAGCGCGTACAGTTTCCACTGTTGGCTCGATCTGTCGTCGGAAGCATCGCCGTCGCCGTAGAGGCCGTGGCGAAAAGTGCCGTCGCCGCGCGCGCTACTGACCGCGGTCGTGACGAAGACGCGCCCGCCCCACACAATCGGACTCGAATGCGCCAGCCCCGGAATCCTCGTCTTCCACTTGATGTGTTCGCCTTTGCCCGCATCCCAACTATGAGGCAAATTCTGTCCGTCGGCGACGCCGGATGCGTCTCGGCCGCGAAAGGAAGGCCAGTGCTGATTGGGGCGCGTCCGTGCAGACAGGTTCGTTACATACGTCAGACATAAGAGCAGCGCGAGCAGACAGGGGATTGATCTCGTCTTCAAGGGCGGTTCTCCTCAAGGTTTGTAGAAGGTGGGTCAAACTTCATTGCGAGGCATGGTCATTGCTCGCCGGTTCAGATAATAATTCCACAACAGCCGCGCGCCAACCGCACGCCACGGCCGCCAAGCCTCTGCGATGGATGCGAGTTCGACGGGCGCGGGACGCGACGCGAGACCTTTGACCTCCTGCAACGCCACGGCGAGCGCGAGGTCGCCGGCAGGCCAGGCATCCGTGCGGCGCAGCGACATCAGAAGGTAGATGTCCGCCGTCCACGAGCCGATCCCTTTGACCCTCGTTAGCTCGGCCTTCACTTCCGCATCGTCCATACGGCCGAACGCTTCCAGGTTCAGACGCCCTTCGGCCACGGCCTCGGCCAGATGCCGCCCGTAGAGTGTCTTCTGGCGGCTGAAGCCCGCGCCCTTGAGCGCGGCATCGTCGAGCGCGAGGAAGCTGCGGGGCGTGAGCGGCGAGGCGAGCGACAGGAGGCGCGTGAAGGCGACTCTGGCCGAGGCGAGCGACACTTGCTGTTCCAGTATGATGTGAACGAGCGTCGGAAATCCCGGCTCGCGAAACCACGTCGGCGGCGTGCCGAACTCGGCCAACAGGCGCGCGAGGTCTGGGTCGCGCCCGGTCAACTCACGCAATGCTTCGGCGTAAACCTTCGCGGTCAAAATTTCCGGCTTGGATGTACGGCGCAGCGTGTCTGCCTTTCCCACAAAGAAATTCGCCCGTCGCCCGCGCGCAGAGGCGCACCCTTCCTGCGCACGCGCGGCTCATCTCACTCCCTGACTCTCTTCCACGGCCTGATCCTCGCTCTTGGCATCTCTCATCGCCTCCGGCTCCAACTCTTCCGCGCTCTTGTTCAATTTGACGAATACGCCCCACGCCGCCAGCATCGCGGCCGCCGCGATGGCGATCATGGCCGCCTGCGGCAAACGCGACGGGTCATCGTGCAAAAATTGAAAGACCGCCACCAGCGACTCAATTGACAGCGACACGATGACGACCACCATGAACCGCGACAGGAAACGGCGCACCCGCGTCGGCGCGCTCATCTGCGCCTCGCGCTGCACCTCTTCTTCGAGGATGGTCTGTCCCAGTTCGAGCGCGGCCACCGCGATGGTCAACAACCCCACACACTCCAGCACCGCATTGAAGCGTTCCCCCAGAGGCTTCGCCGCGCCCGGATTGATCCCGCTCCACAACTCCATCCCCGCGAAGGCGATGAGCGACACGCCGCAGCACAGGAACAAAAAGATGATCGCCACATACCCCGCCGCGAATACTCTCCGAATGATTTTCAATGCGCGCCCTTTCCCGCCGCCCGGCGGCCTATGAACTCTCGCAGTTGAAGGCGCGCTCCCGAACGGGGGCGCGCCTTCCAACTCCACTATTCACTCCCTAAAAGTAGTAATCACGCAGCGACCCTTCAAACCTGCCCTCGCGCAAACAACATCTCTTGAAACCTACGCGCCGAGCCGCACGGACACAGATCGTTTCTCCCCAACTTCTCCGACAACTCCTTCTCGCCCCCGACCACTCTCCGCCCACGCTTCACGCGCGTCTCGGACGGGAACCCCCTGCGCCGTTTGCTCGAACGCTCAAAAGCAATACGTCTCCTCGTCTCTCCTGCTGCTTCTCATGATCGTGCCCTCCTCAAACAATCTATTCGTTAGCTGCTCCAACGACGGGCGAGTATAGCAGATGAAAAAGCCCAGCCCTCGAACCATCACTCAGAGCCGCGGTCTTTAGACTATGTTTCGTGAGCTACCGATTCAGCAATCCGCATTTCGTCTCCATGGCCGTCTCAACTCGCGGCACACGTTCATTCGTCGCTCATATCTTCGCACTCCTGCAACACGGCCTGCGCTCTTTCAAGTCGCCCCGGTTGGCGTAGACTGGTAAAAATATCAACTGCGCGACGTGCATAGGACAGAGCCGCTTGCGGTTGGTTCTGCCTGAGCAGAGCTTCGGCGAGTGTGTCGCAATTTAAGCCTATCAATTCAAGCCGTCCCAATGTTTCAGACATCGCTAGCGACTCACGCGCTAACTCTTCAACGGCAGGCCAATCCTGACGCGCTGCGGCGATGAAGGTCAAGTTGCATGTGTAACTCGCGATACCTTCTTGGTAGTTTATGTTCTTCGCGATCCTCAATGCTTCCCGGTAGTCACGTTCGGCTGCGGCATAATCTCCAGAGTCCATTTCAGCACTTGCAAGGCTATTCAACACAATTGCCATATCACTGGTCTCCGGCGCATGAAGGCGCAGCAATTCTAAGGATTCTTTGAAAGCTGTTATTGCAGCATGATCATTTTTCTCCAAATGATGTCCAAGACCGCGAAGCCGGATAGCTGTTGCTTTCTCTCTAACTCCCGCGTTTGCTTCTCGCCAATGCGCTTCACACCGAGCAGCGCAGTCCAACACGTGGGCAGGCTGTCCGCGCAATCGGTACACTTGTCCAGCCATATATGCCCGCCAGCCAGCCGTATAAAAATCATTTGCGCCTAACGCCCTCTCCTCGGTCTGCTGGCTAAGAGTAAGCCAGTCATCCCATCGCCCAGAAAACTCTAGAAAGCGATTGAGTGCCTTGCTTAGAGCCTGAAGTCTGGTGTTATCTCCTTGAATGAAAAGCGGCAGCGCGGCGGCTATTGTCGGCCATTCACCCTCCATTGTGGGAAAGCGTTCGTAATTTTCATCGCCATTCTCCATCACCAGCGCATAGGCGCGTGCGGTCAGGCGGTTGCCGGTCTGGGCAACGGCTTCAGGGCGTGTGCGGCGCAAGAAAGAGGCTGCCAGTGGGGGAAGGAAAAATGTCTGAGCCGCCTCGTCGCTCACGAGCAGGGCGCGGTCGGCTAAATCTTCCAGTGCGGTTTGTGCGGCGAGATGTTTCAGCCCTGATAATTCGGCGATCCATTCCACCTTGGCCGGTTGGGTGAAGTGCGTCAGGGCGGCGAGCACGGCCGTCTCGCTGTCGGTAAAGGTGTCGAGCAGGTCGCCGAAGATGAATTCCAGCGGGTCGTTGGCCGGCGGGGCGGCTTCCATGTACGCGCACGCCTCAGCGATGGTGCGGCAGTTGCTGCCCGCGCGCCCCAGTTGTCCGGCCACCCACTTGATGATGAGGGGATTGCCGCCGCTGATCTCGTAGAGGTCTTGGCGTTCTTTGTCGTTGGCGCGCGAGAGGTGTCGGTTGGTCTTCGCTAGTTCGTTGATCAAGTCGAGCGCGTCTTTGAGCACGAGGCGGTCGAGGCGGATGATGCGCGCGTCAATATCTGTGCGGCGGCGGCTGGTGACAATGGCTTTGCACGTGCCGGGCAGTCGGCTGAGGAACTGGTAGAGGCGGATGCGCTCCGGCTCGTCGAAAGTCTCTACGTTGTCTATGACGATGAGGGCTTGCCCGGTATCCGTCAGGACGCGGCGCACGGTGTTGGCGCGTTCGTTCGGGGGCATGCGCGCGATGTCCTCTTCGCCCAACTCGCGCGCCAGTTCCGAGAGCAGCGACATGAAGTTGGGGAGCATGAAATCCTGCAAGGGCTGTTCGCCCGCCGGGGTCAACTCGCGCCCCTTGGCGGAGAGGAAAATCTTGCGCGGGAAGTGTTCGACCGGGGCGAGGTGCCCGGCGCGGATCGCGAGCGCGGTCTTGCCCATGCCGCCGGGGCCGTCAATCAACACGCCCCAACTGCGCGACTCGGGCGCGAGCGCGTCGGCGATGATCGCCAACTCCTTTTCGCGTCCGAAGAAGTAAGGCTGCGTAGGCAGACTGGAACGACTCTCCCGGTTCGACGCCGCAACGGCCGTATCGGCCACTGGCGGCGCGGCGGGCAGGAAGTCTCTCATCGGCATGACGCGCGGGCGGGTTTCCGCCTCCTCCTTGAGCGATGCTTGTTGGAGGGCGTGCAAGACGAAGCTGGCGGCATTGTGAGCAGCCAATTGCTGGCGCGCATCTTTATCCTGTGCCTTGTTGCCGTCACCCCAGTCGCAGATGGACTTGACCAGAATCCAGTCAACTTTGCTGTCCTGGCAGGCCACGTAAAGCCCTGCCCCTTCCATCTCGCCACCGATAGCTTCCCGCTCGAATCCGAGGAGTTGATGGAGAAAGTCCAGATTGTCCGCTAACTTCTCGCCGGAGAGGATGAGGCCGAAGCGTACCTTTGCTTTCGACTTGTCCCAATATTGGGCTGCGACTTTGAAGCAGCTCAAGAGCCGTGCGGAAGCGTGCGGGCGATCACCGCGCGGGACGAGTTCGAGCTTGCCTTCCGTATTCGTGCCGACGCGCTGGAGGTCATACAGGCGGAGGTGCTTTGAAATTAGAATGTCGCCGATGGACTGTTTCTCGGCGTTGACGCCGAAAGCGATGCCCACCATGATGACCGCCGAAGGCGAAAGCGCGGCGATGCCTTTCTGCACGGTCTGTTGAGACGCGCCTTGCCCGATTGACCCCATTTCGGATTGCGCTATAAATACCCTCGCGCCGTTTACGAGGCCGAGGTCTTGGTACATCCTGTCGCCTATTAGCTGAGAGTGTGGGACGTGTCCCGTCGCTTCCTGAAAAACTTTGATTACCGCTTCACTTTCAACTTCTGTCACGGTGACGATCAGAACGTCCGCTTTTAAGGTCATATTTAGACATCCCTGGTTTAATTAAGCTGCGAGCCGTGTAGTGAGGCATGCCGACTAATGTTAAATAAACAGAAGCGCATCCTTATAAGCTGTAGTGTGGGAATTATATCGCAGTCCTGAGCATTCGCGCGTGTTCTTGTCCCGCCGTGTCGCGGCGCGGTGTTCGCTAAGCAACGCGCCACGCTTCGCGTTACAATCAATGTGCCTTGCGTAAGTTTGACGAAAAGATCGAATCGCTCGTGCGCGACTTGCCGGACGCGGAGGGGGCGCGCATGTTTTATGAGCGGCTGGCGGCGGACGATGCGCGCGCGGCCGCGCGGCTCGTGCGCGACGAGGGGTTGCTCGCGGACGCACTGGCGCTCGCGGCTTGGAGTCCGCTGTTGGGGACGACGCTCGCGCAGAACCCGGAGTATTTGAACTGGCTCGCGCGCGAACGCGCCGACACGCATGTCCGTACGACGGAGGAATTGGGCGAGTCGCTCGCGCGCTTTGCGCTGACGCATTCGCAGGTCGAGCCGCAGGTCTTGCTCGCGCGTTTCCGGCGGCGCGAGTTGCTGCGCATCTATCTGCACGACCTGCGCCGCACGAACTCCATCGTCGAGACGACGGAAGAACTCTCGAACCTCGCCGACGCCGTGCTCGCCTACGCGCTCAACCTTGCCCGTCAGGAGCTGGACAACCGCCACGGCGCGCCGCTCTGCACGGACACGCGCGGGCGCAAGACGACCGCGAGTTTCTGCGTCGTCGCGCTCGGCAAACTCGGTTCACGCGAACTCAACTACGCCTCCGACATAGACCTCCTCGTCCTCTATTCCGACGACGGCGAAACGTCCGGCGCGGGCGACCGCGGCCAGACGACCAACCGCGAATACTTCAACCGCCTCGCCGAACGCATGACGCGCCTCGTCGGCCAGCAGTCGGGCGAGGGCGCGGCCTATCGCGTTGACCTGCGCCTGCGCCCGCACGGCCGCGACGGCGCGCTCAGTTGTTCGCTCACGGAAGCCCTGCGTTACTACCGCGCGAAGGCGCAGGCCTGGGAACTGCAAACGCTCATCAGGTCGCGCGCCGCCGCCGGGACGAGCGCGCTCTACGCGCGCTTCGCCGAAGAGGTGCGCGGGCGCATCTACACGCACGCCGCGTCAATCGAAGAGGCGCTCAGGAACGTCCGTCTCGCCAAGCAAAAGATCGACCGGCAGCACGGCGGCGGTCTGCGCGGCTTCAACGTCAAACTCGGTCGCGGCGGCATACGCGAGATCGAGTTCATCGCGCAAGCACTCCAACTCGCGCACGGCGCGGATGACATCTGGCTGCACGCGCCGCACACGCTCATCAGCCTCGGCCGCCTCGCAGACCGCCACCTCGTCACCGAGCGCGAGCGCACCGAACTCTCCGACGCCTACGCATTCTTGCGCATGCTCGAACACCGCCTGCAAATGGAGCACGGCCTGCAAACACATTCCGTCCCCGACGAAGAGGGGCGGCGCACGCTCGTCGCGCGGCGTATGAATTTCACGGGTCAAGATGCGCTCGGCGAATTCAACCGCGCGCTCGAACTACACACCGCGCGCGTGCGCGCCGCATACGAGCGTGTATTCGGCGAGAACCGGCAGAGCGCGCAGCACGCATCGAGCGAGAATGAACAGGCCGCGCCCGCCGGCGACGATGTCACGTGTGAAGCGGCGACGGGTGAGAGCGCAAGCGTTGAGTCAACGCTGGGGGCGTCCGCCAGTGAATCCTCCGTTAGCGTTGACGAAGCGGACGCCGCGACGCATGTTCCTGCGAATCACAGCGGCGCGCCGTTTCGCGAGCCGCGTCTCGAAGTCGCATCGAGCGCACACGCCGCGGCCGTCGCGACGATGGCCGCCGCGCAGGTCTTCGCGCCACGCCTCATTTCCGATGGTCGTCCGGTCAACCTCCACGCGCGCGAGCCGGAAGCCGCCTTCGCCACGACGGGGCGCGTTGCGCGTCTCCTCAACGATGCGGCGCACGACTCGCTCAACCCGCGACGCGCGCTCTCCTACGTCGCGCGTGTCGCCGCCTCGCTCGACAAGTCGAACACGAGCGTCGAACTCTCCGAGGAGAGCTTGCGCGCGCTCGTGCGTCTCTGCGGCGCGTCCGAATTCTTCGGCGAGATGATCGCGGGCAACCCTGCGTTGATTCCCGCGCTGCTCGTGAGCGGGGAGGAGGCGCGCGAGCGCGATTACCGCGCGCTGCTCAGGCGCGAGATTGATCGCGAGTCAAGTTTTCGCGCGGAGTTGATTGCGCTGCGCCGCGCGTG
>DASVPS010000332.1:0-18688 GCA_036389555.1 Pyrinomonadaceae bacterium
AGAGTTTACAATTCTCCCTGTCGAAGCTGTTGATGCAAATACTTTGTTGGCGGGCAGCGGCAAGGACAAAGTCAGGATCAAGCTCGGCGGTGTTCTTGAGTCGACTGCCGAGAGTTATCGCAACTTGTTAGCCTCAGGCAGCAGCGGTGAACGTCGTGGAGAATCTCTTTTCCCGAAAGTCATACTCGATGTTCCGAAGGATTTAGATGGGGAGTTTAACTTAATGCTCTTAACCACTATCAACGTCTTCGACTCCATTGCACTGCGGGCTTATGAATCTGGATTGACCTGTCCCAAAATTTTATATGATCCGGGCAAGATTCGCGGAGGAACAAGCATAGAGCTTGAATACCATCTTGGCGACAGTCCCGAATTCACATACAGGTCTTTATAAAAGTGTTGAGCATGTGCCGGCGGCAAGCCGTCTAACAGCTCCTGGCGAAGCGCGTATTCGACACTATCGGGAAGTGACTTAAAGGCATAAATCTGGTTTCCTGTGGAGGCTGAATGATTGATTATTGCCACTTAGAACCTCTGGCGCGGCGCCACTATAATTTCCGTTGACTTCCGCACGGGGCTGCAATATCCTTTTGCGCGTTTCGCCGCGTTCCCAAAGTTAAACCGTCTCTCCAAGTCAGCTTCAGAGCCGTTCCGAACAGGATCGGCTCTCAAACCTCGCACATACCACCGTCCGTACAGGGTGACAGTAACCCGACGCTTCCCCCTGCATGCTTTCTGAAACTTTCCGTCCACGGGCTTTCCCCCGCCCGTGGCGTTCGACGCTTGCCCCAACGCCGCGCGGCCTTCGCCGCGGAAGGTAGCGCGCGGCTCGCTCACGGAAGACTAGCGCCAGCCCCCCTCGGCGTACGGCTTCCGTGTCTGTATGCCGCTCACGCGGGAGGTTGACGCCATGACTCACAAGGACACAGGTAAGGGGCGCTCCGCCAGGCCGAGGGGTTTGAAATTCAACTTCATCACGGCCTTCCTCATAGTATCCGCGCTAGCCGCCCTCTTCCCGCTCGTCGTCGGCGTGCAGGGGCGACTCGTCCCGCTGAATTCCTCTGCGCCGGGCGTGCTCACATACAGCATCGCGGGTCAGGTTACAGACAACTACTGCGGCAGCGGCATCAAGGACGTGGTGGTCACGCTCGGCGGCTCTTCGAGCGCGAGCGCGCTCACAGACGCAGACGGCCGCTTCTCCTTCCCAGACCTCCCGGCCGGCGGCGGCTACACGGTCGCGTTCGTGAAGAGCGGCTACACCTTCCAGCCCTCTACCTGGTCAACCTCGAACTTCAAGTTCGACTCAAGCATCTCTGCCAGGGCGACCGTCAATCCGAACCCACTGCCGAACATACGCGGGCGCGCGACGGACGCCGCGGGTAGCCCCGTCGCCGGGCTGAAGCTGAATCTCGACGGCTACTTCTACCCGCGCTCGGAGTACACGGACGGCAACGGCAACTACGGTTTCAACTGCCTGGAGCCCGGGCGCGACTACACGGTCACGCCCGAGAACGGCTCTTATCTCTTCACGCCGTCGAGCCACAGCTTCAACAACGTGACACAGTCGCAGACGGCGAACTTCAACGCCGCAGCGAAGCCCGTCCAGGTCAGCGGCCGCATCACGGAGAACGGCCAGCCCCTCGGCGGCGCACTCGTCAGGCTCGCCGGCGACCGCAACGGTCAGGTTCTGACCGACGGCACCGGCCTCTACTCGTTCTCTGTCCCGGCCGACGGCCTCTACAGCATCATCCCCTCGCGAGACTTCTACTCGTTTGACCCGCAGAACGTCACCTTCTCGAACCTGTCAGGCGACCAGACCTACAACTTCGCGGGACTGAAATCGACCTACTCGTTAGAGGTCTATGCCAAGACGCCGTTCGACCAATCAATCGCCGGCGCGACCATCACGCTCTCGGGTACCGCCGCGGGCACGGTGCAGACCGACGCCCGCGGCTACGCTGTCCTGCGCGGCCTCGCCCCGCTCGGCGATTACACGTTGACCGTGACGAAGGACGGTCACACGTTCGACCCGCCGAGCAAGACCTGGGAGTTCCTCGTCGGCGACAAGGGAGCGATCTTCCGCGGCACGCCGCCCTTGTCGGACGGCCTCTGCGTGACTTCGCTCAACCCCGAGAGCGGCTTCGTCTACTTCACGGGCGGCTCTCCCTTCACGCAGATCAGCGCGCCGGCCGAGTGTGACTGGATCGCGAAGAGCGACGTCTCCTGGATACGGCTTCCATCTGGACAGGGCTACGGCACGGGCGGCAGGAGCTTCGGCGTGAATGTGGAACGCAACGACTCCGCCTCGCCGCGCACCGGGACGGTCAGCATCGGCGGCAAGACCTTCACGGTGACGCAGGGCGGGTCGAAGGCGGAGCGGCCGGACATCGCCTGGCAGTCGGGCGGCGAGGCCGGGGGCGGCAAGGCCGTGGCGCTCTCGCCCGACCGCCAACTGCTCGCGACCTCTTCGAACGGCACGATCAAAATCTGGCGCTTCTCCGACGGGCGGCTGCTGAAGACCTTCGGCGCGCTCTACGACGCGACCGCGCTCCGGTTCACGCCCGACGGGCAGTACCTGCTCGCCGCGGGCAAGTGGCTCCCGGGCAGCGAGGCCGCGACGGGCACGCTCAAGGCATACCGCGTCTCGGACGGCAAGGAGGTGCGCGACTTCAACCGCGGCGAGACCTACGGGTTCAACTCGATGCAGTTGACGGCCAACGCGGGGTACATGGTGCTCGGCACGGAGAACTCGACGGTGCGCGTCCTGCGCACCGTGGACGGGGCGAAGGTCGGCACGTTCGGCCCCTTCAACGTCCGCGCCGTCGCCTTCTCGCCCGACGGCTTCTTCTTCGCCGCCACCGGGTCGGACTACTGGAGCGAGGTGCCCGAGGGGCGCGTCTGGCGCATGTCGGACGGCGCGCTGGTGCAGAAGCTTTCGGGCATGACCTTCATCTCCGACTCGATCTCCTACTCACCCGACGGGCGCTATCTGGCGGTCGGCGATTGGGGCGGCGCGGGGGGGCGCGGCGCGGTCTGGCTCTGGAGGACTTCCGATTGGACTCTCGCACACAAGTTCGAGGGGCCGCCGAACTCGGCCGTCTACACGCTCGCCTTCTCCCCCGACGGGCTGACGCTCGCCTCGGCCGGGTCGGACGCCGCCTGCCTCGACTGTGTCAACAACGTCTACCTCTGGAACATCGCCACGGGGCAGCCGGTCGGCTCGTTCCCCGCCTTGAGGGGGGGCGTTAACCAACTCATCTTCGCCGATAACATGACGCTCTACGGCCGCGGCTCGGAGCAGATCGCGAAGCTGTGGCACGTGCCGTCGGGCTTGGTCGTGCGGCAGTTCGGCGCGCGGCGCGCCTTCGTGACGCGGGCTGCGTTCTCGCCCGACGGGCAGTACTTCTCGACCACGAACGCCGTGGACGACACGAACACGCTCTGGGGCGCGGAGGTGCGGCGCGCTTCGGACGGCGCGCTCATCCTTCCCTTGCTCGGTCACGGCGACGTCGTCAACGCGCTCGCATACGCGCCCGACGGGCTGACGCTCGCGACCGCGTCCGGTTCCGCCTCGCTCGACAACCGCGACTCGCGCATTATCCTCTGGGGCGGCCCGAGGGGCTCGATGCTCCGCTCGATGCCGGGGCACGGCGGCGGGACGACGACCCTTTCGTACGCGCCCGGCGGGCAGATACTCGCGTCGGGCGGCAGGGACTCGCTCGTCAAAATCTGGAGCGCGTCGAGCGGCGCGCTGCTGCACTCCTTCACGGCGGCCGAGAACTATCTGGCCGTCCAGTGGGTCGCCTTCTCGCCGGACGGCCAACTACTCGCCACGGGGAGCGGCGACGCAAAGGTGCGTCTGTGGCGCACCTCGGACTGGGCGCTCTTGCGTACGCTCGCCGGTAACGGCTATCCCGTCTTCTCGCTCGCCTTCTCGCCCGACGGAGGGACGCTCGCCGTCTCGACCGACCACTACGGCGAACACTTGCAGCTCTGGCGCGTCGGCGACGGCGCGCTGCTCCGTAGCTTCGGCGCGGCCAACTCCTTCTCCTCGCATCTGGCCTTCACGCCCGACGGCCGCACGCTCATCTCCTCTTCGCCCTCGATGGTCTGGTTCTGGGACGTCGACTCCGGGGAACTCGTACGCACGTACGGCGAGGACGTGGGCTGGACGTGGCCTTCGTCACTGGCCGTCTCGCCCGACGGGCGTTTGCTCGGCGTCGGGCGTTACGACCAGACGCTCGGCGTGCTCAGGCTCCCGACACACGCTCCGGCGAACGGCCTGACGACGCCGCCCGCTGACGACCCTGCGCCCGACGCGAGGCCGTCGCCCGAAACTGCCTCGCCGCAGAAGCGCTAAGCAGGTGGAGACGATATGGAGGAAGCACGGAGGACTTCGGGATTCACATCTCACATTTGAAAGACTTTGTTGCATAGAAGAGGATGAGCCGTAGCTGACCCTCCAACTAAACCGCCCCTACGCCGCGCCCTTTGCTGTGGTTAGACGACGCTCTCACCGCGACCTGCAATCAAACGGTGATCACGACACCACGCCACAGCTCAGGTGCGCCGCTGGTAGGCGTTGTAGAAGTCGTCGTTGACGACATAGGCCAGCCCGCCGCTATCGAGCGAGAGGTCTTCGGTGAGCGTGCGCGTTGTGTACGCCCAGCCCTCCGGCAGCGTCAGTCTGCTCCCTAGCGAAGCCAGCCCGTCTATGTTCAGGTTCTTGTCTTTGATTTGTGCATAGGACTGCATGACGTACACATCACCTTCGGGAGAGGTCAATTCGTAGACCGGCATGCCAGCCTTGTACGTGAACACCGTGTCGCGCTGCACCTCATTCGGGACGTAGAACTCTTCGCCGACCGTCCCCTCTCTGAGCCTCGTCTCCAGCTTGGCTCGAAGCTCCATCTCGATGCCGCCAAAAGTGAACCTCTCGCCGGTGGTCGATGACCCCGACCCGACGATTTTATCCATTACCCAGTAGCGCGGGCCGTTCAGCTTGGCGGCCACTGACCCATATGCCTCGTTGACCTCATCTTCGGTCAGCGCATCCCACTCGGAGGCAGGACAATTGTTCAGCCCGAGCGTGTTGTAGATCCATGTCGTAAGCCTTGCTCCCTTCCGTGTGACGGGGATGACCTCGCAGTATCGTACGTTGCGCAACTCTCCGGTGACGGACTGTCCGGTCTCTAAGCTTTCATTTTGATCTGCCATATCGATCCTCCTCTTTCTTTAAGTCTTGCGCGGCGCTGATGGCGACTAACGCACGGCATCAGCGCCGCGCATAGAACGTCCGGGATGAGAAAGTTAATTGTGCGCGTCCGCTGCACGCCGAGCGTGAGGCTTACCTGTTTACCCGGGCACCGCCTTGGGCAATGAGCGGCTCAGCAAATAACCAATGTAATAATAGGTCTCATGCGCCAACAGAGTGGCTTGGCTCTTCAGCCCTTGATACCTGGTGCTCGGCGTCGGCGACGGGTTAGCTAACAGTCCCACATCTCTTGCCATCGCCATTGCTCTCTTCATGTGCAAAGGGTCGCTCACGATCAGCACCTCCCGCACCCCTTGCGCGTCCGCGAGCTGCTTCGCATACAGGATGTTCTCATACGTGGTATGAGATTTCTCTTCGATCAGAATGTCCTCCGCTGGAATCCCGCTCTGTAGTGCGTACTGTCGGGCGCCGGCCGACTCGGTCAGTTCGCCCTTATTGCCCTGACCGCCGGTGAAGATCAACTTACGGACTTTGCCCTTCCGGTAGAGGTCAATGCCGTGATTAATGCGCTCCCTAAAGACGGGGGAGACCTCCGCGCCCCAGACGGCAGCACCGAGCACGATGGCAGCGTCGGCCGGCGCGTCAGAGCCTGCATTGCGATATGAGTAGATGCGCGCCGCGAACAGCCCCACCGCGACGGCCAGAATGGAGAATATGAGTAACACCGCCTTCGCGAGCTTCTTCATGGTCACTCGATTGTAAGCCTAACGCCCGGCCGTCACCCGCCGCCCCGCGCCGTTATTAGAATTTAAAAGCCACCGTGTCGGCGGCCGGGTGCGACCAAGGGCAGTCTCGCCGGGTACACCATTAAATCCAGAGAGAGACGGGCGGCCGATGGGCTGCCCTTTTTGCTTTGTGTGCGTATAGTGTGCCAGGTCTGAAAATCTAAGGGAAGGAGAAAGAAATAAATCGTATATTTCAATGTTGAAACACCCTAACAACAAGAAAGTTCATCTGATATTAGCCGTTAGATCAAGCGAAGGGTTGGCTTCTACTCTAACAATTCAGATTACAGGGTACTGGTAATTATGAACTACCTTTTTTCAAAAACGCTACTTAATATAATCATATTAATTCTTTGCTTATCTACCATAGTCTCCGCGCAAGAAGCTCCTGCGCTCAAGATATTTCCTCCTGCGAATGGAGAAATACGTTTAGAAAATCCTTTTGGTGACATTGAAGTTACTGTCTGGCAGGAAAGCTATATAGAAGTTTCAACCTCCGTCTTACCCTCAGATATTAAAATATCCCCTTTGGAGTTAGAGCGTTCGGAAAATAAATTACGTATCAAGGTGTCTGGCAATCTTTCCCGAAATCAATACCCGGTTGCTCTAAAATTGAAAGTTCCGATAAACAGCAAATTACAGGTATCGACCAACAAGGGAATAATCAATATCAACGGTCTTCCCTCATCTCTTTCCGTCAGAAGTGTGTCTGGAGACATAAATTTTACTTTGCCGGAAAAGCCGAATATTTCCCTCACAGCTCATTCCATCAATGGAGCAGTTCTCTCCACAGAAAACAAAGAAATTAAAACGAAATATCAAGCTCTCCGGGGCACAGGCTCTTCACAGGTAAGTCTATATTCTGATACGGGTATAATTCGTCTCTCTTCCGCCCAGCCCTCTGCGGGAATCGCAACCGCACGAGAAAATGCAACTATAAAAAAAGAGGCTCTCCGGCGAGAAGATGCTCCCCTTCCACCAGTTTTAAAAAACGTAACTTCTGATGTTCCGCGCTCAAGCCAGTCTGCGAATCAGCCGGCAGCAGGCGCGCCGCTCGAAGTTGATGAAGATGAAGTTATAAAAGTTGAGACCGATCTGGTCACACTAAATGCAAGCGTAGTAGAGCGCTCTACCGGGCGAGTAATAACAGGATTACGTCAACAGGATTTTAAACTCGAAGAGGACGGCGTCGAACAAAAGATAGAGCACTTTGAAACCGTCAATGCACCTTTTGATTTGCTTCTGCTAATAGATTTATCCGGCTCTACGGCTAAAGTCACTGATATTATTCGTGCCGCGACGAAACGTTTCGTCTCCGCCACTCGCTCCCAAGACCGTATAGCCATCGTAGCTTTTTCCGGCACCACCAGCCTCGTCTCGCCCTTTACTTCTAATAAATCCGACCTGACCGCGGCGGTCAATTCGATGCAATCTCCGCAAGGAGATACCAAGCTTTATGACGCAATAAATTATGCCCTCGACTATATAGACAAAGAATCAATCAGCATGCGTCGTAAAGCCCTGATCGTAATGAGCGACGGTCTCGACAGCAATTTACCTAACGTCACCGGCACGGGTTCGACCCTGCCTTACAAAACCATCTATAGCCGCGCACAGGAATTTGACGGTATGATTTATTCCATCTGGACAAATACGGAATACGTAGCTCACAGCCCGCTCGATATTCAACCCGAAACTTTTGATTTAGCTTATGACCAGTTATATGACCTGTCCGAAGCCGGAAGCGGACTCTTCTATGAGGTGGAAAAGTTAGAAGACCTGGCCGGTATTTATGAAAAAGTTATTAGCGACCTGGGCACGGTCTATAGTCTATCCTTTAACCCAACCAATAAAGGAAGAAACGGGCGGCTTCGACATCTTCGTCTACACCTGCCGAATAAACCCGGTGCCGTCGCACGCACTAAAAAAAGCTATACAAGATAAAGCAGTTTATTTCCCTAAATTCTTGTCGCAAATCGGCCTCGCCGATTTTTCCGAAGCACCTTGCTGCACGGACGGCAACTGCGTGAGCGCCTGAAAACTCAGTCCTGCAAAATTTACCGCGAGATTACTTGCTGCCGATGTCTCTGGTCAGTCAAAGCATGATCATCGTTGTCAGACCCTCGGTGTCTTGCGGCTTCTTCAAAAAGCATTAATACCCAAAGCGTGAGGCTAAAGACGGAGACGGGTGGCCGATGAGCTGCCCGTTTCTATTTTGTGTGTGCCTATGTGAAATTGTCGCACCTCTCGAATAAGGATTGTGTTTTGCCGTGCAAGAGCGACTTGAACCCGGTGTGATGGAACATCTCTTGAACGTGGGCGTATCAGTGAAGGAGAGCGATACCGGGAAGACATTACAATAGTCGGAAGGAGAAGACAGTGAAGTCAAGATTACTGACTACCATTGCAGCGCTCTGTTTGTGCGTCTCAGGCGTGTCCGTTACGGGGTCTGCCAACATGGCCGCTTCGACTTCCGACTGGCCGCAGTGGCGAGGCCCGGAACGTAACGGGACTTCGCAGGAGCGCGGACTCCTTAAACAATGGCCTGCGGGGGGGCCGAAACTTCTCTGGCAAGTGAACGACATAGGAGACGGCTATTCGACGCCGGCCGTTGTCGGAACGCGCATCTACCTGATGAGCAACCGCGGCATGGAGAATGAGTTTGTACAGGCTCTCTCAATACAGGATGGACAACCGATCTG
Source organism: Pyrinomonadaceae bacterium (assembly GCA_036389555.1). Taxonomy (GTDB): domain Bacteria; phylum Acidobacteriota; class Blastocatellia; order Pyrinomonadales; family Pyrinomonadaceae; genus JAIVJZ01. The sequence goes on from DASVPS010000332.1 coordinate 8,703, forward strand.
GACGACGCGCGTCGGCAACGTCGGCAACCCGAATCAGAACCCGCCCTACGCAAAGGCACGGTCTACTCCGACCGTTGACGGAAATTTCATCTACGCGCTCGGCTCGGACGGCGACCTCGCCTGCCTCGAAGCCAAGAGCGGCAAGATTCGTTGGCAGAAGAACATCCGTAGAGAGTTCGGCGGCCAGCCGGGCGAATGGGCTTATGCAGAGTCACCTTTGGTTGATGGCGACATGGTGGTCGTCACGCCCGGCGGCGCGCAGGCCACGATGTTGGCGCTTAACAAAAAGACTGGCGCGGTCATCTGGAAATCGGCGATACCGGGTGGCGACCCCGCGGGTTATGCATCGGCGGTTGTCGTTCAAGGGGGCGGTCGCAAGCAATACGTGCAGCTTTTGAGCAAGGGCATGGTCGGAGTAGATGCGAAGACCGGCCAGTTCCTCTGGCGCTACAAAGAGGTTGCCAAGGGGCCGGCGCAGTATTTCACGCCGGTCGCGCATAACGGACACGTGTACGGCGGAGCACTTGGCGTCGGCGGCGGACTCATACGCTTAAAGGTGGACGGCGGCGGAGTCGCCACAGAGCAGGTCTACTTCGAGCGCGGACTTCCGAACGGCATCGGTGGGGCGGTGGTGGTTGGTGACTATCTTTACGGCGGGGACATGCCCGGGCAGCGGTTGGTCGCGGTTGAGTTCACCACGGGGAAGGTGAAATGGAAGACTGAGAATTTCGCTTGGGCTTCGATAGCCTACGCCGATGGGAATTTATATCTTCACGGCATCAACGGAGACTTCGCGTTGGTGGAGGCGACCCCTGAAGGCTATCGCGAAAAGGGACGCTTCACTCCGCCGGCTCAGCCGAAGAAGAAACAGGCGGGGCCGTTCCCGGAGGGAGCATTTGCGTATCCAGTGATCGCTAACGGGAGGCTCTACATACGCGACCTCGGCACCTTGTGGGCTTACGACATCAAGGCCAGCCGTTAAGCCACGTACGCCGGTTGGAATCGAACCTCGCTGCCGCGTCTGTTCGAGCGTCGGCGCGTCTACTGAGAAACGTCAGGCCGCGGAAGATCGCCTCGGCAAGGATCGTTTGCGAGATTATTTGCCGGGAGCGTCTCTGGTCAGCAAGCGCGTGACCGTCGTCGTCAGACGCCTGATGTCTTGCGGCTTCCTCAAAAAAGCATTGACGCCCGCGCAGAGCGCGTCGCGCTCGATGTCGCTCGCCGACAACATGATGATCGGCGTCCGCCTTCGGTGTGGCAATTGACGCGCACGCCGCGCCAGTTCCACACCCTCCTTGCCCGGCACTTGATTATCAAGGATGAGCAGGTGGAAGCGCGCCTTGCTTTCAATCTTGCGCATGGCCTCCGTCCCGTCCGCGCACAGTTCCACCTTCCAGCCCAGTTCTTCCAGAGTCTCTTTCACTGCGTCGGCCACCAGTTGATGATCTTCGACGCACAGTATATTGATCGTGCGCGCTTTAGCGCGCGGGCGATGGTGGCGGCTGTCACGTTTGATGATGCTCTGCCGGCGCGTCTCCGGCGGGGTGCGCAGGTGTGCGAGGTCTTTATGCCTGCCTCCTTCGTCGAGCATGGCGGCGAGCGTCGCATGGCTGTGCAAACCTAACAGCCGCGCGGCGCGCGTGATGCTGCCCTCTCCATCTATCAAAGCCCGCCGCACGTATCTGGCCTCGTAGGTGCGTACCCGCTCGTTGAGATTGAAGTTCGCCCAAAAATCCGCAAGGCTGCGCGGTCGCCTTTGTGACAAGGCCGCGTAACGGCCAGACACGATGCGGATGGCACAGGCGCGCAGACGCATGATCATCCCGGCGTCCTGCGTCTCTTTCAGCAAGTTATCGGCGCGCTCGTATGTCTCTAACAGTTCGTGCTCGTTAATGCGGTCGCTGTGTTCCTCGATTAGGGAGAGCAAGGCGCGTCCGGCATCTTCGACTGCCCCTGCTTGCTCAGCGAGGTCGGCGGCGTGTCTGAGCGTGTTGAGCGATTCAACGAAGTTGCCAAGACGGGATAATACACGGCCTTGCGTGGTAAGTGCTTCGGCTAACAAGCCTTGCTCGCCGCCTTTGGAGAGTACGCGCACGGCCTCGCGGATCGCGCTCTCGGCTCCGCGCAGTTTGCCCTGTGCCAGCAGGACGCGGGCGCGCGTCTCATCCACCTGGGCGATTCTACCCTTGTCCTGCAAGTCTGCGAATAAACGACGTGCAGCGTTAAGGTGCTCGTGCGCCTCTTCGTAATGCCCGATGGTGTAGCATAGATAACCTAAGTTGCTCTCGGCACCCGCGCGGTAGCTGATGTGCCCAGATTGCTCAAAAAGGTGTGATGCGGCGGTAAATTCGATGATGGCGCGGTCTGTGTAATCTGGACGGTGCTCAACTTTGCCTAAGTACATGAGGGCACAGGCAAGATCATTATGGAATTTTCCTTTTAGTGCATCGCTGACGCTTTTCTCAAATAACTCGGCTGAATCCAAGAGGATGCGAAGTGCTTCGATATAGCGACCACAAACTGACTCGACCACGGCAAGGCGCAGGAGTATTTTAGCCCGCAGTTCTGTCTCGCTGCTGTCGGTCAGCCGCTCTAGTGCCTGATTATAAAGTACCCGCGCCTCATCATGTGCTCCTGCGCGGCGATAACAGAAAGCAAGTTCGCACTGCGCTGTGGCTACCCTTATCGCCTCTCCAAGAGCTTGAAAACGGGTTATACTTTCGCTGATTAAGTCTTTCGCATCGTCTTGCGCTCTATCTATCTGATGGGTACTGCCTAAGTGACCAGAGAGCGAACCCACACGCAAAAGTACCTCTGCGGCTGTCAACTCGGATAGCCCTTCGAGTGGAGGGCGTTTGCCGACGCCCTGCCATAATTCGGCGAGCAGTTCACGCGCCGACTCATATTCGCCTTTATGCTCGAAATCCGCCGCTATCTGGCATTGAAGCTGCGCCCGTTCGTCACGGCTCAACGAAGGGTTTTCTAACTTCTTCAACAATGTTTCAGCTAAAGTCATGTGAGGACTCGCTTTCTCTAGGTTTGATAAAAAATTTTCAGGCAGGCTAAAGTCGCGTCCTATCAGCAGGATAGGTCGCAAATTAACGCCAGAAGGGTCTGGTTTCACCAACTACCTCGAAGGGAAAAGAAGAGATGAAAAATTATCGAAATGCTATTGGTGCGCTGGTCTTGGCGCTTGTGTTCTCCACGTCCACCTTCGCCGAAGGCATAATTTGGATGGAGAGGACTCCGCCGCCCCCGCCGCCGTCACAAGGAAGCAGCGTAATGCACACTGAGGGGACTACATCACAGGCTGACGGCATAATTTCGACGGGTATAGCCGATCCAGCGACGGAAACAGACACGCTGACGGAGATCACGTTCAGCCTGTTGCAAACACTGATAGCGCTGCTCTAACAGCCAGCGAAACAGTCCAAGCTAATTTATCTGCTACCGTGAGGAACACTGGCGGCACAGTCTATGTGTGCTCGGCGGGAATATACAACAAATGCGCGCCTCTGCAAGAAAATTGTGCGCGGCGCGGCGAGAATGAGATCGGCTATTGTCCGCCTCTCCTTGTTTGCGTGCAACACGGCTTGCTTCGCGTCGGGAGACAGCATAGCAGCAGCTTCCAAATCGGAAGTATTGCTCACGCGACTCAAAACGGGCGCGCGTCTCGTGAACTTTTCGGTTTAAACTAGCGAATAACAGTTGCGCGTTTGAATTTCACAGAAGAGTTGGTTGGCCTTTGGGCGTCGCGCTTGACTTTGGGCGCGGGCGCGTGGATGCTTTGGCACGCATGTCTGGTTTGGAGCGTTTCATCGGCGAGGTGCTGGACGGGAAGTACCAGTTAGAGCGTCTGCTGGGGCAGGGCGGGATGGGCGCGGTCTATCTGGCGACGCACCTCGGCACGGAGCGCCCGGTTGCCTTGAAACTCATCACGCCGGAGTTCATGCGCAACGACGAGTTCGTCGAGCGTTTCAAACGCGAGGCGCGCGCGGCGGGTCGGCTGCGCCACCCGAACGTGGTGGACGTGACCGACTTCGGCTTTGCGCAAGTCGGCGCGCAGCGCGTGGCCTATCTCGTGATGGAATACCTCGACGGCTGCACGCTTGGCGACGTGCTGGCCGAAGAGTCGCGCCTGCCGCTCGACTGGGTGGTGGACATTCTGGAGCAGACCTGTTCGGCCGTGGACGAGGCGCACCAGCAGGGCGTCGTGCATCGCGATCTCAAGCCCGACAACATCTGGTTAGAGCCGAATCGCTTCGGCGGCTATCGCGTCAAGGTGCTCGATTTCGGCATCGCCAAACTCGCCGACGCGGCGGGCGATTACGCCACGGCCGCAAACGAACTGCCCGCTTCGACCGGCACAGCGGAGGAGCAGCCCGCGTCGCACACGGGCGCGCAGTCGCAACTCGATGTCGTGCAGGAGTCAATCGCGCGCGCGGCCTCTTCGCTCAGTCGAGGGGGTTCGACCGGCGGTGCGTCGCAGGGTAATTCATCGCAGGGCAGTTCGTCGCCGCCGCATGGTTCGTCAGAGGCCGCGACCCGTCTGCAACTATCAGACGAGAGCGAGGCGGAGCAACCGCAGACGTTGCTCTTCGCGCCGCCTTCCACGCGAGCGCAGCAGCCGCAGCACGACCCGACGACCGCCGGGCAGACGCCGCGCGCGACGCAGGCCGAACACGACAGCGACAAGACGCGCCTACTCGACCCGACGACCGCCGGGCGCGCGCAGGCCAACGAGTTGCAGACCGCTGCGGCGGCGGGCGTCACGCGCGTCGGCGCCATACTCGGCACGCCGCTCTACATGTCGCCCGAACAGTGCCGCGGCCAGCGGCTCGACGCGCGCTCAGACATCTACAGTCTGGGCGTCATCGCCTATCAAATGCTGACGGGCGAGACACCTTTCGCGGGCGACATGGTGTCCGTCATGCAGCAACACATGGACACGCCGCCGCCGCCGATCAGGGACAAGAACCGGAAGGTGAACCGGAAGGTGGCACGACAGGTGATGGCCGCACTCAAGAAGAACCCGTGGGATCGTCCCGCGAGCGCGGCCGGTTTCGCCTCGTCTTTGCGCGGCAGTTCCGAGGGCATCGGGTCGCTCTTGACGCGCGCCTTCGCGCTCTACAGCGAACACTTCCCGAAGTTCCTGCGCATCTCGCTGCTGGCGCACATTCCCGTCATCATCATGGCCTTTGTGATGTTCGGCCTCGACCTTTTGCAGCGCGCCAACGCCTTGCCCAAGCTGTTGATCATCGCCCTGACGATCATCTTCGGCCTGCTCAATGTGGTCGTCAGTTTTCTCTCCACCTCGTTCATCACGGCCATGACCGCGCTCATCGTCACGCAACTCCACCTCGCGCCGATGCGCCCGATCAGTTTGCGCGATGCCCTCGCCGTCCTGAAACGACGCTGGCGGCCGTTCCTGCGGACGAGCATCCGGGTCAGCCTGACGATGGTCTTGGGTTTCGTGCTCCTGTTTATCCCCGGCCTCATCGTGATGATCAGGTACGCCCTCTACGCGCCCGTCGTGTTGATGGAGGGTTTGGAGAAGCGCGCCGCGCTCACGCGCGCCAACGAGCTTTCGCGCCGCTCGCGCCGCACCGTCATCGCGCTGTTGCTCATCCAGTTAACGCTGCCGTTCATCATCGGAGCCATCGTTGGCTTCCTCTCATTCAAAATGAAGGGTGGGGATGTAAAAATTGACTTCGGTTCCAAAGCGTTAGGCCATTTCGCGCCGCTCTTCAACATCGTCACCGTGCCGCTTCTCGCCATCACGACCGCGCTGCTCTATTTGAAGATGCGACAACTCGGCGGCGAGACCTTCAAGGATACGCTCGAACAGTTTGAGAACGTCGAAGCGCCGCGCACACGCTGGCAACAGCGCATGCGCCGCCGCCTGACCGTCAACACGCCCGTGAGCCGCGGCTGAGAGCGCCGCCCGCGCGCGAGCCGCGGCGCGCCGCACTCGCCGCCGGCCATGCCCGTCTTGAAAATGATCGCGATATGAAACTTGCCGTCCGTTATGCCATCTGTTTGGCCTTGCTCCCGCTGGCGCTGACAAGCCCCGCGGCGGCGCAGTCGGATCACGTCGCAGAGGGCGTCATCAATACTTATCTCGCGGGACGGAAGATCATCACAGAGCGATACAGCCTCACGCTTGACCGCGACGGCGAACTATCGGGCGGGGCGGAGTTGACCTACGCCGAAGGCTTCACGGTCGTGACGGGGACGCGCGCCACCGAATCCAGACCCATCCACTTCACCGCGAACGTCACGAGAACCGAAATTCTGGCGGCGCAGTTTCGCTGGCCGACAGTTCTCCTGCGCGTCGCCAACGAGCCGAACCGCGAGCGCGCGACGAAGGCGTCAGTCGTACTGCAAACTTTCTACTGGCATCACTACCTCTTCTTATTGCGACAGTATGAGCGCGGTAAAGCGAGGCGACAACAATTCTTCTGCCTCGTTCCCGGCCGCGCGCTCGAACTGGAAGTGAGCATCGAACTCGTCGACACGACCGTCTACGAAGTTGCCGATTGGGCGATACAAACCCGGCATTACCGGATCAACGCAGCCGGCGAGCCGACGATTGACCTGTGGACGGACGAACAGAATCTCCCCTTACTCTTCTGCATCGAAGCGCAGCAGGTGAAAGCGATGCAGGAAGGAGCGGAAGCCCTGGCCGAAGTGATTCTTCGTGCCAACGCGAAACTTCCCGCACCCAAACCCGAGTCAAGAAAAACGCCATGAAAAAATTCATCTTCGCCCTCGCGGTGTGTTCGTGTCTCATTGTTTCGGACGCCGCAAGCGCGCAGCAAGCACCCGTAGAGGGCGTCTACCTGACGCGCATCGGCGACCGCCTGGTCGTCACGGAAAGCTACCGCATTACGTCGAAGCCCGACGGCTCGATCACGGCGGAGGCGGAAGTGACGCCCGCCGGCGGGGGCGCGAAACAGAAGGTCTCGACGACGGCCTCTAAGACGAAGCCCGAGAGTTATTCCGTCGAGGTCGGCGGCGTGAACGTGGTGGGGGCGAAGTTTGTCGAGGGCGGCGTGGTCAAACTAAACATGGCGGGTCGCCCCGAACGCGAGGTGCGTACGAAGGCAACGGTCGTGTTGGAAAATCTGGTCTGGCATCAATTCGTCTTCCTGCTCGGCCAGTACGATCACGCGCGCGGCGGGCTGCAGGACTTTACGGCCTTCCTGCCGCAACAGGGAATCGAATACCCGATTCAGCTTGAGTATACCGGCGCGCAAACTTACACGCAGAAAGATCGCACTGCGGTCGCGACGCACCGTTACAAGGCGGTCGCCGCCGGTTCGCTCATGCTCGATTTGTGGACGGACGAGGCGCGCGTGCCGCTCCTGTTTCAGGTGGCAGCGCAGCAGATCAAAGTCGTGCGGCAGGGCGCGGAGAGTTTGGCCGAGGTGGCGTTCGCCGCGCTCGCCGAGTACAAGCCGCCCGCGTATGTCGTGCCCGCAGCGTTCAGCGAACAGGAGTTGACGGTGGGCGCGGGCGGCGAGTGGCCGCTGCCCGCAACGCTGACGCTCCCTGCGGGCAAGGGGCCGTTCCCGGCCGTCGTGCTCGTCCACGGGTCGGGGCCGAACGACCGCGACGAGACGCTCGGCGCAAACAAGCCCTTCCGCGATCTGGCCTGGGGCTTGGCCTCGCAGGGCGTCGCCGTCCTGCGCTACGACAAGCGCACGCACCGTTACCCGGGCAAGAGCAGCCGCATGACCAACTTCACCGTCAGGGAAGAGACGACGGACGACGCGCTCGCCGCCGTCCGCCTGCTCCGGCAGACGGCGGGCGTTGACGCGAATAAGATTTACGTGCTCGGCCACAGTCTCGGCGGGATGCTCGTGCCGCGCATCGGCGCGGCCGACCCACGAATCACGGGCTTCATCGTCCTGGCCGGGCCGACGCGCCCGCTCGAAGATGCCTTCGCGCGTCAGTATGAATACGGCGCGCTCCTCGACGGACAGATCAACGACGCCGAGCGCGCGCAGATCGAAGACGCCAAACGACAGGCCGCGCGCATCAAGCAACTCAAGCCGGGCGATGCTTCGGGCGAGTTGCTCTTGTATGCGCCGCCGAGTTACTGGCTCGACCTGCGCGGCTACGACCCGCCGCAAACGGCGCGCACGCTCAAACGCCCCATGCTCATCTTGCAGGGCGCGCGCGACTACAACGTCACCCTGGACGATTTCCGCAACTGGCAGACCACACTCGCCGCGCAGAAGGAGGTCGTGTTCAAAACCTATCCGAAGCTTGACCACCTCTTCTACGAGGGCGAAGGCGCGGCCAGCGGCTCCGACTACGACCGCCCGCGCAACATTCCCAAGTACGTCATCGACGACATCGCCGCATGGGTGAAAACGAGGTGATGAAAGAGGAATAAGAGAATCGCTCAACACGTTTGAGCGATTCTCTTGTTTCTCTCTCACCTTTTTTCCCCTTTATCTCGCCCACCTGTGTTATAGAGTCTCCGCTCTAATCAACGCGCGCGAGCCGCAAACGGCGCGCCCGGCCTCGAAGCAACCTGCATCGCATCTACCTGGCAATCCCTGTGCGGTCGCGAAGATCACCTGCTGAATTTATCCGAAACCGTTTGGCCTGTCCGCCCGGCGAAACTGTTTTACGGTTCCCCTCAAATCTTGCCTGCCGGACTCAATCCCCGGTTTGAAAGGAGACTCTACATGCTATTCGGTTCGACAGTGCTGGAAGTAGCCATCGGGATGATCTTCATCTACCTGCTACTCAGCCTTCTGGCCTCGGCCATCAACGAGTACATCGAAGCGTTGTGGAACAATCGCGGAAGGAATTTGCGTAAGGGCATCGAGTTGCTGCTCAACGAGCAGTCGCCGAAAGGAGACACGCACAAAGACCTAGCCACGCAACTGTACAATCACGGTCTCGTACGCGGCCTCTATCAAGGTCTGGAGCGCCGCAAACTTCCGTCTTACATCCCCTCGCGCACCTTCGCCCTCGCCCTGTGGCACATGGTGGGCAAGGATACGGCGGGCGAAGGGGGCACGGCCAACATCACACAGATCAGAAGCGCCATCAACGCGCTTCCCAACGATGAATTGAAAGAGGCGCTCAACGCTTTAATTGACGACTCGCAGGGCAATTTCGATCAAGCCATCAAGAACATTGGCGACTGGTTCGAAGCCGGCATGGATCGCGTTTCGGGCTTGTATAAGCGCAGGGTGCAGATGATCCTGCTCGGTATCGGCTTCGTCATGGCCGCCGCGCTCAACGCCGACTCCATCAACATCGGCAGGGCGCTCTTTCAGGACGACGACCTGCGCACCGCTATCGTTCAACAGGCGGAAAATATCAGCCCGACGCCACTACCGACGCCCGTGACCGTGCCGCCGCCGCCGGCGAATGAGCAGGAGGCCGCGCAACAAAGAGTGCAAGCCGCCAAAGCTCTGCAAGATAGACAAGACGCCGCGCTGCGCCGTGTGCAGGATATCCGCACGCAACTCGGCGCGACCGGGTTGCCGCTCGGCTGGGTCGCCACGACGGTAGAGAACGGCGTCGTGACGAACCGGAATGAACTTCGGCGGCGGCCTGTCTTCGGTTGGCCGTGGGACGCTGACGCTGAATTGCAACTCTGGGGATTGAAGCTGCTGGGGTTGCTCATGACGGGCTTCGCCGTCTCGCAGGGCGCGCCGTTCTGGTTCGACGTCCTGAACAAGTTCATGGTGATTCGCTCGACCGTCAAGCCGCGTGAGAAGAGTCGTGAAGAAGGCTCGAAGGATGCGACCGACCTTGTTTCTAAGGTGACCGATATAAATAACGACGCCACCACTACCACCACATCGCCAGTCAACAGTTAAGGCCGGCGTGACAGGCCGGATAAGCTCTGGTCGCCCGCCCGCGCGGCGCGCCCGACTTGTTCGCGATGCTGCCCGGTAAGCTCTGCGGGCGTCAACTTTAAACAGCGAGAGGGCGACGCGGCACGAACGTTCGTG
>DASVPS010000333.1:0-13916 GCA_036389555.1 Pyrinomonadaceae bacterium
ATACTGCTCTTCACGATGCACCACATCGTCTCCGACGGGTGGAGCGCGGGCGTGCTCATACAAGACCTGACGGCCATCTACGAAGCCTATGCGTCGGGCTTGCCGTCGCCCCTGCCCGAACTACCAATCCAGTTTGCAGACTTTGCGCACTGGCAGAGAGCGTGGCTGCAAGGCGAGGTGTTGGAGCATCGTCTCTCGTACTGGCGAAAACAGTTCGGCGACGCCCTGCCCGTACTGAACTTGCCGACCGACAAACCGCGCCCGCCCGTGCCCACCGATCACGGCGCGATCCAAACGCTCATTTTGCCCGCACGTCTCAGCGCGGCGATAGAGTCGCTCGGCCAACGCGAATCTGTCACCTTGTTCATGCTGTTGCTCGCGGCCTTCAAAGTCTTGCTGCACCGCTACACGGGACAGGAGGACATACTCGTCGGCTCGTCCATCGCCAACCGGAATCACGTCGAGACGGAAGGCCTGATCGGCCTCCTCATCAACACGCTCATACTTCGCACAGACCTCTCCGGCGACCCCGCGTTCGACGAACTGCTGGCGCGCGTGCGCGAGGCTGCGCTCGGAGCTTACGCGCACCAGGATTTGCCCTTCGAGCAACTGTTGGAGGAACTGCGCGCGGACTTCGACGCCGCGACGGGAACTGCTCCCGTGTTTCAAGTGGCCTTTCAACTTCAGAATTTCAGCATGCCGACGTTGGAGTTGAAAAACCTGACGCTCAGCCCCTTCGATGTTGAAGGGCAGACGGCCAAGTTCGACCTGTCGCTCTCAGTAATCGAGACGCAGGATGGATTGATCGCATCGTTGGAGTACAACACAGACCTCTTCGAGGCCGCGACGATCAAGCGCATGCTTGAGCATTATCGAACCGTGCTCGAAGGCATCGTCGCCACACCGGAGCAGCGCATCTCCGCGCTACCGCTCCTGTCTGATGCGGAGCGGCGTCAACTTCTGTCAGAGTGGAATCCAGCCTTCGAGAGCGATGCGCCAGCCGTCTGTCTTCACAGTATGTTCGAGGCGCAGGCGAGGCGCAGGCCGGACGGGATCGCACTCGTCTTTGAAGACCAAGAGTTGACTTATGGCGAACTGAACCGGCGCGCGAACAAGTTGGCGCACTACTTGAGGCAGAGGGGAGTCGGCGCGGACACGCTGGTCGCCATCTGTATCGAGCGTTCAATTGAAATGCTCATCGGGATTTTGGGGATTCTCAAAGCCGGAGGCGCATACGTGCCGCTCGATCCGGCTTACCCGAAGGAGCGTTTGGCCTTCATCCTCGAAGACACGCAGGCGCGTCTGCTCCTCACGCAACAAAGCCTCTGCGAGATTCTTCCCGAACACGACTCAAGCGTCGTGCTGCTCGACGCCGACTGGCCGACGATTGCCGACACGACGAGCGACGAGAACTTGACGGACACGGCGACCCCGGATGCGCTGGCCTATGTCATCTACACCTCCGGCTCGACCGGACGACCGAAAGGCGTCCTTGTCAGCCACGAGAACGTGGCGCGTTTGCTGGAAGCCACACAAGCACATTTCGAGTTTGACGAAAGCGACGTCTCGACACTCTTCCATTCCTACGCTTTCGATTTCTCGGTCTGGGAAATCTGGGGCGCGCTCGCGCACGGCGGCAAGTTGGTCGTCGTCCCTTACTGGGTCAGCCGCTCGGCCGAAGCCTTCCACCGCTTGCTCGCGTCGGAAGAAGTCACGGTGCTCAATCAAACGCCCTCTGCGTTTCGTCAACTCGCGGCGGCGGACGAGTCAGCCGGCGCGAGCGTTGAGTTGAAACTGCGACTCGTCATCTTCGGTGGCGAAGCGCTCGAACTGCAAAGCCTGCGCCCGTGGTTCGCGCGTCACGGCGACCGCACGCCGCAACTCGTCAACATGTTCGGCATCACCGAGACGACCGTCCACGTCACCTACCGCGCATTGGCGTTGGCCGATCTCGAACTCGCGGCGGGCAGCCCGATAGGCAGGCCGCTTGAGTGCCTGCAAGTTTACCTGCTGGACGGGCGCGGGCAGCCCGTGCCGGTCGGCGTGCCCGCAGAGATTTGCGTCGGCGGCACGGGGCTGGCGCGCGGCTATCTGAACCGCGCCGAGCTGACGGCGGAACGCTTCGTCCCGCATCCCTTCTCATCCTTGCCGGGCGCGCGGCTCTACCGTTCGGGCGACCTCGCGCGCTTCCTGCCCGACGGCGACATAGAGTATCTCGGCCGTGCAGATAATCAGGTGAAGGTGCGCGGCTTCCGCATCGAACTCGGCGAGATCGAGTCGGCTCTGGCGGAGCACGAGGGCGTGCGCGAGTGTACGGTCGTCGCAGCCGGTGACGCGAACGGCGACGCGAAACTGCTGGCATATCTCGTCGGCGGACAACAGCAACTCGCTCCCTCTACAACCGAACTGCGCGAGTTCCTGCAAACGAAGTTACCCGAACACATGATCCCTGCGGCGTTCATCGTGCTGGACGCGATGCCGCTCACGCCGAACGGGAAAATAGACCGCCGCGCGTTGCCCGCGCCCGGACAGGTGCGCCCGCAATTGGGGCGGGAGTTCGTCGCGCCGCGCACGCCGGTCGAGCAGGAGTTGGCGAACATCTGGCGCGAACTGCTCGGCGTCGAGGAGGTCGGTATTCACGACGACTTCTTCGAGCTGGGCGGGCATTCGCTGCTGCTCACGCAACTCGCCTCCTGGATTCGCAAAGACTTTCAGGTGGAAGTTCCTTTGCGCGTCCTCTTCGACACGCCGACCATCACCGACATGACCAAAGCAATTCTGGCACGACAGGTGGAACAGGAGACGCAGACCGACCTCGCCGAGATGCTCAGTCAACTGAAGCAACTCTCGCCCCGTGAAGTCAAAGCGATGCTCGAAAAGATGGGTGGCTCAAGTTGAAAATCCTCCTCACGATGAATTTGCCCTACTTCCCGATCTACGGCGGGGCAAACAAGATCAACCGCACCATTGCCGAAGGACTCGCCGCGCGCGGGCACACGGTCGAGGTGGTCGTGCCCGCGCTCGGCGTGCCCTCGCGTCTGACTCACGCGCAGTTGCTCGACGAGTTGGCATCCGAAAGGATCGCCGTCACAGCGCACGACAAACACGACACCTTCATCCTGCAAGGCGTCACCGTCCATGCGGTGCGCGAGCCGACGCAACTGCGCACGTCGCTCGTCGAGCGTGTGGAACAATTCGAGCCGGATCGCGTGCTCCTGTCTTCCGAAGACCCTTCGCACAATTTGCTGGATGCGCTCGTCAAAGTTTGCCCCGAAAGAATCGTCTATCTCATACACACGGTCTCCTTCCTGCCCTTCGGCCCGCAAGCCTTCTTTCCGAGCCGCAGCCGCGCGAAGTTGCTCGAACGCATCCCCGTAATCGTCTCCATCAGCAACTACGTTGCGCGCTATATCAAGCAGTGGGGCAACCTCGACTCGACGGTTATCTACTGGCCGACTTACGGTGCGCCGCCGTTTCCAGACTTGAGCCGATTCGACACAGGCTACGTGACGATGGTGAACCCGTGCGCGATCAAAGGGATTTCGATCTTCACGGCGCTGGCGCGCGCGCTGCCCGAAGTCGAGTTTGCGGGGGTGTTGACGTGGGGCGCGGTGGGCGAAGACCGGCGCGCGCTTGAACGCCTGCCCAACGTGCGACTGCTGGAACCGAGCCGCAACATCGAAGATATACTGGCGCGCACGCGCGTCCTCGTCATGCCTTCTTTGTGGGAGGAGTCGTTCGGCCTGACGGCGGTTGAGGCGATGCTGCGCGGCATTCCCGTGCTCGCCAGCGACATCGGCGGTTTGCCGGAGGCGAAGCTCGGCACGGATTTCCTGTTGCCTGTGCGTCCCATCGAGTGTTTCGGCGAACGGCTGAACGAAAACATGCTGCCGCTGCCCGTCGTGCCCGAACAGGACATACGCCCCTGGAGCGACGCGCTCAGCCTCCTCCTCTCTGAGCGAAAATTCTATGAGAGTCAGTCTGCCGCCGCGCGTCGTGCCGCCCTGAAGTTCGTCTCATCGCTCAGCCTCGACCCGCTGGAAAATCTCCTGACCGAAACGACCGCACCGGATCGGCGCGCGGGAGATGAACGCCGCACCGCCGCACAGCATGAAGTGGGAGACGGAAAAAATTCATCGGGCGGCGCAGAAGAGCGTCCGGTCGAACCCGCCGGAGGTCTAGACGATCTCACGCCCGAACAGCAATCGCTGCTCATGCTAATGCTGCGCGAGAAGGCTGCGAAACAGGCGGACGCGCAGCCGCACCGGGCGCTGGAGGGCATCCAGCCCGTGCCGAGACAGGGAAGCGCGCCGCTGTCGTTTGCGCAACAGCGTCTGTGGTTTCTCGATCAGTTCGAGCCGGACAGCGCCGTCTATAACGTTCCCGCCGCCGTGCGTCTCGTCGGCGTGCTTGACGTGCCTGCGCTTGAACGCAGTTTCACAGAGGTCGTGCGGCGTCACGAAATTCTGCGCACGAGATTCGCATTAGTGGACGGACAGCCCGCGCAGGAGATTGCGGACGCGCTCACGTGGGCGTTGCCCGTGCGAGACCTCTCAGGGATGGACGCAGGCGAGCGCGAAGCGGAAGTGCGCCGCCTTGCCGCCGCCGAAGCTCAAGCGCCGTTCGACCTCGCGCGCGTTCCGCTCTGGCGTGCCACGCTGCTGCGCCTTGCAGTCGAAGAGCACGTGCTGTTACTGACGATGCACCACATCATCTCGGATGCGTGGTCGATGGGCATCCTCATCCGCGAAGTGGCGACGCTCTATGAAGCGTATCGGCGGGGCGCACGGTCGCCGCTTGAGGAATTGCCGATCCAGTATGCGGACTTCGCACACTGGCAGCGAGAGTGGTTAGCGGGCGAGACGCTCGCCGCGCAACTCTCCTATTGGCGCGAGCAGTTGCGCGATAGTCCTAAACTTCTGGAGTTGCCGACAGACCGCCCGCGCCCCGCCGTGCAGAGGTATCACGGGGCGAGCGAAACGTTCAGGCTGAGCCGCGAGTTGACGGAGGAGTTGCAGGGGTTGAGCCGGCAGCAGGGTGTGACGCTATTTATGACCCTGCTGGCCGCTTTCAAAATAGTGCTGGCGCGTTACAGTGGGACTGTGGACGTGGCGGTCGGGACGCCGATAGCCGGGCGGAGTCGTGCGGAGTTGGAAGGACTCATCGGCTTCTTCGTCAACACGCTCGTGCTGCGCACGGACTTATCGGGGAATCCGACGTTCCTCGAATTGTTGGGGCGCGTGCGCGAGGTGACGCTCGGAGCCTACGCGCATCAGGATGTGCCGTTCGAGCGACTGGTGGAAGAGTTGCAGCCCGCGCGCGAGTTGAGCCATGCGCCGCTCTTTCAGGTGATGTTCACCTTGCAGAATGCCCCCAGACCGTCGCTCGAACTTCCCGACCTTACGCTCGCACAGGTGGAGATGGACGCCGGGACGGCGATGTTCGATTTGTCCCTTTCGGTCGAGGAGACGCCGCGCGGTTTGTTCGGCGTGTTTGAATACAACACCGATCTGTTCGATGCATCAACGATCAAGCGGCTCGCGGGACATTTGCAAAATCTTTTAGCGGGCGTTGTCGCCGCGCCGCGCCGCCGCGTATCGGATGTGCCGCTGCTGACCGGAGACGAACATCGTCTGTTGCTGTCGGCGTGGAATGAGACGCGAGAAGATTACCCTTTAGACAGGCCGCTGCACGAGTTGATCGAGGCGCAGGCCGAGCGCACGCCCGCCGCGGTCGCGCTATTTTTTGAAGATGAGAAGCTAACTTATCGAGAATTGAATGCGAGAGCCAACCAACTCGCGCATTATCTCCGTTCGCTTGGAGTCGTGCCCGAAACGGTCGTTGGCATCTGCATGGAACGCTCTCTCGACATGGTGACGGGACTGTTGGGGATTATGAAGGCGGGCGGCGCGTACCTGCCTTTGGAGCCGGAGTATCCGACGGAGCGCCTGTCTTACATGCTGCGCGACGCGCGCGCGTCTGTCATCCTCACACAGCGAAAGTTTGCGGAGAGCCTGCCGGCGCAAACGGCGCGAGTCGTCTGCGTGGAGACGGACGGCGACGAGATCAGGCGCGAGCGCACGCACAATCCGGCGAGCGGTGTCGTGGCCTCAAACCTCATCTATATCATCTACACTTCCGGTTCGACGGGCGAGCCGAAGGGCGCGATGCTCGCGCACCGCGGCGTCTCCAACTGCCTGCTCTGGATGCAGCGGCGACACAGGCTGACGGCAGAGGATCGCGTGCTGCTCAAAGCTCCGCTCAGCTTCGACTCTTCCGTCTGGGAATTGTTCTGGCCGTTGATGGTGGGGGCGAGCGTGGTCATCGCGCGCGCGGGAGAACAACGCGACAGCACTTATCTGGCCGAGTTGATCGCGCGGCGGCGCGTGACCACCGTACATTTCGTGCCGAGCATGTTTCAGGTCTTTCTCGAAGAGAAGAATTTGGAAGCATGCGACTCGTTGCGGCATGTCGTCTGCGGCGGCGAAGCGCTGCCGGTCGCAAGCGTGGGGCGATTCTACCAGCGGCTCAGAGGGGAGTTGCACAACTTCTACGGCCCGACGGAAACCTCCATCGGTTCGATTGATTACATCTGTTCCAAAAAAGACGTTGACAGGTGGATCGTCCCCATCGGTCGTCCGATTGCAAACACCGAGTGTTACCTGCTCGACGACCGTTTACAACCCGTCCCCGTCGGCGTTCCCGGCGAGTTGTACACGGGCGGCGTCGGCTTAGCCAGAGGCTATCTGGAACGTCCCGCTTTAACCGCCGAAAGATTCATCCCTCATCCGTTCGCCGCCACGCCGGGCGCGCGGCTCTACCGGACGGGCGACCGGGCGCGCTATCTGCCGGACGGCGACATAGAGTTTCTTGGCCGCGCCGACCAACAAGTCAAGCTCAGAGGCTTGCGCATCGAGTTGGGCGAGATCGAGGCCGCGCTGGGCAAGCATCCGGCGGTGCATGACGTGGTCGTCGTGGTACGCGAAGACGTGCCCGGCGATAAACGTTTGGTAGCTTATCCGGTTTTCAAATCGGGGGCGTCCGTGCCTGCGTCCGAACTGCGCCTCTTTCTGAAAGAGACGCTGCCCGACTTCATGCTGCCTTCTGCCTTCGTGGCGCTCGATAAAATACCTTTAACGCACAACGTCAAGATCGACCGCCGCGCGTTGCCCGCGCCCGATACTGCCGCGCGACGCGATGCGTGCGACACTTACGTCGCGCCGCGCACGCCGCACGAGTTGATCGTCGCGTCCACGTGGGCGCAGGTGCTCGGCGTCGAAGCGGTCGGCCTGAACGACAACTTCTTTGAACTGGGCGGGCACTCGCTATTGGCGACACAGGTGATGAGCCGCCTGCGCGAAAGTTTTCAACTAGAACTGCCTTTGCGCGCCCTCTTCGAGTCGCCGACGGTCGCAGAGTTGGCGCGGCGAGTTGAGCGCGCCGGAGAGTCGCACGCGAGCGTCGCTCCCGAAATCAAGCCGGTGTCGCGCGAAGAGAATTTGCCGCTGTCGTTCGCGCAACAACGTCTCTGGTTTCTCGACCAACTCGTGCCGGACAGCCCTTTTTACAATCTGCCGCTGGCGGTTCAACTCAAAGGACAACTCGACCAACACGCGCTTGAGCAAACGCTATCCGAGATCACGCGACGCCACGAAGCGTTGCGCACGAGTTTCCACGCTATCGAAGGGCAGCCCGTCCAGGTCGTCTCTCCCGCCTACAAGGTCAACATACCTGTGAGCGACCTGACGGCAATGGACGCAGGCGAGCGCGAAGCGGAAGTGCGCCGCCTTGCCGCCGCCGAAGCTCAAGCGCCGTTCGATCTGAGACGCGCGCCGCTGTTGCGAGTCAGGCTGTTGCGCGTTGCGAACGACGAACACGTGTTGTTACCGACGATGCACCACATCATCTCGGATGCGTGGTCGATGGGTATCCTCATCCGCGAAGTGGCGACGCTCTATGAAGCGTACCGGCGGGGCGCACGGTCGCCGCTTGAGGAGTTGCCGATCCAGTATGCGGACTTCGCACACTGGCAGCGAGAGTGGTTAGCGGGCGAAACACTCGCCGCGCAACTCTCTTATTGGCGCGAGCAGTTGGCTGACAGCCCCGCGTTGCTGGAATTGCCCACCGACCGTCCCCGCCCGCCGGTGCAGAGCCATCGCGGGGCGAGCGTGCCCTTCACGTTCGGCCGGAGCTTAACGGAAAATTTACAGCAATTGAGCCGGCAAGAAGGCGTGACCCTGTTCATGACACTGCTTGCGGCCTTCCAGACGTTACTGGCACGTTACGCCGATACGAACGACGTGGCGGTCGGGACGCCGATAGCCGGGCGGAGCCGTGCGGAGTTGGAAGGACTCATCGGCTTCTTCGTCAACACGCTCGTGCTGCGCACGACGTTCGACGGCGATCCGACCGTGAGCGAACTTCTCAGGCGAGTGCGCGAGGTGTGTCTGGGAGCTTACGCGCATCAGGATGTGCCGTTCGAGCGACTGGTGGAAGAGTTGCAGCCCGCGCGCGAGTTGAGCCATGCGCCGCTCTTTCAGGTGATGTTCACCTTGCAGAACGCGGCGGCGGCGGAGGCGAAACTGACGGGGTTGGAGATGCGTCCGTTGGAAGTCGAGAGCGGCGTGGCGAAGTTCGACCTGACGTTGAGCCTGAGTGAGTCGGCGGCCGGGTTGTGGGGAGCGTTGGAGTATAACGCCGACCTGTTCGACGAAGAGACGGCGCGGCGCATGACGAGGCACTTCGAGCGCCTGTTGGAAGAGATGGTATCGAAGCCGGAGCGGCGTGTATCGGAGTTGGAACTGCTGGCGGAGGGCGAGCGGCGACAGTTGGTTGAAGAATGGAACGCGACGCATAGCGAGTACGGGCGTGGGATGTGCGTCCACGAATTGGTAGAGGCGTCGGCGGCGCGTTGGCCTGAGGCGGTGGCAGTGGCGTCCGAAAACGGGGAATGGACTTACGATGAGGTGAACCGGAGGGCGAATCAGTTAGCGCATCATCTGCGACGACGAGGAGTGAAAAGCGGTGATGTGGTCGGGGTGCTGATGGAGCGTTCGGCGGAGATGGTGTGCGGCTGGCTCGGCGTGTTGAAGGCGGGCGGGGCGTATCTGCCGCTCGATGCGTCGCAGCCGCCGCAGCGGTTGGAGATGATGTTGGAGGACGCCGGAGTCAAGACCCTGTTGACGGAGGAGCGTTTCCTCACGGCCGTCGCCGGACGACAATCAGGCGTCGTTTGTGTGGACAGGGATTGGGGCGTCATCGCACAGGAGCGCGCGGAGAATCCCGCGTGCGAGACGAACGCGGAAAGCGTTGCCTATGTCATCTACACCTCCGGTTCGACGGGAAGACCGAAGGGAATACTCATCCCGCATCGCGCCGTCGCGCGTCTGGTGTGCAACACAAACTACGTCCGGCTGGAGGCTTCCGACCGTGTCGCGCAGGCGTCGAACGCTGCGTTCGACGCAGCCACTTTCGAGGTTTGGGGTGCGCTCATTTCCGGTGCGGGGCTCGTCATCATGAGCCGCGCAGTGGTTCTCTCGCCCGTAGATTTCGGCGCGGAAATCAGGCGACAGGGAATTACCGTCCTCTTCCTGACGACCGCCCTTTTCAACCTGCTGGCGCGAGAAGCTCCCGACAGTTTCAATTCGATCAAGCATCTGCTGTTCGGCGGTGAGGCAGTTGATCCAGCCCGTGTCAGGGAGATCATCGAGCACGCCGCGCCGGAGCGTCTACTGCACGTTTACGGCCCGACGGAGAGCACAACCTTCGCGTCCTGGTTTTTGGTTCAAAGTGTAGACGGAGGTGCGTGGACGATCCCCATTGGTCGCCCCGTCTCGAACACTGAAATATACATACTGGACAAAAATTTGCGACCCGTGCCTGCAAGCGTCGCGGGCGAACTCTGCATCGGCGGCGACGGGCTGGCGCATGGCTATCTGAATAGCCCCGAATTGACCGCCGAAAAATTCGTCCCCAACACTTTTAGCGCGCAGGCCGGAGCGCGCCTCTACCGCACGGGCGACCGCGCGCGCTTTCTGCCTGATGGAAATATAGAATTCCTCGGTCGCGCCGACCGTCAGGTGAAACTCAGAGGTTTTCGCATCGAACTCGAAGAGATCGAAACCGCATTGAACGAGCATCCCGGCGTGCGCGAGGCGGTCGTCGTGTTGCGCGAAGTCTTGCCCGGCGATAAAAGACTCGTCGCTTACCTGACGGCGGTGGACGGTGAAGCGACTGCCGAGCTTCTGCGAGCAGACCTGCGGCAGAGACTTCCAGACTATATGATTCCCGCAACTTGCGTGTTGATGGATGCGTTGCCGCTGACACCCAACGGTAAAGTTGATCGCCGCGCGCTTCCGGCGCCCGATGAATTCGGCACGACCTCCGACGCGAACTTTCTCGCCCCGCGCAACACGACGGAACTTCAACTCGCGCAAATCTGGGAAGAACTCCTCAACGTACGTCCCGTCGGCGTCACCGATAACTTTTTCACACTCGGCGGCCACTCGCTGCTTGCCGTCCGCTTGATGGCGCAGGTGCGCAAGCAGTTCAGGCGCGACCTTCCGCTCGACACCCTGTTTAAGGGAGCGACAATCGAGAGCCTCGCCGCGATTATACGGCAAGAAACTGCGCTTCATTGGTCGCCTCTCGTCACAATTCAGCCCGCCGGAGGTTCGACGAAGCCTCCCGTCTTCTTCGTACACCCCGCCGGCGGGAATATCATCTCTTACGTCGCTCTGGCGCGTCATCTGGGAGCCGAGCAGCCTTTCTACGGACTACAGGCGCGAGGACTCGACGGGCGCGTCGAACCCTTCGCACGCCTCGAAGATATGGCGGCTTATTACCTCGACGCCGTGCGCAGCGTGCAACCGCACGGGGCGTATCTTTTGGGCGGGTGGTCTCTGGGAGGCGTCGTCGCCTTCGAGATGGCGCGGCAGATGCGGGAACTGGGTCAGGAGGTCGCCTTGCTGGCACTGCTCGACGCCCCAGCGCCCGTGCGCCCGTTGGAGGAATTGGACGAGGTGACATTGCTCGCCGGATTAGCTTCCGATTTAGCCCTGCCAATCTCGGAGGAAGATTTGCGCCGACTCGAACCAGACCAGCGCCTGCTGCATCTTCTTGAACAGGGACGGCAGCAGCGCCTTGTCCCGCTTGACTATGACCTCGCGCAAGCACGGCGTCTGCTGCACGTCTATCAGACCAACGTGCGCGCTTTAAGTAACTATCAACCTCGACACTCTACCCAACGAATCACACTTTTCCGCGCCAGCGAATCGGCGACAGACAATTTCGACAACCCACCACATTCCGCCATTGACCCGACATTGGGATGGTCTGCGCTCTCAACGCATCCAGTGGATGTCCAACAGGTTCCGGGCGATCACATCACCATGATTACAGAACCACACGTGCAATCTCTCGCCGCACAATTACGGCACTCGCTGACAGAGGCGCAAGCGGGCAAGTGAACGCAACGTGCCGCGATCTATCCAGTCATAAGAGCACGCGCGCTTCCTCCGAACACCTCACTCCCTCTTTGCTCGCCCGTAGGCTGATGCCTCTTCAACGTCGGTCGATATTTATGACGTGAGAGCGGTCGAAAAATTTCTGCGTGAACTGATCCATACGTCTCTGTTCTTCCGCGTTACTTAATGAGCGCCACTCGAAGACGCTGCTCGCGCCGAGCATATTGAGGCGCGTGTCTTCGCGCCGGTCTCAAAGATTGACGAGCGCAGACGCCGCCGTCAGTTGTTCTTTCCCATTTCATCTCAGGCATCGGACTTTGCCTCGCGCGGCGCGGCTCAACTTTTTATAACGCGCCAACCGGGAAACTCGCCGAATTGGATGCCTGCATTTATTAACCCTTACTTGATAGGAGAAAACCTCATGAGAAAGCTTCTCACGATTGTTTTGGCTCTCACCCTAACAATCTCTCTAACCTTCGCAATCCAACCTCCCAGCACAGCGCAGGAGGACGAAAAACTCTCGGCCACCGAGCAGAGACTTTTAGAAGTCGCCACGAGAAATCAGGGCATCGACGCCAGCGAACTGCAACTGCTCGAAAGCACGACCGTTAATCTCCCGCTCACCAATCGCTCCGTCAGCACCGCCAAGATCGTCAGCACAAGGGATGAACACATCTTCGCGGCCTCGATTGACGAGCGCGGCGAGGAGGTCGATCTAGCTCTTCTGAAACAGGAGGAGGAGCGCGCTTACGTAGCGAAGTACGGCAAGCTCGACCCCGCTCTCTATAACCGCGTACAGGGATTGCGGAGCACCGAGAGGGTCAAAGTGGCCTTCTGGATGAACCCCGTCGAAGACCTCGACCGGGAGGAGTTCAGAGACGGACGAACGGATTTGAGCCGTGAGGAAGTCAAGGCCGTGCTCGCCAAACGCAGCGAGCAGGTTCGCGCGGCGACCGCACGCGCGACCGAGAGATTTTCCACGACGCTCAGGGGCGCAGGCTTCTCTATCGAAGAACGCGGCGGCCTCAGCCCGGTCGTCTACGCGACGCTTCCCGTCAGCCAGTTGTCGGCATACGCCGAGCGCGCCGACGTGCAGCGCGTCTATCTCGGGGAGAACCGCAACGAGGATTACATGAACGTCGCCGCGCCCTCGATTCAGGCTAACTGGGTCTGGTTCGCAGGCTTCACAGGAGTTGACACGAACATCGCCATCGTCGAAGACAGTCGCGTCGATTTCGATAACAACTGCCTCGTCAATAATCTCGGCACGCGCGTCGCCAATGATGCCAACGTGGATCAGCATGCCACCGCCACCGCGGGCATGGCCGCCAGCAACAACAGCACGCATCGCGGCATCGCCTATGGCGCAGGCATCTACAGCGCCAACGGAACCAATTACACGGACGCCAACATGTCGGCCGCGCTCGATGCCGCCGCCAACAACGCGGACATCCTCAACAACAGTTGGGGGCCTAATTGCGGCGGCGCCGACGGGAGCATGAACGTCCACGCGCGCCACGCCGACTACATCGTGCGTTACGTCTGGGATACGGTGACGGCGGCGGCGGGCAACAACGGCAACTGCGCCGGTGGCGAGTTCGTCGGCGGCGTCGCGGGCGGCTACAACGTCATCGCCGTCGGCAACTACGACGACAAAGGGACCACTTCGTCGTCCGACAACACGATGAATTCATCTTCGAGCTACCGCAACCCGACCTCGACCTACGGCGACCGCGAGAAGCCGGAAGTGGCCGCCCCCGGAACCAACATCTCCAGCCTCCTGATGGCCGATCCCGGTTCCTGCCCGACCGGTGATGTCGGTTCCGGTACGAGTTATTCCGCGCCGATGGTGGCGGGCGTCGCGGCGCTGCTGATGGATGCCGTGCCCTCCCTCAAGTACTATCCGGAGACGGTTAAGGCCGTCGTCCTCGCGGGCGCTATCAACAACGTCGAAGGCAGCGCGGCCTTGAGCGACCGCGACGGCGCGGGCGGCGTCAACGCTCTCTCCTCAGCCAACATTATCGCCAACAACGCCTACACGTGGCGCTACGTGACTCCTTCATCCTTCGATGCCAACGGCTACATCACGATTGACATGGGATGGGTGGAGGCTTATCACCGCGTCAAGGTCGCGCTCGTGTGGGATTCCAATCCGTCGAGCGACTACACGACCGATCCGCTCAACGCCGATCTAGACCTTAACGTCGTCGGCCCCGGCATCTCCGCGTGGTCGTCCAGATGGGACAACAGCTATGAAACCGTAGACTTCACCGCTCCGTTTGCCGGTAACTACAGCATCAAGATCAAGAACTTCAGGTTTAACGGCGCGAACGAATACGTTGCCGTCGCCTGGAACAAGTAGGCACGGGCGCATCACCTGATAAAAACCCGCTGCGAAACCTGAATTAATCGCAGCGGGTTTTTACAGTCTGTACACGAATCTGTCGGAAT
>DASVPS010000334.1:0-28872 GCA_036389555.1 Pyrinomonadaceae bacterium
GCTTCTTCATCCGCCCCGGCCGCCAATTTCGGCGGCGCTTCGGGCGACGATGACGACGATGACGATCAGCGTTCGGGCGGCGATTTCGATTTCGGCGCGATGCTCGATCAGTACGAGCAGGAGCAGGCGGCCTTTCAGGAAGGCTCGGTCGTGCGCGGAACCGTGGTCGGCATCAATGATCGCGGCGTGCTGATTGATTTCGGCTTCAAGTCCGAAGGACTCGTCGATCAACAGGAGTTCACCGAGAACGGCGAGTTGACCGTCAAGCGCGGCGATGAAGTGGAAGTGCTCATCAAGAGCATGGAGTCGCAGGAGGGGCAACCCATCCTGTCGCGCGCCGACGCCGTGCGAATGCGCGCGTGGGACGAATTGGAGAAAGCCCATCGCGACGGCACGCCCATCAAAGGCCGCATCATCGAGCGCGTCAAGGGCGGCCTGCGCGTGGACGTTGACGGCGTGGATGCGTTCCTGCCCGGTTCGCAGGTTGACTCGCGTCCCGTCAGAAATCTCGAAAGTTTTCGCGGTCAGGAGATCGAGGCCAAGGTCATCAAGCTCAACCGCAAGCGTTCCAACGTCGTGCTGTCGCGCAAAGCCATCCTCGACGAGCAGAACGAAGGCCGCAAGGGCGAGACGCTCGACAATCTTGAAGAGAGCATCATCGTTGACGGCCAGATCAAGAACCTGACTGACTACGGCGCGTTCGTCGATCTCGGCGGCATCGACGGCCTGCTCCACGTCACAGACATGTCCTGGGGACGTTTGCAGAATCCGGCGGAACTCTTCAAGGTCGGCGAGACCGTGCAGGTCAAGGTCTTGAAGTTCGACCGCGAGCGCGAGCGAGTCTCGCTTGGCTACAAACAGCTTCAGCCCGACCCCTGGGAATCGGTCGAGGAGCGTTTCGTCATCGGCAGCAAGGTTCAGGGCAGCGTGGCGAGCGTGACGGACTACGGCGCCTTTATCGAACTCGAACCGGGCGTCGAAGGTCTCGTCCATGTCTCCGAGATGAGCTGGTCGAAGCGCATGAAGCACCCGTCGAAACTCGTCAACGTCGGCGACACGGTCGAGGCCGAAGTGCTCGGCGTTGATCCGAAAGCGCGCCGCATCAGTCTCGGCATGAAGCAGATGCAGGCCAACCCCTGGCAGACCTTGCGCGAGCGTTACCAGATCGGCGCGCGTGTCTCCGGGCGCGTCCGTAACCTGACGGACTTCGGCGCGTTCATCGAAGTCGAAGACGGCGTCGATGGTCTCGTCCACGTCTCGGATATTTCGTGGAACAAGCGCATCAAGCATCCCGGCGAAGTCTTGAAGAAGGGGCAGGAGATCGAAGCCGTCATCACCAACATCGATACGGAGAACCGTCGCCTCTCGCTCTCGATCAAAGACACCGAGCCGAGTTCGTGGGATCGTTTCGTCAACGAACACAAGCCGGGCGACATCGTGCGCGGGCGCATCACGCGCTTCGCCAACTTCGGTGCGTTCGTCGAGTTGGACGAAGGTCTCGAAGGGTTGTGCCACATCTCCGAACTATCGGAGGAGCGCGTGGACAAGCCGGAAGACGTGGCGCAGATCGGACAGGAGATGGAGTTCCGCGTGCTGCGTATTGAGAACGACAACAAGAAGATCGGTCTTTCGGCGCGCGCCGCTTCGAGCGACGAACCCGTCGTGGACACGAAGAACTATTCGACGGAAGCGAAGGGCGGCATGGCCTCGCTCGCTGAACTCGGAAACTTCTTTGCCGCTTCCACCGGCGGTTCGACTTCCAGCCGCGAGGGCGGCGCTTCCGGTACGAGTGGTGAGAGCCGCGAAACGGCGAGCGCCCCTGAAGCGGGCGGCGCATCAAATGCCGATACGGCCGCCGAGGCAACCGACGCTCCCGTGGCTTCCGCGGCCGACGCCGGTAGCGACGTCACGACCGATGCGCCTGCCTCCGATGCCGGTGAGGCCACGCCCCCGACCGGCGGCGACGCCGATGCTTCAACCGGCGACGGCACCGACGCTTCCGGCACGACCGACGAAGAAAACCGCAGCTAAACGGCAAACTGTTCAAGCTTCAAGCCCCGCGCCCCCGCTCATTCTCTAAGATGAGTCGGAGGCGCGGGGCTTGAGCTTTTTGGGCGCGCCAGAGCGTAGAGCTTGAATGTTGCGCGCAAAACGTTGTGAGCGAATGTTGATGTCGAAAGCGGGACGGAGCAACGTCAAGGCCACTCCTCGTTGGGCGTCCCGCGTTCATCGTAGCAACGCTTAGACACCGTCTTTCGGCTTTCGCACATGCCTCCGTCGCTCCTGTAAGCTATTGCCTGAGAGCTATTTCCGTCTTGCGGGGAACTAATAATTTCTGCTACTGTACAGTGCAGTTCCAGAGATTCCGGCCGTGTCGCGCAGTGCCCGGTGAATGTCCCGCGACCGCCCCTGTGAGTGGTGAATCGTGAAAGGTAAATGTATGACGAAAGCGGAATTGGTCGAAGATGTCGCGCGCGCGGCCGAATTGACCAAGAAGGATGCGGAGCGTCTGGTCGAGATCGTCTTTGAGAGCATCATCGAGACGCTCAATCAGGGCGAGAAGATCGAGTTGCGCGGCTTCGGCAGTTTCCGTGTGCGCGAACGCGGCGCGCGGCGTGGCCGAAATCCGAAGACCGGCGACCCCGTTGACATCCCTGCCAAGCGCGTGCCCTATTTCAAACCCGGCAAAGAGATGAAAGAGTTGATCAACGAAGAACCCGCCGGCAGCGGCGCTGCTTCATCCACCGGCACGCCCACGGGTGCGACGGAGCCGGGCGGCGCGACGACCACCACCCCGAACGCCAACGGACAAGACGACGGGAACGGCGGCGGCGGCACGACGGGCGGCGGCAGCCAGATGCCTCCCATCCATTAAACAAAGGGCGGCGCGAAGGGAACTGCTAACGTGGACAGGTTGTGGACGCCCTGGCGCTATCAGTACATCACTGGCGAAAGTGGTGAGAAAAGCGGCGCAGACCATTCTTCAGCCTCCTGCATCTTCTGCACGCTCCCGCAACAAGACCCCACCCAAGACGAACGCAACTACATCCTCCACCGCGCCCGGCACAATTTCATAGTCCTCAACCTCTATCCCTACACCTCCGGCCACCTTCTGATCATCCCCTACGAGCACACGTCCGAATTAGCCTCGGTGGCAAAAGCCGCGACTGACGAGTTGATGGATTTGGCGAAGCGCGCGCAGATTGTCCTCGGCGAAGCCTATCGTCCCGACGGCTACAACCTCGGCATGAACCTCGGCCGCGCGGCGGGCGCGGGCGTCGCCGCGCACGTCCACCTACACCTCATGCCGCGCTGGACGGGCGACGCGAATTTCATGAGCACCGTCGGCGAAACGCGCGTCCTCCCCGAAGACCTCCCGACGACTTATAAGAAACTTCTCGGAAAATTTTGAAACAGTGACAAGTGACAGGTGACAGGTGACAAGTTGAAGACAAGTTCTTTATTTTAACCTGTCACCCGTCACCTGTCACTTGTCACTTTCTTGTGACGGCTTCGTCTTCGACTTCGCCGCCCTTGCTGATCGGGACTTCGGAAGTCTTGTAGCCGATGCCGCGTTCTTCTGTGTCGAGGTCGGCCTGCGGGAGTTGGGTGAGCGCGCCGGTGACGGCGGGCGGGTTGAAGCCGGGGTAGTCGATGCGTGCGTGATAGATGGCGACGAGCGAGGCGATCATTGATTCCTTGATCGTCGTCAGTTCGCGCAGTGAGAGGTCGCATTCGTCGAGTTGGCCGTCACTGACGATGGCATCGAAGATTTTGCTGACGATGCTGCGTATGTTTTCGGGGTCGGGGCGCGCGAGCGAACGCGCTGCTGCTTCGCACGAGTCGGCGAGCATCATGATGGCCGACTCCTTAAACTGCGGCCGGGGGCCGGGGTAGCGAAACTCGGCTTCGTTCACCTGATCGCCGTGGATGGCCTGCGCCTGCGCCTTGCGCAGAAAGTAGTGAAGCGTGCGCGTGCCGTGGTGTTGCGGGATGAAGGCGGCGATCTTGGCGGGCAGCCCGATCTCTTTGGCGAGTTTCAGCCCGTAGGTGACGTGGCTCGTGATGATCTTCGCGCTGCTCGAAGGGCGCAGACGGTCGTGCGGGTTCACGCCCGCCTGGTTCTCGACAAACATGTCGGGCGCAGCGAGTTTGCCGATGTCGTGGTAGAGCGCGCCGATACGCGCGAGCAGAGCGTTTGCGCCGATGGAGCGGCAGGCCTCTTCCGTCAGTTGGCCGACGGCGTGCGAGTGTTGGTTAGTGCCCGGTGCGCGCAGGGCGAGTTGGCCGAGCACGGGCAGGTCTGCGTTCGAGAGTTCGAGCAACTTCACGTCGGTCAGGATGCCGAAGACGGATTCGCTGACGGGGAGCGCGCCCGCCGTGAAGATCGTCGTGAACAGGCCGCCGAGCAGTCCGCAGCCGACGGCCATCAGGATCGTGCCGAGCGTCAGAGGCTCCTGCGCCGCGAGAATGACGGCGAGCGCGGCGGCGGAATTGACGGCGGCGACGAAGAGACCGGCGAGCGTGACCGACTGGCGTTCGCTGTAACGGCCGATGCCGTAGATGGCCGCCGACGAAGAGACCATCGCGTAGCAGGCGATCAACATGCCGTTCGGCGAGACGAGGCCGGCGAAGAGCGCGGTGATGATACCGGCGGTTAGCGCGAGTTGGCCGTCAATTAACAGCGCGACGAGGAGCGTCGCGACGGCGAAGGGAATCGCGAGACTCCAGAGCGAGGCGTCGTTCCACGGTGCGACCACTGATTGCGCGGCGATGGTCTCCGCCAGAATCGAACCCACCCGCAGCAAAATCGTTTGAATCAGAATGGCCGAGGCGACGAGCGTGAAGGCGCGACCCTTCGAGAGCGGAAGCGTCGAAGTGAGGCTGCGGTGTTCGACAAACTTCCACGCGCCCAAATAGAGCGCGGCTACGAGCAGGAAGATGCCTATGAAGTGTTGCGGGCGTCGCCCCGTGTCGCCGTATTTGCTGATGGCGTCGAATTGCGCGAGCATCTTCGGCGTCACCGTGTCGCCTGCGCGCGCGACGACCTGATTGCGCTTGAGCGTGACGAGCGTCGGCGGCGCGTTCGGCAAAACTGTGCGCGAGGCTTGCGTCGCGCGTTCGTCAATGGCAGTGATGTCGGCCGGGGAGACGACGCCGGCGCGCACCACATCGCCCTCGCTGTAAACCTGCGCGCGCAACTGCGTGTGGATTTGCGCGAGCAGGAGCGCGGTGACGAGCGAGAGGATGGTGAAGCAGATGACGAAGAGCGTCGTCGGCCGAAACCAGTCGCGCACGCGCACGAGCCTTTGCAGGGCGGCGCGGCGGGCTTCGGTGAAGCGGTTGGTGAACTTGGGGCGGCGACGGCTACTCATCTTCTTGAAACTTTATTTTGAATGATGCGCGGCGCGCTCCGTCCCTTGCGGGGCGTGCTTTCGCGCGTGCGAATCGGGCGTGTGATGCTCGCTTGTCAGATCGCGCGCGAGGATCGCCCCGGCCATCTCAAGCATCGGGCGCAAGCTGCGCGCGTCGGTGGCCGAGACGGCGATGCACTGGCGCGCGCCGGTGGCGCAGGTCTGGCGCAGGATCGAGTCGAGCGTGTCGGCGTCTACGAGGTCGGCTTTGTTGAAGACGACGAGACGCGGGATGTTGCCGAAGTCGAGGCCGGCCAGAATTTTGTCCACCGATTCCACGTGCTGTTCCCATCGCGGGTTCGATGCGTCAACGAGGTGGATGAGAAGATCGCTGTCCGCGATCTCTTCGAGCGTGGCGCGGAAGGCGGCGATCAGATCGGGCGGCAGGTCGCGTATGAAACCGACGGTGTCGTTGAGAATCACTTCCTGCTCGTAGGGCAGGCGGAGACGGCGCGAGGTCGGGTCGAGCGTGGCGAACATGCGCTGCTCGGCGTGGACGCTTGAGGCCGTGAGCGTGTTGAGCAGGGTGGATTTCCCGGCGTTGGTGTAACCGACGATTGAGATGATCGGCAACTCGCGGCGC
Organism: Pyrinomonadaceae bacterium; assembly: GCA_036389555.1. Taxonomy (GTDB): domain Bacteria; phylum Acidobacteriota; class Blastocatellia; order Pyrinomonadales; family Pyrinomonadaceae; genus JAIVJZ01. The sequence continues at coordinate 5,998 of DASVPS010000334.1, forward strand.
GTGCGCTCTTTGCGCCGCTGCTGGCGTCGCCCGCGCAGCGCTTCAATCTCTTTGTCCAGACGATTGATGCGGTCGCGCACGCGGCGGCGGTCGGTCTCCAGTTTCGTTTCGCCGGGGCCGCGCCCGCCGATGCCGCCCGCGAGCCGCGAGAACGCGGAATCCTGCCCGGTGATGAGCCGCGGCAGGAGGTATTTCAACTGCGCGAGTTCCACCTGGATTTTGCCTTCGCGCGATTCGGCGCGCTGGGCAAAGATGTCTAGGATGAGTTGGGCGCGGTCTATCACTTTGAGGTCGGTGGCTTCGGAGAGCGAGCGGACTTGCGCGGGCGAGAGTTCGCGGTCGAAGACGATCAAGTCCGCGCCGAGGCGCAGGGCGCGCACGAGCAGTTCGTCGATTTTACCGCGGCCGAGCACGGTGCGCGGATCGATGCTCGTGCGCCGCTGGATGATGTGGTCGAGCACCATCAGATTGGCGGAGGCGGCGAGTTCGCGCAGTTCGGCCATAGACTCTTCGGCGTCCGAACCCGAACCCGTGGCGACGCCGACGAGGATCGCGCGGTCGCGGCCTTCGGCGCGGCGCGTGGTGCGGCGGTTGCGCGCCATTTCATCTTCGAGCGAGTTGATGAGATCGAGAAAGTCCACGTCGAGTTGCGACGGAATCTGCGGGTCGAGTAAGACGTAAGGGTCTGCGTCGTCGCCGTCTTCCAGATGCTCGGCCGTGGTGGGCAGGAGGTGCGCGGCGCGGACGAGGCCGGGCAGCCCCGTGCGCTCCTCTACGTTGACGACGGCCATCAGGTCGAGCCGGAGCAGCGCGAGGTCGGTCAAGTCGTCCTGCGTCAACTCTTCGCCGCGCAGGTGCGTGTGGACGCAGCGCAGGCCGCGAAAGCGGTCGGCGGCGACGCGCGTGCGGCGCAGGTCGGGTAACTCGATGCGCTTGGCGTCGCCGACAATGACCGACTCGATGTAGCCCTTGCGGTCGATGAGCGCGCCGATCTGCCGGCCGGTCTCGTGCGAGAGTTCGGATAGTTGGCGGGCGAATTCCGGCGTCACGATCTGCTGCGGCGGGATGCGGCGCGAGTAGAGTTTTTCGATGCGACGGAGTTGGTTGGGTTTCAGCCCCTGCGTGTTGCCGTGTACGTTACTGATGTTGACTGCCCTCCTTGCCTAATATCTGCGGGCGCGCGTGTTCCCCTGCACGACAAGCGGCGGCACGCACGTGCGGGCGCGACGTGTGCGGCTTGAAGTTACAGTGAGAGGGATGCGAGCGGTATGAGTCGGACGCCGTGAGAAGCCTTGTGTTGTTGCCTTGCGAAACACTTCGCCTGGTCATTTTTAGCCGCGCGCCCTGACCCTTCGCCAGTGCGAACATAAAAATCGCGCGCGCTCTTTCGGTGACTTACCAAGTCAAAAAGTTGTCAGGCGCGGATTATAACATAGCCGCCGCGCTTGCAAGCAGCGAACATATCTGCGGCGGCTCCGGGCAGGAATCAGGGCGTTAACTTCAGCGGGCAGGTTGCAGCGCGAGCGCGGCGCGCGGGCGGTGAGATAAACGTTGTCAGTGTTCCAGAGCGCGTGATAATATGCGCGCTCGCACATCGGTTCCCTGTAGCAGCCTCATCAACTGCTCTCGCCCACAACCTCAGCCATAAAAGGAGAAGCCCATGAGCATGTATTTCAAAATCGCCGCCATCAGCACACTCTTGATTTTCTCGGTGTTCGGTCAACAGAGTGGCAGTTACAAGTCGCCGAAGGGTAACGGCAACGGCAAAGGCGCTGTGAAAGCCTATAACAAGTCTCCCTGTTTCGAGGAAGACGTGTATGCGTGTCAGGCCGAAGGCGGCAGATTCAACTGGTCTCACTGCTATTGTGAACGCTGGTAAAAATCCGCGCGTCAATCTACTTCGCGCAGCAGGAAGTAACGGGAAGGCGAGCCGCATCTAAAGTGGCTCGCCTTTTTCTCTGTGCCGCGACGCAGTGAGCAGAGCGTTATGGTTGAGGCTGCATGGACACGCTTTGCAGGCGCGACGTATGATGAAATCAAAAGTTTGTGGCCGGTTGTTCTTTGTCCGTTGTTCACTCTAATCTTTAGTATCTAACTCGTCCGGCACCGGGCGAACAACTGACCAAAGGACGACGGGCGGCTCTGTATGGAGAAACAAGATGGGTGAGCGAAGTGTGATTAAGCGGATTGACCCGGCGGCTGCGATTCCGGGCGGCGAAGTGGTGATCGAGTGTGAGGATTACGACACGAGTAACCTGCGCGCGTGCCGTGCGCTGTTCGACGGCGAGCGCAGTTGGCTGGTCGGCGTAACGCCGCGCCGCGTGCTGGCGATTGCGCCGGAGTCAACCTGGGGCGGCGAAGTTGAGGTGAGATTACAGGGCGGCGACGAGCAACTGAGCGCGGCGGCGCGCTTGAGCGTCGGGAAAAAACTCGCGGACGATCTGCACATGGTCGCCAACCCTGCCTTCGACCCCGACGACGGCTCGCTCTACGTGACACGCTCCGGCGCGCGCGGGCAGAAAGAGCCGGTATCGCTTTTCAACATCGACGCCAGCGGCGTGATCCAAGACGTGACGGGCGACATCACGAACCCGACCGGCCTCGCCTTCGACCCTTCGGGGCAATTGTTCGTCACGAGCCGCCACGACGAGATCGTCTACCGCCTCACGCATTTCAACGAGGCCGCGCCCTTCGCGCGCAACCTCGGCGTGGCGACCGGCCTCGCCTTCGACCGCGCGGGGCGCATGTACGTCGGCGACCGCACGGGCACGATCCACCGCGTCAACTCCATCGGCGAGGTGCAGCCGTGGGCGCAACTCGAACCATCCGTGGCGGCCTATCATCTCGCCTTCGGGGCGGACGATGCGCTCTACGTAACGGGGCCAACCGTGTCGAGCTACGACGCCATTACGCGCATCGACGCGAACGGCAAGGCCGAAGTCTTCTTTCGCGGTTTAGGGCGACCCGGCGGGATGGCCTTCGACTCGGAAGGTTTTCTCTACGTCGCCGCCTCTTATCGCGCCCGGCGCGGCATCATACGCATCTCGCCCGACGCGATGGATGTGCGCCTCGTCGTCGCCGGGATGAACGTCATCGGCCTCGCCTTCAGCGCACAGGGCGACATGGTAGTCGCGACTAACGAGGCGGCCTACAGCCTGCCCCTCGGCATCCAAGGGACGCTGCTGAAGTGAGCAGTGAGCAGTAAGCAGTGAGCAGTAAGAAAACGATTTTAACTGCTTACTGCTTACTGCTCAGTGCTTACTTTCCTCATTTTGACACCCCTGCGGGCGCATGTTAGTGTGACGGTTCGTGGCCTAACCGTCACGCAAATGCTGGTGAGTTTAAGTTATGGATAACGCCGTCATCGGACAATTTATTCTCTACATGGTGGCGCTCATCTTTTCGCTATCGCTGCACGAGGCGATGCATGCCTGGATGTCGAATCGCTTTGGCGATGATCTGGCTCATAGTCAGGGGCGCGTCTCACTGAGTCCGGTCACGCACGTTGATCCCATCGGCACGCTGCTGTTTCCGGCCATCGCGTTCTTTACACACGCCCCGCTGCTCGGCTGGGCGCGACCCACTCCGGTCAATCCTCTGCGCTGGCGCGAGAAGCGCAAGGCGAACTTCTGGGTTTCGATTGCGGGCGTGTTGGGAAACCTTGCCATCGCCATCGTGGCCGGCGTGATCATCCGCGTGCTCTATCATGCCGGACAGCTTCCCGTCGCCCCCAACGCTCCGACGATGGAAGCCGTGTTTGCTCTCTTGAGAGTCTTCTTCGAGTTGAACATCGGGCTGGCAGTCTTCAACCTGTTCCCCATTCCGCCGCTCGACGGGAGCAAGATTCTCTCCAGCATCCTGCCCGAAAGTTTCGGCTCGGCCATCGAATCCATCGAGCAGTATGGTTTCATCATCCTGCTCATCGCGCTCGTGACGGGCGTGTTCCGCGCGGTGTTCAGCGTCGTCATGCCGCTCGCGTGGAATATTCTTTTCGTCGGAGTCGCCTAAGTCAGCATGAAACGAATCTTCAGCGGCGCACAGCCGACCGGCAACATTCACCTCGGCAACTACCTCGGCGCGCTGCGCAACTGGGTCGAACTCCAGCACGAGTACGAGAGCCTCTTCTGCATCGTCAACTTCCACGCCATCACGCTGCCGCAAGACCCTCTGTTGCTCGCGCAGAAAACGCGCGACCTCGCGCGCATCTATCTCGCCACAGGGATCGATCCGAAAGTCTCCGTCATCTTCATCCAATCGGACGTGCCGGAGCATACGGAGCTAGCGTGGATACTCAACTGCGTCACGCGCATCAGCGAACTCGAACGCATGACGCAGTTCAAAGACAAGGCGGGCAAGGCGCGCGAATCGGTCGGCGCGGGACTCTTGAACTATCCCGTCCTGATGGCCTCCGATATCCTGCTTTACCAGACAGACCTCGTGCCCGTCGGCCACGACCAGAAGCAGCACCTCGAACTGACGCGCGATCTCGCCCTGCGCTTCAACCGCGACTACGGCGAGACGTTTCGCATACCCGAACCCTTCATCCCGAAGGTCGGCGCGAAGATCATGTCGCTGAGCGATGCGTCGAAGAAGATGTCGAAGTCCGACGAAAACGCCGCCGGCAGCATCACGCTGCTCGACGATGCGGACACCGTGCGCCGCAAGTTCAAACGCGCCGTCACCGATTCGGGCACGGAGATTCGTTTCGACGAGACGCGCCCCGCGATCACCAACCTCCTGACGATCTATCAAATCCTGACCGGCAAACAGCCCGCCGACGTGGAAGCGAACTTCGCGGGCAAGGGCTATGCGGCGTTGAAATCGGAACTGGCCGACGTGACGATTGAATTCCTGCGCCCGCTGCAAGAGCGCATACACGGCTACGGCGACGCGGAACTCGACCGGCTCCTCGACGAAGGCCGCGAGCGGGCACAGGATATAGCGCGTGCCACACTCGACGACGTGAAAGCGCGGCTCGGTCTCGTCGGCGCGCGGGCGCGAGGTGTGTGAGATGACAGAGAACGAGTTGAAAGATCAAGCGGCCGAATCAAACGGCAGCGCGTCCGATGTAGTCCTGGCCGATGCGCCGGACTCTGCCCCGGACGACGCGCCCGCCTCCGCGTCTCAGGCGGAGGCTGACGCCGTCGCTGCGGAAGTTGCGACGGGTGCGGCTGCGAGCAATGCGATGGCGGCGGCGGCGGTCGCGGCCGAGACGACGCCGTCGCTGAACGTCGCGGGAGCGCGGCCTGAGATCGTGTCGGAAGGCGGCGAGGGCGGCGAGGAGTTGAAGTTATACCTCGGCGAGTTTGCAGGGCCGCTCGACCTGTTGCTCTACCTGATCCGGCAGGAGCAGGTGGACATCTACGACATTCCCATCGCGCGCATCACGGATGAATATTTGCGCTACCTGCGTTTGATGCAGGACATGGACATCGCCGTCGCGAGCGAATTTCTCGTGATGGCGGCGCAACTCATAGAGATCAAGTCGAAGATGCTCTTGCCGCCCGACCCGGTGGCCGACGGGGCGGAGGCCGAAGGCGAAGACCCGCGCAACGAACTCATCAAGCAACTGCTCGAACATCAAAAGTTCAAGGCCGCCGCGCAGATGCTCTGGTCGCGCTCCACGGTCGAGCAGGCGGTTTACGTCCGCGCGCCGATTGAGACCGACAAGGCAAATCCGGAAGTATCTGCGGGCGTCTTCGATCTGCTCAAGGTGTTTCAGGAAATCCTCGCGCGCAAGAAGCAGGAAGTCATGATGGAGATCGAGCGCGACGAGATCAGCATGACCGAAATGCTCGAACGCCTGCGCAACATGATCCTCTCGGCGGGCGAACTCAACCTGCGCCTCTTCTTCGAGCGCGCCGAGACGCGCCGCGAACTCGTCCTCGCCTTTCTCTCGGTGCTGGAGATCGTACGCACCTCAGAGATCGTGCTCGTGCAGGAGAAAACTTTCGGCGACATCATCGCCCGCGTGAACAGCTAATGAAGATGGTATGCAATGAGTAGAGAAGAAGAACAGATCGAAAACGAACCCGCCGCCGCGACTCAAAGCGCCGCCGATGCAGACGCGGCCGTCTCTGAAATGGAAGACGCCGACGACGCGCAGAGTCTCGCATCGCAAGACGACTCGGACGAGTTGGACGACGACGATGCGGAGACGGACGACGAAGAGGATGAGGTAGTAATTTACGACGCGGACGCCGAAGATGCGGCGGAAAAGCTGGCCGTGATGCGCCGCGAAATGGCGGAGCGGGGCGACAGCGGCGCGGCGTCTGACGGCGCGGACGACATCGCGCCCGGCGGTTCGCGCAGCATGACGGAGTTGATCTCGATCATCGAATCGCTGATCTTCGTCTCGGAGGAGCCGCTGCCCGCGAAGACGCTCGCGGAAGTGCTCAAAGAGGATCGCGGCTGGGTGGAAGTGGCGGTCGAAGAGTTGGCGAAGGAATTTAACGAGCGAAACGGCGGCCTGATGCTGCGCGAGGTGGCGGGCGGCTGGCAGTTCGCCACGCGCCCCGAAAATCACGAACACGTCCGCGCCTTCCTCAAGTCGCGCCCCTCCGCGAAACTCTCGCTCGCCGCTTTGGAGACGCTCGCCGTCATCGCCTACAAGCAGCCGATCACCGTCCCGGAAATCCTGGAGATACGCGGCGTGCAATCCTCTTCGGCCATCAAGACTTTGCTCGACAAACGCCTCATCATCTCCAAAGGCCGCAAGGAGACGGTCGGCCGCCCGATGTTGTACGGCACGTCCAAAGAGTTTCTACTCCAATTCGGCCTACGCGATTTGTCCGAACTCCCGAACGTCGAAGACTTCGAGGATTTGGCGACGGGCGGAGCGTAAAAGCAGAGGTCAGAGGTTAGAGGCTAGAGGTCAGTGAAAACAAAACTGATTCTTACTAACCTCTGACCTCTAACCTCTGACCTCTAAATTTATGGAAGAACGTTTGCAAAAATTGATCGCGGCGGCGGGGTTGGCTTCGCGGCGGCACGCGGAAGAGATGATCGCGGCGGGCGAGGTGACGGTTAACGGTAAACTCGTGACCGAGGCGGGCACGAAGGCCGACCCTGCGCGCGACCACATCAAGGTGCGCGGTAAGTTGATCAACCCGCTGCTCGAAGCGCGCGAGAAAGTTTACGTGCTGCTCAACAAGCCGCGCGGTTATCTGGCGAGTTTGTCCGACCCGGAAGAACGGCCGCTCGTGACCGAACTCGTGCCCGCCTCGCTCGGGCGTCTGCACCCGGTCGGCCGTCTCGATTTCAACACCGAGGGGCTGTTGATCCTGACGAACGACGGGGATTTGACGAACTACGTGACGGCGGCGCGCAACGGCGTGGCGAAGGTTTACGAGGTGAAGGTGAAGGGCGTGCCGCCGGAAGAGGCCATCGAACGTCTCAGGCGCGGCATACGCCTCGACGACGGCACACACACCGCGCCCGCGCAGGTGACGGCGACGGGCGAGACCGGGACGAATGCGTGGTTTGAAGTGATATTGCACGAGGGGCGCAATCAACAGATCAGGCGCATGTTCGACACCATCGGCCATTCGGTGTTGAAACTGCGGCGCGTGCGCATCGGCGATTTGCAGGATGAACGCCTGCCGGTCGGCGCGTGGCGTCTGCTCCACCCGGCGGAAGTGGCGCGTCTGAAACCGCGTGCGGCGAAGAAGCGAGCCGCCAAAGGGGCGACCGAAACGGCGTCGAAAGGGGGCGCGAAAACATCTGCGAAAACGGGCGCGAAAGGGGCTGCCAAAAGTCGCGGCGCGGGTACGGGTCGGCGGCGAAGTTAAGGTACAATGTTCGGTCAGACGAACGTCGGCGCTGGACGGATAGTTGCTTGTAAGGTCTGTCACTGTCCGTCTTTTTTTGCGTGTAATCACCGGGGGCTTTTTAGACCAGCATGGATTTTGAGCTAAACGACGAACAGAAACAGGTGCGGATGAGCGTGCGCGAATTCGCAGAGGGCGAGATCGCGCCGCACGTCAGGGAATGGGACGAGGCGCAACATTTCCCGGTCGAGTTGTTGCCCAAGCTGGCCGAACTCGGTTTGATGGGGGTCATCTTCCCCGAAAAGTACGGCGGCGCGGGGATGGGCTACGTCGAATACGCCACGATCATCGAGGAGCTTTCGCGCGTTGACGGCTCGGTCGGCATCTCGGTTGCCGCGCACAATTCGCTCTGCTCGAATCACATCTACATGTTCGGCACTGAGGAGCAAAAGCAGAAGTACCTCGTGCCGCTCGCACGCGGAGAGAAACTCGGCGCGTGGGGACTGACGGAAGCGGGCGCGGGTTCGGACGCATCGGGCACACGCACGACCGCCGTCAAAAAGAATGGCGGCTGGCTCGTCAACGGCTCGAAGAACTTCATCACGCACGCCGTCCACGGCGACGTGTGCGTGGCCGTCGCCTCGACCGACCGCGCGATGCGCTCGAAAGGCATCACCGCGTTCATCTTCGAGCGTGGCACGCCCGGCTTCATGCCCGGCAAGAAGGAAGACAAGCTGGGGCTGCGCGCGTCGGAAACGGCGAGCGTGATTTTTGAAGACTGTTTCATCCCGGACAGCAACCGGCTCGGCCCCGAAGGTCTCGGCTTCATTCAGGCGATGCAAATTCTGGACGGCGGGCGCATCTCGATTGCCGCGCTCGCGGTCGGCATCGCGCAGGGCGCATACGAGTCGGCGTTGAAGTATTCAAAAGAACGCCAGCAGTTCGGCAAGCCGATCTCGGAGTTTCAGGCCATCCAGTTCAAACTGTCCGACATGGCGACGCAGATTGATGCCGCGCGCCTCCTGATGTATCGCGCCGCCTATTTGAAAGATAACGGCAAGAAGGTGACGAAGGAATCCGCGATGGCGAAGCTCTACGCCTCGGAGATCAGCGTCAAGGTTTGCGAAGAGGCGATCCAGATTCACGGCGGTTACGGCTACACGAAAGACTACCCGCCGGAAAAATACTGGCGCGACTCGAAACTCTGCACCATCGGCGAAGGCACGTCGGAAATCCAACGCATGGTCATCGCGCGGCAACTGCTTAATGCATAGAGGTCAGAGGCTGGAGGTCAGAGGTCAGAGAAAGCAAACTGATTTTTACTGACCTCTGACCTCTAACCTCTAATCTCTGATTGATGAGTCAGGCAACGCCCACCACTGAACTTGAGCGTATCCTCGCGGGAGAGGCGAGGGCGGTGGCGCGCGCTATCTCGAAGGTGGAAGACAACGTGGGCAACGCCGCCGCGTTGATGAAGGCGGTGTTTCCGCACACGGGGCGCGGCCTTGTCGTGGGCGTGACGGGTGCGCCGGGCGCGGGGAAGTCTTCGCTGGTTGACCGTCTGGCAGGTTTGTATCGCGAGCGGGGCGAGCGCGTCGGCATCGTGTGCATTGACCCGTCAAGCCCTTTTTCGGGCGGCGCGATCCTCGGCGACCGCATCAGGATGCAGACGCTCGGACTCGACCCCAACGTCTTCATCCGTTCGATGGCGACGCGCGGCAACCTCGGCGGCCTGTCGCGCGCGACAATCGACGCCGTGGCGATTCTCGATGCGGCGGGCTTCCAGAAGATTATCGTGGAGACGGTCGGCGTCGGGCAGGACGAGGTTGAGATCGTGAAGACGGCCGACGTGTCGGTCGTCGTGCTCGTGCCCGGTATGGGCGACGACGTGCAGGCGCTCAAGGCGGGCATCATGGAGATCAGCGACGTGTTCGTCATCAACAAGGCCGACCGCGAAGGCGTCCACCGCACGGAGAAGGAACTCGAAGCGATGCTCTCGCTCACGATGCGCCCAGACCTCTGGCAGCCGCCCATCGTGAAGACCGTGGCGATAGAGAACAAGGGGATCGAGGAACTGGCGGCCGCGATTGCGAGCTACCGCGAATACCAGCAGAAGGCCGAGGCGAGCCATGCGCGCCGCGCTGCAATCGCGCGCTGGCGCATACTCGAACTGCTCCGAGAGGAACTCGTGACGCGAGCCATGAGCCGCGACGGCGCGGGCGCGCAACTCGACGCACTCGCCGCCGAGGTGGCCGACAAACGGCGCGATCCCTATTCGGCCGTGGAAGAGTTGATGAAAGTGAGCAGTGAGCAGTGAGCAGTAAGCAGTGAGCAGTTTAAAATCACTCGCCCTGCTTAGTTGACTGCTCACTGCTTACTATCTTTATGAAGATCGAGCACATCGGAATCGCGACTTATAAGATTGACGACGCGCTGGCGTTCTGGCGCGACGCTTTGGGGCTGAGCGTGTTGGAGACGGAAGAGGTCGCGGAGCAGGGCGTGCGGGTGGCGATGTTGCCGTTGGGCGAGCCGCGCATAGAGTTGTTGGAGCCGACGAGCGAGTCGTCGCCGGTGGCAAAGTTTTTGCAGAAGCGCGGGGCGGGAATTCACCACATCGCCGTGCGCGTTGACGACATACGCGCCGCGCTCAATCGTTTGAAGGAGCAGGGCGCGCGTTTGATTGATGAATCGCCGCGCGTGGGAGCGGGCGGTTGCCTCGTGGCCTTCGTGCATCCGGCGTCGGCGGGCGGTGTCCTGCTCGAACTCGTGGAGCACACGTCGGCCGGACATAATTCAGAAAAAAGGGACGAATAGAATTTTGAAGTTAACCACCAGAGCCATCCTCGCGCTCGCACTCCTCTCGATCATTCCGGCGAGCCTCTTTGCGCAAAAAACTCAACGCGGGCGCGGCAGTGCCGCCGCGCGGCCGCAGAGGAGCGCGCCGCCCGCACGGCAGACGGCCGCAACTCAAACGAGCGTCAACCTGTCCGCGCAGGACTTGTCGCTGCTCATAGATGAACTCGGCGTGCCGCCGCAGTCGCGCGCGCAATTGGCCTCGGACGCTGAATCGCGCAAAGGCTTCGTCAAAGAATTGCGCGAGATGTTCGCCGTCGCGGCGGAAGCGAGAGCCGCGGGGCTGGCCGAACGCCCCGAGACGAAACTACAAATGGAACTCTCGCGCACCTTCGTCATCGCGCGCCGGTATTCAAAGATGAGACAGCAGACGGGTGCAACCTCGCCGGAGCAGGTCGCCTCCAAAGCGGAGATCGCGGCCTTCGTCAAAGAGCCGGGGCAGGAGCAGAAGTTTCAGGAGTTCCTGCAAGACTATTTGAAGAACCGCCCGCAGTCGGAACAGGCGAAGGCGCTCACGGATGAGGAGCGCGAGAGTATGCGCCAGCAGTGGGGCAACATCATGGTGAGCGCGCGTAAAGGCATCGCCGCCGGGATCGATAAAGAGCGCGCGACCGAGGTGGTCACGCAGTACCAGCACGCGCGCCTGTTGGCCGGGACGTATTTCAAAGAAGTGCTGAACGCGCGCACGAAGGCGAGCGAGGCGGAGATTGACGCCTACCTAGCCGCGCATCCCGAACTCGCTCCGAAGGAGACGAAAGCGAAGGCCGAAGCGGTGCTGGCACAACTGCGTGCGGGCGGCGACTTCGCCGCGCTCGCCAAAGAACATTCCGTCGATACGAGCAACAAGGACAGAGGCGGCGACCTCGGCTGGTTCGGGCGCGGGATGATGGTCAAGCCTTTCGAGGATGCGGCCTTCGCGCTCAAGCCGGGCGAACTGAGCGGCATCGTCGAGACGCAGTTCGGCTATCACATCATCAAACTCGAAGAGCGGCGCATGCAGGACAGCCCGAACGGTCAACCCGTCGAGCAGGTTCACGCGCGCCACATCCTGATCGCGTCGGGCACGCCGGGCGCGCGTCCGCAATCGCCGCGCGATCAGGCGCGTAGCGCCGTCGAAGAGGAGAAGCGAAATAAAGTGCTCGGCGAGATCGCGAGCCGTCAACGCGGCATCGTCGTGGCCGAAGATTTTGATGCCAACCCCACGCCCGCGGCGCTCAAGGCCGCGAACGCGCAGGGCACGGGCGGCAAGTCTGCGGCAGCGACGACGACCCGTGCGCCCGCGCCGGCCACGGAAGTTAAAGGGACAGGCACTCGCACACGGGCGGGGAGTTCGAGACGAAAGCGGCCGTAGCAGCAGCAATAGCAGCAGGAAACTTTCGCCCACACGAAGCGGCACGCGCCGACGAACGAAACACCATCACACGAAAGGCTGTCGAACCGGCCATTAGAAGAGGATAAGTTATGATCACTTGTGATAAATGCGGAACGCAAACTTCGGAAGATCAGCACGCCTGCCCGGGCTGCGGCGCGGAGTTTAATATTGATACCGCGAACGAAACACCGGCCGCCGCCGAGTGGCCTGGCGAGGAAACTTCAACCGGAGAGGCAAGCTTGGGGGCTGCGGACGAAGCGAACGCAGGCGTCGTAGACGCCGCGCCATCCGCTTCCCGCGAGTCGGCTTCTACGGCCGCCGTCGAGACGGCGTCCGCCCCTTCGCAACGGGCTCGGGCGGCCGCGCCCGCGCGCGGTTTGAGTTCGCTCACGAAGGCTCTGATCGTGGCGGGCATCGCCATCCTGGCGGCGGGCGGGCTGTTGTTCTGGCAGTTGAAGGCGCGCAAGGATGAGATGAAACACCTCTCGCCCGAAGACATGACCCAGATCGTCAAGACGATGATGCAGCCGCAGCAACTCGCCATGCTTGCCAACAACGCGGAGGAGCGCAAGGACATCGCCAAGCAGTTCCGCCAGTTGCTCGCCCTCGCGCAGGACGCGCGCGCCGCAGGCATCGCCGACACGCCGGAGATGAAGCGGCAGCTTGAACTCGTGCGCACGTTCGTGCTCGCGCAGGTCTACGCGAAGAAGCAGCAGGAGGGGGGCGCGACCTCGCAGGAGCAGATCGCGCCGAAAGCGGAGATTGATAATTTCCTGAAAGAGCCGGGGCAGGATGCGAAGTTTGGCGAGTTCGTCAAGGACGTGCAGGAGTTGGGATTGTTGCCTTCTGCGCAAGGGTTGACCGACGAGCAAAAGGAACGCATCAAGAACGAACTCTGGGCGCCGACGCAGGTGCTCTCGCGCAAGGCCATTGCCGCCGGCACGGACAAAGAGCGCGGCACGCAGTTGTTGATTCAATTCCAGCAGGCGCAGGTGCTCGCGCAGAAGCACGCGCCGAAGATCATGGAGCGCACGAAGGCGACCGAACAAGAGATCGACGCCTACATCGCGCAGCACCCGGAGTTGGATTCCAAACAGACGCGCGCCAAAGCCGAAGACGTGCTCAAGCGCGCGCGCGCAGGTGAGGATTTCGCGGCGCTCGCCAAAGAATTCTCCACCGACCCGAGCAACAAGGACAAGGGCGGCGACCTCGGCTGGTTCAAACGCGGGGCGATGGTGAAGCCCTTCGAGGACGCTGCCTTCGCGCTGCAAGCCGGACAGATCAGCGACGTGGTGGAGACGCCCTTCGGCTTCCACATCATCCAGACGCAGGAACGCCGCACGGCGAAGGGCGAAGACGGGAAGGATGCCGAAGAGATACACGCGCGCCACATCCTGATCAGCGCTGAAGGCGAGGGCGGCCAGCAGGCTAATCCCTTCGCGCCGCCGCAGTCGCCGCGCGAAAAGGCGCGCGCCGCCGTGGAAAAAGAGAAGCGCGAAAAACTCCTCGAAGAGATCGCGCAGCGCACCGGCGTGACCGTGCCGGAGGACTTCAAAGTGGAAGTGCCGCCCATGCCGCCGCAGCAGATGAGGCAGCCGCCCACCGGCGCACCCGAAGGAATGGAAGAGGGCTTGCCCGCCGACGAACCGCCGCCCGCCCCGGTCAAGGAAGATACGAAGAAGCCTGCGGCGAAGCAGAAGAAGTAATGAGGCGGTCAGCCGTCAACCGTCAACTATCAGCCGGCAAGTTACCGTTCGACCTCGGTAATTCTGTTAGCTGAAGGTTGAAGGCTGACGGCTGATCGCTCACGGCTCTTAACTTATGCTCTTCGGCGATTATCGCGTGGAGATCGTGCCGGACGCGGAGTTTCGTCTGGATGGCGGGGCGATGTTCGGGGTCGTGCCGCGCGCCCTGTGGTCTGAGAGCTGCCCGCCCGATGAACACAACCGCATCCGCCTGAACATGAATTGCCTGTTCGTAGAGGCGGGGCGCGAGCGGATCATCGTCGAGACCGGCATCGGCGATAAGTGGTCTCCGAAGCACGAAGCGATGTACGGCATCACGCGCCACAGACCGCTCGCCGATTCGGTCAAGGCCGCGACGGGCTACGACGCAGAAGAGATCACCATCGTCGTCAACACGCATCTGCACTTCGACCACGCGGGCGGCAACACGAAGCGGACGGCGGCGGGCGACATCATCCCGACCTTCCCGAACGCACGCTACTTCGTCTCGCGCGACGAATACGCACACGCCGAGTTGCCGCACGAACGCGACCGCGCCAGTTACCTGCCGGAGAACTGGCGACCCCTGCGCGAGAGCGGCCAGTTGGAATTGAAAGACGCGCATTACGAGGTTGTGCCCGGATTGCGTATGGAGACGGTGGCGGGACATTCGCGCACGATGCAATGCGCGCGGCTGGAACGCGGCGGGCAGACGCTTTTCGGTTTCGCCGATCTCGTCCCGATGCGCGCACACGTCGCGCTCGCGTGGATCATGGGCTACGATCTCTATCCGGTTGAGACGCTCGAAGCCAAGCGGCGTCTGCTGCCGCAGGCCGCGCGCGAAAACTGGCTCTGCCTGTTTTATCACGAGCCGGATGAGCCGCTGTGCCGCGTGTTGGAAATTGAAGGCAAGTTAAAAACCATTCCTGACGAACAGGTGCTAGAAGACGCATGACAACAGCAAAGATCGGCATCATCGGGGGCAGCGGCCTCTATCAGATGCCGGAATTGAAAGACATCGAGGAAGTAAGAATTGAGACGCCGTTCGGTAGCCCTTCGGACGCCTTCATCGTCGGCACGCTGGAAGGCGTGCGCGTCGCGTTCCTGCCCCGCCACGGGCGCGGGCATCGCTTCACGCCGACGGAGTTGCCCTTCCGCGCCAACATCTACGCGATGAAGTTGCTCGGCGTCGAGCGGATACTGTCGGCCTCGGCCGTCGGCTCTTTGCAGGAGCAGTATGCGCCGCTCGATATGGTGATCCCCGCACAGTTCTTCGACCGCACGCGCGCACGCGCGCACGAGTCAACCTTCTTCGGAGATGGCATCGTCGCGCACGTCACGTTCGCGCACCCGGTCTGCGAGGAACTCGGCGACGTGCTGGAAGCGTCCTGCGGCGCGGCCGACGTGCGCGCGCATCGCGGCGGCACTTACCTGTGCATGGAAGGCCCCGCGTTTTCGACGAAGGCCGAGTCGAACGTCTACCGTTCGTGGGGCATGGACGTGATCGGCATGACCAATTTGCAGGAGGCCAAACTCGCGCGCGAGGCCGAAATCTGTTACGCCACGCTCGCCCTCGTCACCGATTATGACTGCTGGCACGAGGATCACGACGCCGTCTCGGTCGGCACGGTCGTCGAGTATCTGAACAAGAATGTGCGCAACGCGCAGATCATCATGCGCGAGGCCGTGAAGCGTCTGTCAGAGCAGGAGCGCGGTTGCTCCTGCGGCTCCGCGCTGGAAAACGCCATCTTCACCGCGCCCAATTTGTGGCCGGCGGCGACAACGAAGAAGCTCGAAGCGATCATCAAAAAGTACGGAGACAAGAAAATGCCGTGAATCGTAAATCGTAAATCGTGAATAGAAGAAGACAGGTTTTTTCTATTCACGATTTACGATTCACGATTTACGCTCTTTTGAGAGGTGTTTATGAAAAAACTTTTACTCGCGGGCTGCCTGCTCTGTGTCGCGTTGGGCGCGGCGGAGACGGCGCGTGCGCAGGACAGGTCGAAGCCCGCCGGTCAGGATGTAGAGGCGAACGCTTTGCCCGACGACATGCTGATCGCGGACGCGAAGAAGAACCTCAGGGCGGCGCAGTTGTACTATGCGCGCAAAGCCTATGTCGGCGCGCTGCAACGCTGCGAGGAGACGATGGCCGTCTTTCAGCGCTTCAACAAATTCGACGAGGTGCTCTACATCGCGGGCATGTCGAGCGCGCGCCTGTCGCGCAGGGAAGGCAAGCAGCCTCCTCCCGCCACGATGACGCAGGAAAAATATCTCATCCTCGCGCGCCAGTACCTGACCCAACTCGTCAACGAGCATCCGAAGAGTTCGTTCCGCAAGCGCGCCGAAGAGGAACTCCGCGGCCTCGGCGAACCCACGCCGAAGGCTGACGCAAAACCGTAAGTAGTCTTCCCATTTCACACACAGGAGAAAACACAAGGTGTCATTGCTGGTTGTTGGTTCGGTGGCGTTCGACGCGGTGGAGACGCCGTTCGGAAAGCGCGAGCGGATGCTCGGCGGTTCGGCCACGCATTTTTCGCTCTCCGCCAGTTTCTTTACGGACGTGCGTGTGGTCGGTGTGGTCGGCGCGGATTTCGGCGCGGCCGAGTTGGACGTGTTCGCACGCCACGAGGTGGACACGAGCGACCTCGAACGGGTGGAGGACGGAGCCACCTTCTTCTGGCGCGGGCGTTACGATTACGACCTGAACACGGCGCACACGCTCGACACGCAACTCAACGTCTTCGCCGACTTCAAGCCGAAACTTTCCGACGCATCTCGCCAGTCGCGCTTCGTCTTCCTCGGAAACATTCAGCCCGACCTGCAAAGGGAAGTGCGCGAACAGGTGGCGGGCGCAGAACTCGTTGCGCTCGACACGATGAACTACTGGATCGACACCGTGCCCGACGCCGTGATGCAGGCCATAGGGGGCGTCCACGTCGTCATCATCAACGATGCAGAGGCGCGGCAGTTATCCGGCGAGCCGAACCTGATCCGCGCGGCGCGCAAGATTCTAGATGCGGGGCCGCAGGCGCTGGTCATCAAGCGCGGCGAGTATGGCGCGGCATTGTTCACGCGCGAGTCTTACTTCGCCATCCCCGCCTACCCGCTGGAATCGGTCTTCGACCCGACGGGCGCGGGCGACACCTTCGCCGGGGGCTTCATGGGATATCTGGCGAGCCACGAAACGATTGACGAGGCGACCATGCGCCGCGCGATGATCTACGGCTCGGTGATGGCCTCATTCAACGTCGAAGAGTTCGGGACGGAGCGCGTTGACCGTCTCACGCACGCGGAGATCAACGAACGTTTCCGCACGTTCAAACGCATGACCCACTTCGAGGAGATTCCGTTTGAACGCGCCGTGCGCGCGGCGAAATAATAGGTTTCGGGTTTCAAGTTTCAGGTTTCAGGTTTGGAGTTTCAGGGCGCGGGTTTTAGACTAACCTGAAATTTGAAACCTGAAACCTGAAACTTGTTTGAGGAAAAACTATGTTCTGTCCTGTGTGTGAAGCGGAATACGAGAAGGGCATCGAGCGCTGCCCGGATCACGAGGTGGCGTTGGTCGAACAGTTGTCGCCGGAGACTTCGCGCGACCGGAGCGAGGCGCGGTTCGTCCCTTTGCACAACATCGGCTCGCCCGCCGAGGCCGAGATGGTGCACGACATTCTCACGCAGAACGGCGTCCGTTCGGCCATCCAGTCGGGCGGCTCCGACGCTTTCTCGCCGCTTCTGTCCACCACCTCGCCCGGCGCGCTCGTGCTCGTTGACGAGCGCGACCTAGACCGCGCGCAGGAACTTTATAACTCCTTCTTCGGCAGCGACACGACGCCGCTCACGGGCACAACCATCGAAGAAGACGAAGAGATTGCGTCGGAAGATGATGACACAGATGACACCGGCGACATTGACGACACGGATGATGGCGCGTCGAGTAGCCGCTAGTCTCTAGGCTGTCGCGCCGGCGTTTGGTTGAGTCATCAAGGGTTTGCGCGCTGTCGGCGTCAATCGCGGAGTGCAATCATGCAAGAGGCCAACGAGGTTGCGATCACGGTGATAATGACGGCGGGTAGCCGCGAAGAGGCGGCGCGTCTCGCCGAGATGCTCGTCGGCGCGCGTCTCGCCGCATGCGTGCAGATACTTCCCGAAATCGAGTCGGTCTATCACTGGAAGGGTGAGGTGCGGCGCGACCCGGAAGTGTTGCTTCTGGCGAAGACGACGCAGGCGCGCTTTCCCCTGTTGGAACGCGAAGTGCGCGCGCTGCACAGCTACGAAACGCCGGAGATCATCGCGCTCCCCATCACCGACGCCTCCGCCCCATACCTTGAATGGCTCACCGGCACAGTCAGAGGCGACGAATAGTCGGCTCGGTTATCTATCGCCGCTACGCGGCTTCAAATCTTCAGGCGATGTCGTTAGAAACCGTTTTATCCAACTTGCGCAGCGTGTCCTGACTGCGCACGACGATCTCGACGGCTTCGGCGGGCGAGTCCGTCAGGTGCAGGAGGACGAGGTCTGCGTCAGAGATGTTTTTCTCCGCCAGCACCGCGCCCCGCAGCCAGTCGATCATCCCGCCCCAGAATTGTTTACCGACGAGCACGACGGGGAAGTTCCTGACCTTGCGCGTCTGGATGAGCGTGAGCGATTCGAAGAGTTCGTCGAGCGTGCCGAAGCCGCCGGGGAAGATGATGAAGGCGGTGCTGTACTTGACGAACATCGTCTTGCGCACAAAGAAGTATTTGAAGATGAGCGAGCGGGTCTGGTAAGGGTTGGGTCTCTGCTCGAAGGGCAGTTCGATGTTGCAGCCGATGGAGACGCCCTTGGCCTCGAACGCGCCGCGGTTGGCCGCCTCCATGATGCCGGGGCCGCCGCCCGTGATGACGGCGAAGCCCGCGCCGACGAGCAGGGCGGCCGTCTCCTGCGCCGCCGCGTAGTGCGGGCTGTCGGGCTGCGTGCGCGCCGAGCCGAAGATGGAGACGCCGCGCGTCACCGTCGCCAGTTCGTCGAAGCCCTCGACGAACTCGCCCATGATGCGAAACACGCGCCACGTGTCGGTGTGCTTGAACTCGTCCAGTTTCGGAGTCTCAAGCAACTGCTCGTCCTGCGTGACGTGCGCGCCCTTGCGATTTCGGTTGTTGGTCTTTGCCATTGGTGTAGGAGTCAGAGGTTAGAGGTCAGAGGTGAGAGGTTAGTTAAATCAACTTTGTCTTTCACTGATCTCTGACCTCTGCTTTTAGAACGCCATGATGTTGTAGCCGCAATCCACGTGTATGACCTCGCCGGTGATGCCGGAGGAGAGCGGGCTGCACAGGAAGAGAGCGGTATTGCCGACCTCAATCGCCTCGACGTTGCGCCGGAGCGGCGCGCGTTCCGCGTGGTGCTTCAACATCGAGCCGAGGTTGCCGACGCCGCGCGCTGCGAGCGTGTTGATCGGCCCCGCGCTGATGGCGTTGACGCGGATGTTGTGCTTGCCGAGGTCGTTCGCCAGATAGCGCGTGCTGGCTTCGAGCGCGGCCTTCGCCACACCCATCACATTGTAGTTCGGCACGACCTTCTCCGCGCCGTAGTAGCTCATCGAGACGATGCTTCCGCCCTCCGTCATCAAAGGCTGCGCGGCGCGCGCCAGCGTCGCCAGCGAGTATGCGCTGATTTCGAGCGCGGTCTGAAACGCCTCCGTCGTAGTGTTGATGTAATCGCCCTCCAGAGCCTCGCGCGGCGCGAAAGCGAGACTGTGAATGAGGAAGTCGAGGCGGCCAAACTCTTTTTTAACGCGCGCGAACGTCTGCTCCACCTCTTCCGACTTCACCACGTCACACTGCGACAACACCGCGTTTGGCAGGTCTTGCGTCAGACCCTCCACGTTCTCGCGCAGGCGCTCGTTCTGATACGTGAACGCGAGCCGCGCGCCCGCGCCCGCCAGCGCCTGAGCCGATGCCCACGCAATCGAACGCTTGTTAGCCACGCCGAACACGATGCCGAATTTATTCTCTAACATTCAGGGGAGCCTCCAAATTAGTGAGCAGTGAGCGGTGAGCAGTAAGCAGTTTAAAATTGTTCCTGTTTTATAACTGCTCACCGCTCACTGCTCACTGCTCACTGCTTTCACGCTGCTGCGATTTCGGGCGCGCCGTTCATCAGACGGCCATACTGATCGCTTTCGACCCATTTCAAAATCTCCGACGTGCGCCAGACGGGGAACGGGTGCGAGAGGCCGCTCGTGATGATGTCAGCCCAGAAGCGGTCGAGCGCGCGCTCGTCGTAATTCTTCTGGAAGTCGCGCGCCTGCACGAGAAATTGTTCGTAGTCGACCTTCGAGGCGAACGTGCCGCCGCAGAGTTTCATCATCGTGCGCCCGATCACGTCCGCATCCTGCGTCACGAGGAGCGCGGCGCGGTCGCACGATAACTCGGCGCGGCGCGACCAGGCGAGCAAGGCCGTCCGCATCGTGCTCGACAAAATCTGCGCGACGAGACTCGCCACCGGCGCGGCCGCGAGCGCGACATTCGCCAGAGCTTCGAGCAGATGCGCGACCGTCAGATACAGCACGTGCTCGGCGTGAATGTGCCCGACTTCGTGTGCGACGACGGCGAGCACTTCTTCGTCCGTCAGGCGTTCGAGCAGACCGGAGTAGAGCACGATGACGGGACGCTCGACGCCGCCCGTGAAGGCGTTGACCATCGGCGACTGCTGCACGAACAGTTCCGGCATGTCCACGCCGAGCGTCGTGCAGGCGACCTGCAACTTGGCGTAGAGGTCTGGGCATTGTTTGGGCGTGACGCGCACCGCGCTCGCCGTGAAGATGACACGGATGGCCGATTCGCCCGTCACCGACAGTAGCTTTTTGACCGCCGTGTCGATGCCCGGAATGGCGCGCAGCGTGGCTAGCGCGCGGCTGTCGGCCGGGTGGATGTAAGAGTCTTTGTCGAGTTCGGCGAATTTTTTATGCGGCGCGCCTGCGAGCGGCAGGCGGCAGCGGCCGCACTTCGCGTTCCCGACCACGTCCGCGCGCGTCTGATTCAACTGCCCGCAAAAACGACAACGCACCGGCGTCGCGTTGTTTTCACCATTGGGAACGGATTCAATGTCTGCCATGAGTTCAACCCTTCGTTACAGCAAATAAATTTTCGGGGAGACGTGCCGCCCAAGTATCAACGATTGCGCGGCGCGACTGCAAGCGTGTACAACGAGCGCGCTCCCACCATTCAGCGAACCGTCACCTTGAGCGTGTAAGTCGCGTTGCCGCGCGTGCCGCCGACCTCGATCACGTAGTCGCCGCTTTCAGGCAATTTGCCGCTCCAACTCTTCGCACCGTGCGCCTCGCCCGCGCCTTCGAGCATGTCGCCCGCGGGCGTGCGAATGGTGAAGACCGCGTTCCGCTCGACCGAGGTGATGCTGACGGACATCTTCTGCCCCGCGCGTGCGCCGAGCGTGTAGCGATCCCGCGTGCCGCGCACGACAGAGTTCTTGAGCGTGGTCGTGGTGCGGCCGCGTGCGAAACGCACTCGCTTCGTTAAACCTTCCTGCGCGGCGAACGCGCAGGTCGCCAGCAACAACAAGCCTAAAATGGCCGTCGCCAGTTTTACTTTGAATGATTGCTCGATCATCTTTCGTCTTGAATTTCTTCCCCGCGCTCAGTGTTTGAAATGGCGGATGCCCGTGAAGGCCATCGCGAGATCGTGTTCGTCGGCGGCGGCGATGATCTCCTCGTCGCGGACAGAGCCGCCCGGTTGAATCAGCGCCGTGATGCCGTGCTTCGCGGCCTCGTCAATGCCGTCGCGGAAAGGAAAGAAGGCGTCGGAGGCGAGCACGGAGCCAGCCGTCGGCAATTGCGCGCGCATCGCGCCGATGCGCACCGAGTCAACGCGCGACATCTGCCCCGCGCCGACGCCGACGGTCTGCCCCGCGCGCGCGTAGACGATGGCGTTCGACTTTGTGTGCTTGCAGACCGTCCACGCGAAGAGGAGTGCATCAATCTCTTCAGCGGTCGGCGCGCGCCGCGAGACGACTTTGAGATCGTTAAGGGTCAAGCGGTGCAAATCGCGCGTCTGCACGAGCATGCCGCCGCTGATTTTTTTGTAATCGTAATTAAGAATGGCGGCGGTCTCTTCTTCAAAGCTCGGCGCGGCGACGCGCAGAACGCGCAAGTTCTTCTTCGCGCGAAGCGTCTTCAAAGCAGCCTCTTCGTAGTCCGGGGCGATGATGACTTCGGTGAAAATTTCCGTGACTGCGCGCGTCGCTTCTGCGTCAACTTTGTGGTTGAAGGCGACGATGCCGCCGAAGGCGGAGACCGGATCGGTGGCGAGCGCGCGGCGGTAAGCCTCTGCGGGCGATGCGCCGAGGGCTGCGCCCGCCGGGTTCGTGTGCTTGATGATGGCGCAGGCGGGTTCGGCGAAGTCGCGTGCGAGTTGCCAGGCGGCGTCCGCGTCCACGTAGTTGTTGAAAGACATCTCTTTGCCGGAGAGCAATTCGGCATGCGCCACGCCGCCCGCGTCTTCCTCTTCGATCTCGTAGAGCGCGGCCGCCTGATGCGGGTTCTCGCCGTAGCGCAAATCGGAAAGTTTGTTCAGAGAGAGTTCGGCGTATTCGTCAAACTCCGAGTCCAAGTCGTCGTCCGCATCTAAGTCGGCGGCGTCGCCCGTGGCCTCGAACGCGCCCGCGAGAACCGCGGCGTAGGTCTCCACCGTGTCAACGATTGATTCGACGGGCGGGTAGATCGCCCAATCTTCCGACTCGCCCGTCTCGACCAGCGCGCCGAGATAGGAGAAAACTTTGGAGTCGTAGAAGGCCGTCCGCATGAAGGCGAGGCGCGCGAGCTGGCCGCGTGTGTCGAGCGAGAGCGCGCCGTCGCGCTCCTGCATCTCGCGCAAAATTCGTTCGTAGAGCTCGGGCGTGGTGACGACGGCCACGTCCGCGTAATTCTTCGCAGCGGAGCGCACCATCGCGGGGCCGCCGATGTCTATCTGTTCGACGGCTTCGGCGAGCGTGACGCCCGCGCGTGCGACCGTTTGCTCGAACGGATAGAGGTTGACGACCACCATGTCTATCGGCTCGATGCCGTGCTCGGCGAGCGCGCGCCTGTGCTCGGCATTGTCGCGCACGGCCAGCAGCCCGCCGTGGATGCGCGGGTGGAGCGTCTTGACGCGCCCGTCGAGCATTT
>DASVPS010000335.1:0-7190 GCA_036389555.1 Pyrinomonadaceae bacterium
ACGAGTATGCGCAGGAGTCGCGGCTGGTCTTCGACGCTCACGGTGTCGAGCGCGAGTTGCACGCGGTCGGCCAGAAACTTTTCAAACTGCGCGTCGAACGGGTAGGTGATGCGACCCTGACAGCCGACGGCCTCGCCCTCGCCCGCCGTGTCGTGCGGCAGGCGCGCGGGGCACTTTTCGCACACGCTCGTCTCCGCGTGCATCCGTTCGATCTCGATGCTCGAACGCTCTACGAAGCGCAGCTTCTCTTCGGACGGTGCGGCCTGTTCGCCCGTCGTCACGCGCGTGTGGATATTGCCGAGCCGCCCCCAGGCGCGCAGGTGTTCTTCCGTGTAGCGCGCGCGCAACTGGCAAGGATATTCAATCGCAAACTCTAAGGACAAACAGCCTCCCGCCCCGACAATTTCTCACGCCCGCCTCGGCGGCGACCGATAAATGTCGCGCGCATTCTTAACGTGCCGTCGGAGTGCAGGCGTATAATAACAAAGACACGGCGCGAGCGTTAGGCACTGCCGCAAACCCCCCTTTTCGCACCCGTCAACGAAGTGACGGGGCAAATTTGACCGACGGAGTTTCCCCGGATGGCGACCGCACTCTCAACCCCGGACGCGCGCGCGAAACGCGCGGGTTCGCCCATCTTCGACCTGCTCGCCTTCCGCCGCGACCCGCTGAAGTTTCTCACGCGCATCGCGCGCGAACACGGCGACGTGGTTCATTTTCGCATGGGGCCGCAACACGTGCTCCTGCTCAACCATCCGGAACTCGTCCGCGACGCGCTCGTCACGCGCGGCGATCATTTTCACAAGGGGCGCGCCCTCCAACGCGCCAAGCGCCTGCTCGGCGAGGGACTCCTGACGAGCGAGGGCGAATACCACCGCCGCCAGCGCCGCCTCGCGCAGCCCGCCTTTCATCGCAAGCGCGTCGAGAGTTACGGCGCGGTGATGGCGGAGTACGCCGCGCGCAACAGTGGGCGCTGGCACGACGGCGAGACGCTCGACGTGGCGCACGAGATGATGCGCCTCACGCTCTCCATCGTCGGCAAGACCCTCTTCGACTCCGACGTGGAGGCCGAGGCCGACGATATCGGGCGCGCGCTGACGGAGATGTTGGAACTCTTCCAGATGCTCCTGCTGCCCTATTCAGAGTATCTCGAACGCCTCCCGCTCCCCGTCAACCGCCGCTTCACACGAGCGCGCGCCGCGCTCGATTCCGTCATCTATCGCATCATCAACGAGCGTCGCGCGAGCGGCGCGGACAGGGGCGACTTGCTCTCCATGCTCCTGCTCGCGCAGGACGAAGAGGGCGCGACCGGCGGCATGAGCGACGAACAACTGCGCGACGAGGCGTTGACGATCTTTCTCGCCGGCCACGAGACGACCGCCAACGCGCTCGCGTGGACCTGGTATCTGCTCGCAGAGAACCCGGAGGCCGAAGCCAAACTTCACGCCGAACTCGACGCCGTGCTCGAAGGCGGTCGGCTCCCGACCGTGGAAGACCTTCCGCGCCTGCGTTACACGGAGATGGTGCTGGCCGAATCCATGCGACTCTATCCGCCGGCGTGGTTGATCGGTCGTCTCACCGTTAAGGATTACGAAGTCGGCGGTTACGCCGCGGAAGTAGGGACGCTCGTTCTCGTCAGCCAGTATGTCATGCACCGCGACCCGCGCTTCTTCCCCGAACCCTTGCGCTTCGACCCCGAACGCTTCACGCCGGAAGCGAAAGAAGCGCGCCCGCAGTATTCCTACTTTCCCTTCGGCGGCGGCGCGCGTCGCTGCATCGGCGAGGGCTTTGCGTGGATGGAAGGGACGCTCATCGTTGCGGCCATCGCACGCCGCTGGCGCATGCGCCTCGTCCCCGGCCAGGCGGTCGTCCCTCACCCGCGCATGACGCTCCGCCCGAAACACGGGTTACGGATGATTATGGAAGAGAGGGAACAGGGGTGAAGAACTTAAAGAGGTAAAGGGGAAGGGGGAAAGGAAAAGGGAAGCCACAAAGCGACACCTCATCTTTTGCGTCCTGGTGTGAAAACTAAACTCACGCGAAAGGCGCAAAGGCGCAAAGGAAGACTCAAGGCAAAACTCACGGGGCGCGCTTTTTGGCCTTTACCCTTTCTCTCTTCTCCTTTCTCTCTTCACCTTTCTCCCTCGTTTTTACTCTTCCCCTTTGTTAATCTTGCGCGCATGAAGATCACGGAAGAGTTTGTCGAGATGATGATCTGTCCGGCCTGTCAGTCGAAGGTGCGTCTGCGCGAGGATGGCGGCGCGATCAAGTGCCTCGGTTGCAGGCGCGTCTATCCGATTGAAGACGACATGCCGATGATGCTGCCCGACAAGGCGACGATTGAGGACGACGCGCCCGGCAGCAGCCGCACGACGCCCGCTTGAGTATGAACGCTCTGCAAACCTCTCTGCCGCTCGCCGCGCCCGCAAACGCGCCGACGAGTCGCGCCTTTGAAGCCTCTCCGCCCCGGCCGCTCGCCCCTGCGTGTTGGGATTGGGGCGCGGTTGGCCGCGTGCTCGTCGTGCGCCTGCGCTCCATCGGCGACACTGTGCTCTCCACGCCCTCGCTCTACGCCCTGCGCCGCTTCCTGCCCGACGCGCAAATCGATTTCCTTCTCGAAGACTGGGTTGCGCCACTGCTCGACGGCAACCGCGACGCTTCTCGCATCCTCACCGTCCGGCGCGACAGCACCGCCTCGCGCCTCGCGCTCGTCCGCCAACTTCGCTCCGCGCGCTATGATGTCGCGTTCAACCTGCACGGCGGCAGCACTGCCGCGCTGCTGACTCGCGCGTCGGGCGCGCGCCGCCGCGTCGGCTACGCGAGTTATCGTTTCAGCCGGTTGCACAACTACGCTGCGCCGCCCGCCACAGACTTGTGGCGACAGGCGAAGACGCACTCGGTCGAACAACAACTCGGCCTGCTCGGCTGGGTGGGCGTGCCCGTCACCGACCGACCGGCCACGCGCCTCTTCGTCGCTGATGAGACGGACGCGGGCGTCGCACGCAGGCTCGACGTGGCGGGCATCGGCGCGACGCAGCCCTACGCGCTCTTTCACCCGGCGGCCGCCTTCGACTCGAAGCGTTGGGATGCGCGTAACTTTGCGCGCGTGGCAGACCGTCTCGACGCGCGTGGCTTCGCTGTCGTCGCCGTCGCCGCCCCCGGCGAGACAGATGTCGTCCGCGCCTTTGCCGAGAGCGCGCAAAAGGCGCGCGTCATGTCCTTCAACGATCTCTCTCTGCCGGAAGTGACGGCGCTCACGGCGCGCGCGCGCCTGTTCGTCGGCAACGACAGCGGCATCGCGCACATCGCTGCGGCCGTCCGCACGCCCTCGGTCGTCGTCTTCGGCTCGTCGAACGTCGCACACTGGCGACCCTGGACGGACGCGCCCGCCGAAGTCGTCCGCGAAGAGATGCCCTGTGCGCCGTGCGCGGGTTACACCTGCGGCGAGTTTGCCGAAGCACAATGCATCCGGCGCGTCACGGTCGAGCGCGTAGACGCCGCCGTCGGGCGCGTGCTGCAGGCGGGTTGACGAGACTGTTCGTTGCCTTGACGAAGAATGTGATTGGAAATGCGCTACTCCATCCCCGACGGCTTTAGGGATATCGAACCGGCGAACTTGTCGCCGGAGTTGGCGGCGCAGATCAAGTTGAGCGTCCTGCTCGGCTACGGCTTCGCGTTCTCGCTGCTCGGCGTGGGCGGCCTCGCGTCGCTCGTCGCCTTCATCATCGGTTGGCGGGCGCGGCGTAGAATCGAGCGATCAGGGGGCAAGCTCGCTGGCCTGAAATTGGCCTGGTGGTGCATCGTCGTCGGCGGGGCGGGCGCGCTGGTCTGGCCGCTCGCCCTCGCGGCCACGATGCTGAATTTGTTCAGGTAGGCGCGCCCGTGCCGCGCCCGCCCCGTGAAGGAGACCCGCGAAAAAAGCGGGTGAGGGAAACTTTATGAGTGCAGCCGGAGGAGCAGCAGTTGCAGCAGCGGCCGTCGCCAACGCGATCAAGGCGAGCGGCGTCGTGGTCAACGTCTCGCCGGAAGACTTCGCGGCCATCCTGCGCCGCACGGAGCGGCCGCTCGTCGTCACGTCGGAGGGCGGGTTCTTCTCCACCAGCTACAAATATCTGACGAGCTACAAGGGGCTTGGCTTCTACACGAAGTCGCGCGTGCCGCTCGTGCTGCCGTCGGATGCGGAGGTGGTGCGGGCGCAGGGCATCTCGATCCCGCAGTTATAGCGTTTGATCGTGTAGAATCACGGGCGGCGGGTCTGGTTTCGCTGAAACGAATGGAACTCATCACACCACAACGCGCGGCGCAGTTGGCCGCGGGCATCGGTGGGCGTCGCATCGTCGTCTGGGGCGACGTGATGCTCGACGAATTCGTCTGGGGCGACGTGACGCGCATCTCGCCGGAAGCGCCCGTGCCGGTCGTGGATGTGCGGCGCGAGTCGGTGCGCCTCGGCGGCGCGGCCAACGTGCTCGCAAACCTCGTCGCGCTCGGCGCACGGGCTTCCGTGATCGGCGTCGTCGGGCGAGACCGCGCAGGCGAACTCCTGCAAACCGCGCTCGACGAAGCGGGCGCAGAACACACGGCCGCCGCCGGACTCGTCGTTGACCCCGGCCGCCCGACGACGACGAAGACGCGCATCATCGCGCACAACCAACTCGTCGTGCGCGCCGACCGCGAGCGGCGCACGCCCGTCGAAGGTGCGACGGAAGCGCGGCTCATAGACGCGCTCACCGCCGCCCTGCCGGAGGCAGACGCCTTCGTCGTCTCCGATTACGACAAGGGCGCGGTGACGCCGCGCGTGCTGGCCGAGATTTTGCCGCGCGCCTTCGAGCGAAAAATTCCCGTGCTCGTCGATCCGAAGATTCGCAACTTCGACGCCTATCGCCCGGCCACGCTCGTCACACCGAACCACCACGAAGCCCTGCGCCTGACCAACACCGAAGACGACACCGACGCCGGGATGGCCGCGGCCGCACGCCTCTTGCGCGCGCGGCTCGGCTGCGAATCGGTGCTCATCACGCGCGGCGAGCACGGCATGATGCTTTTGGAGCGCGACGCCGCGCCCGTGTACGTCGAAACGGTCGCGCGCGAGGTTTACGATGTGACGGGCGCGGGCGACACCGTGATCGCCACGCTCGCCGCCGCGCTCGCCGCGGGCGCGTCGCTCGTCGAAGCCGCCGCGCTCGCCAACCACGCCGCCGGGATCGTCGTCGGCAAACTCGGTACGGCCACGGCGAGCATCGAGGAGTTGATCAACTCTTTCAAGTCGGAAGATTGAGGGCTGAATCAACGCCCTTCACCCTGAGATAGTTTTTGCGGGGGCTTGCCCCTCCCTGCGTCTATCAAACGCACGGTGACAAGTTCCGCCGTTAGTTTGAAAATCGGTTCGATGCTTATGCCTCTGAAAAAAAGTTTAACCCGTCGCCTCGTGTCTACGCTGTTGCTGCTGGCGTTTGTCGCCAACTCGTTCGCCGCCGGCGTGCGCGCGCAGGAGGCGCAGCGCAACCGCCGCGTCGGGCAGTTGCCCGCGGCGACGACAACCGGCGCGCCTTCGGTCGCCCCGACGCCCACGCCCGATCCGCGCACCACGCCGACGACAACGGCGATAGCCACTCCCGCCCGCACGGTTACGGCCGCGCGCTCGCTCGAAGCGCTGCGCTCGGAGATCGTCGAAGTCTTGCGCGAGCCGGAACTCGCGCCCGCCCTGCTCGGTATCAAGGTCGTCTCGCTCGACACGGGGCGTGTGCTGTTTGAGGAGAACGCGGGAAAACTTCTCGTGCCCGCGTCGAACATGAAACTCTACACGGTCGCCGCCGCGCTCGACCGCCTCGGCGCGGACTTTCGTTTCAACACCTCCGTCTACGCTGCCGAGTTGCCCGACAAGAAAGGCAAACTGCGCGGCGACCTCGTCCTCTACGGGCGCGGCGACCCAACCTTCGCGACACGCTTCACCGGCGGCGACTACTACAAGGCGATTGACGAACTGGCGGCGCGCGTCGTTGCGGCGGGCGTACGGCAGGTGGAGGGCGACATCGTCGGCGACGAAAGTTATTTCACGGGGCCGCCGCGCTCGCCCGGTTGGGAATGGGACGACCTGCAGTGGTACTACGGCGCGGACGTAAGCGCGCTCACCGTCAACGACAACGCGCTTGATCTCTTCATCAAACCCGGCGCGCGCGCGGGCGCGGCCGCAGTCGTCACGACCGGCCCGGCCAGCCCCGTCATACGCATTCTTGTGTCCCGCAGCAAAGAAGAGGCCGCCGGGGACGCGCCGCACTTCCTGACCTTCGTCAACCGCGTCACGACCGCGCCGCGCGGCACCAAGCGCGACCTCAGCGTGCATCGCCCGCTCGGCCAGAATTTAGTCGAAGTCTCCGGCCAGATTGCAGAGGACGACCCGGGCTATACGGGCAGCGTCGCCGCCGCGCGCCCCGCGCTGCTCTTCACCTCGATGCTGCGCGCCGCGCTCGAAAAACAGGGCGTCTCGATCAAAGGACGCACGCGCATCGTTGACGCGCCCATGCGCCCGAAGCAGCCCGAACCGCTTGCCGCCGCAGCAGGCCAGCCGGTTAAAACTCCTTACGCGGTCGAGATCGCCAGACGCGAGTCGCCGCCCTTCGCAGAGATCGCGGCGCAGACTTTGAAGCCCAGCCAGAACCTCTACACCGAACTCATCCTGCGCACGCTCGGCAAACGATTCCCCCCGGCCGACCCGAAGCTGACGACGGCCGAGGCCGGATTGTCAGTCGTCAGAACTTTTCTGAACGAGGCTGGCGTCACGACCGCGCACCTCGCCTTCGTAGACGGTTCGGGATTGGCGCGGCAGAACCTCATCACGGCCGAGTCAACCGTCCAACTGCTCACCTACATGAGCAAGCACCGGCACGCGCTCGTCTGGCGCGAAGCGCAGCCCGTCGCGGGCGTTGACGGGACGCTGCGCGGACGCATGCGCAACACGACGGCCGCCGGAAACCTGCGCGCCAAGACCGGCACGCTCAATAACGTCTCCGGCCTCTCCGGCTACGTCACCACCGCGGCCGGCGAACGCCTCGCCTTCTCCATCATCGTCAACCACTACCCGGACGACAATTCCCCGCGCCAGAATTACATGGACATTATCGCCGTCCTCCTGGCCTCTTTCGCGGCAAAATCAACGGAGGGTGACAGGTGACAAGTGACGGGTGACAGGATTA
>DASVPS010000336.1:0-19292 GCA_036389555.1 Pyrinomonadaceae bacterium
ACTTCTTCAACGACGCGCGCGTGCGCGCCCGCGTCCGTGACGATGCCGCCCTTGCCTACCTCGCCGCGACCCACCTCGAACTGGGGCTTGATGAGCAGAATGATCCGCCCGCGCGCAGAGACGAGCGGCACGAGCGCGGGCAGCACTTTCGTCGCGGAGATGAACGACACGTCCATCACGATGAGATCGAATTGTGTCTCAAAATCTTCCGGCTTGAGGTAACGCGCGTTGACGCCCTCGCGCACCTCTACACGCGCGTCCGTGCGGATGCGCCAGTCGAGTTGGTTGTGCCCCACATCAACAGCCACGACGCGACGCGCCCCGTGTTGCAACAGGCAGTCGGTGAACCCGCCCGTCGAAGCCCCCACGTCGAGGCAGAGCGCATCCCGCGCGTCAATGCCGAAAGCCCGGAGCGCCGCTTCCATTTTCAAACCACCGCGCCCGACGTAGCGCGCCGCCGGGTCATCCGAACCGCGCACGCGAATCAATGCGTCGGGAGCGAACGCCTCGCTCGACTTCTCCACGCGCTGCTCGTCCACGAGCACCAGCCCTGCCATGACGAGCGCCTGCGCGCGCGTGCGAGACTGCGCGAGGCCGCGCTCGACGAGCAACTTGTCTATCCGCTCACGTTTCATCCCGCCCGATACTTTAACGCTAAAACCTTTCGCCGCCCACGCCCGCCGCAAGCGCCGACACGCCGGACGAGGGAGATAGACGGGCGCGGGGAATGGCCGGACGTATTTAAGCGTCCGGCCATTCCCCGCGTTGAATCTAAATTGAAATCAGGAGCGTCGAATAAAACTTGAGGGGCAGCATAAAACCTGAGGGGCAGCGGATGCGTCCGCTGCCCCTCAGGTTTTATTCCGGTTTTGTCCTGCGCTCTTAACTTGGCGGTGCGCCCTCGAAGATGTCTTTGATGCGGTCTATGTTGCGCCGCTGTTCACGCCGCTGCTCGCGTCTCTGGCGGCGACGCTCGCGCCTCCGGTCGTAAATGTCGTCATCCTCCGCGCGGCGGTCGTCGCGGTCTACGTCATCTTGTCTCACCTCGACCTGACGCGGCGAGCTGATGGTTTCGACGAGGCGCGGTCTCGGCTCCGCGTTACGCGGGGCGGGCTTCGGCTCGTCTCTCGCCTCGTCCTTCGGGCGCGCGTTTGACGTGGCGGTCTCTACCGTCGCCGCCTTTGGACGCGCCGGCGCGGCGTCGCTGATCCCGCCGCCTTCTTTCGCCGGGTCGAATTCTTCAAACATCACCGGGGCATCGGATTGCGCCTGCTGCTCCGTCGCGGCCAGCGCGCCCGCGGGCGTCGGTTCGGGCGATTGCGTGGCGTCGGCCGCGCTCGTCTGTGCGTCGGCGGCCGTCGTGACGGCTGCCGATTGCTGCCGCTGCTGGTACAGGCGGAAGGCGAGGAGGCTGACCACGCCGCCCGCCAGCGCCGAAATCAGCACGAGCGCAATCGGCCATTGTCGCCTGCCAACACGCGCGGGGCGACCCGCGAGCGGCACGACCGGGCGCGCCACCTGCGCCTCCACCTCGTCGAAGCGTGGCGTGGCGAGCGTCGCGTCAGGCTCGTGAACGATTGTCTCGTCGCGTTCCACCGGCGTCGGATCGAAAATTTTCTGCGTCTCTTCCATTTACTCTCCCGAATGTCACCGTCCTACTAAACTACTCAAACAAACCGAGCTTTCAACTTAACTGCAAATCCCAGGCCAGCCGCAACTCACGGCCGCGCAACCTCCGGCGGCAAAGACGGCCGGCGCGTCAACTCTTTTGATGCTCCGGTTTACGTCGCTGCTGTCCTAAATAAATTGCAAATTCGTTGCATGCGCCCGCGCGCGCCGCGCCTCCGTTGGGAGATAGAAGCATCCGCTTTCGTGTTCGGAATCGTGTCTACAGGTGTTTTGCGGGCACGAAAAACGCGCCGCCCCCGTCGGTCAGAAGCGGCGCGCGCGTCGTTCGTCACTTTAGAATGTCTGCGAATGTCTGCCCGGCGAATGTTTGCACGGCCTGACACGAGGCCGCCCGTCGAATGTTCGCCGCGCGCCTCTTGTCCGACGCCCCGGCACACGTCTTAATGCCGGCAGAACAAAATCAAACACACGGTCAGTCGAGTTGTGTTTCTATTTTACCTGCGCCACATCCTTTTTGCCGGCGACGAGGAGCGACTTGCGTACCAGCATCCACTTTCCGCTTCTCATCGCCAGGTCTAAGTTTTTTATTTTATCTCTGCTGAGGGCGAGGACGATCACCGCCGACGCCGACGCCGATGTCTTGTCATCCTTAGCAACGGCTGCGGCCTGAGCGGGCGCGGCGGGCTGAGCAGTCGTGGCGGGCTGAGCGGGCGCGGCGGACTTCGTTGCCGGAGAAGTAACAGGCTTCGGCTGTTCGGTGGGAGCAGGCGCCGTTGCCTCTGGCAGATTTCCCGTGGGCACACTCACCACGACGAGGTCTTCAATAAAGCTCGGCTCGCCCTGCTCCGTAGGCTTCGCGCCGGAAAACCACACGATTTGCACGATGTCACCGACTTTTAAGCTGCCGCCGAGCGTGGTGTTTAAGTTGGCCGGGATCGGGGCTTGCAGGGTGTCGTGCAGGAGTGCGGTCGCTTCGGGGGTCACCAACATTGCGGTCGTCAGTTCATCCCCTTTCTTCACCTCTCTCGATAGTAAACGGTGCTCAAACTCTGCAAGCCTCTGCTTGCGTTTAGTCTCATCTTTAGTCTCATCTATGAATGACAGGTCGGCCGAGGTCAACGAGTGTAAAGCGGGCAGGTCGCGCGCCGCCGAGACGGCCGGACTTTGTTCATCCTTTGTAGATTTAATTCGCTCGGGCAGGAGAAACCAGAGATATACCAACAGGATGATCGAGAGCACTAATATCAAAGCACCCGCGACGGCTAGTTTATTAGCCAGGAAATCAATCATATATCTTCTCCATTTCCACGCTGCCGGCTCGGTCTCCTCAGCGGTCAGGGGCTTCCCAACTTGGACAGGGCGGTGCCTATCGGCCCGACTAAAATCGGCCCGAGGAGCGCGAGCAGGCGCGGCAAATATCCGAGGTACGAGAGTGTAAGCCCGTGGTTTTTCAGCCACTCATCCTGTTTATCAGGAGACTCATCTTTCGCGAGCCTCCGGGCGCGCGCGCTGAGCACGAGCACGGTCGGCAGGTACATGCACGCCAACGCTAAAGTGTAAGAAATGCCGAGCGAGGAGATGATGCCGGTGGTGAGTTTCGCGATCTCCTTCCCGGCCGCGCTGTCGTCAGTCCAGAAGTCTCCGCCCCAGTTCAGCGACGTGGCGAGCCGCAGCACCCCGATGATCAGCGCCGCCGCCCCCGCGTAGAGCAACCCGCGCAGCAATCGCAAATGATGCCGCAACTCTCTCTCATCCGGTGCGACACCTGTGTTGCGCCAGATAATCGTGCAAGAGGCGACGGCCAGCGTGATCCCCACCATCGAGCCGAGCGCGTCGAAGAGACGGTTATAAAAATTGATGTCCGGCAGAATTCGGGCGACCGTCCGCTCTAACAACATTTGGGCGGGCGAGGTCACGTCCGCTGCGGTATTTATCGCCACGTAAAGCCCGAGGTCGGCGGCGACAAAGAGCGTCACGAGGATGAAGAGCAAGCGCTCCCACGCGCGCAGGTGGTCGAGCATCTGGTAGATAATGAAACTGCTCACCAGTAAGGCGGCGACACTTACGACCAGATGCAGACCGCCGGCCAGCGTCCAGTTGACGCGGTCAACGTAGCCTTCGGCGGCGGTCGCAAATTCCGGCCGGATGGCTTGAAATACCCACTTCAGGTTTACCAGATCACATTTATTACCGGCCGGGCATTTCAGGAATTTTTGATAGAAGAAAACGAACGTGCTGAAGACGAAAAAGAGGGCAAAGATGGGCGCGAAATAAACCAGCCGGTACAACGGATGGCTATCTGTAACTCGTTTGGGCATGAGCCTCGGCGGTTAAAGCGGGCGCGATGCGAAGCACCTGTTAACGGCAGGAATTTGAGTCCTCAAGAGCGCAGCATGTGTATGCCATATCGGTTCGCGTGTCAATCAAAATTTGCTTCGGTGCCGTCGCCCGCGCGGTTCCGGTCGCGCTCGGCGAATCCCCTCGGCGTCCCTCGTGTTTTCAGACGCCGCCACCACGCCGAACGCGCGCATCCCTCTCTGCGCGCCCCGGTCGAATCGGGAGACTACACGGCTCCTCAGTCTATGGAATAAAGATTAAGCAAGGGCGTCGCCTTCGTGAACGACGCCGGTTACGAGCGGTGCGCGGCGGAGAAAGGCATCCCGGCGCGGTTGCTTTCTTCCACGCTCTCCTTGACGCGCGTGTAAATGCCGTCCGGGTCGAGGCCGTATTTGGCGAGAAGCAGTTGTGCGTCGCCGTGCGTGACGAGGCGGTCGGGCACGCCCATCCGCACGACGCGCACCTGTCCGAGCAGCCCGTTCTCTTCCAGCAGTTCCATCACCGCCGAGCCGAAGCCTCCGGCGAGGTAGGCTTCCTCCACCGTCAGAATCAGGCGCTTCGTGCGCGCCAGTGCGAGCACCAACCCGGCGTCGAGCGGTTTGACGAAACGCGCGTTGATGACCGTGGCTTCGATGCCGTCCCGCGCCAGACGCTCCGCCGCCTGCACGGACGGATGCACCATCGAACCGTAAGCGAGGATGGCAACGTCGCCGCCCTGGTCGCGCAGGATTTCGGCCTTGCCGATCTCCAGAAGTTCGGGCGCCCGCGCGATGTCCGCGCCCACGCCGTTGCCGCGCGGGTAGCGCATCGCCGCCGCGCCCCTGTGCTCCATCATCGTGTAGAGCATGTCGCGCATCTCGCCTTCGTCCTTCGGAGCCATGACGACCATGTTCGGCACGGCGCGCAGGTACGCGATGTCTAACAGGCCGTGGTGGGTCGGGCCGTCGCCGCCGACGATGCCTGCGCGATCCATGCAGAACTTCACGTTCAAATCCTGAATACAAACGTCGTGGACGATCTGGTCGAAGCCGCGCTGCAAAAAGGTCGAGTAGATGGCGCAGACGGGCTTCAAGCCTTCGGTGGACATCCCGGCGGCAAACGTCACGCAGTGCTGTTCGGCGATGCCTACGTCGAAGGAGCGTTCGGGAAATTTCTCCAACACCTTGTCGATGCCCGTGCCGTCGGGCATAGCGGCGGTCAGCGCGATGATCTTTTCATCACGCGCCATCAACTCGCAGAGCGTCTTGCCCAGGACGGCGGTGTAGCTCGGCGCGGACGCCTTCGACTTGATGGCCGCGCCCGTCTTCGGGTCGAACGGCCCCGTGGCATGCCACGCATAATAATTCTTCTCGCGCGCCGGGAAGCCTTTGCCCTTCGTCGTCAGGGCGTGGACGATGACGGGGCTGTCCGTGATCTGCTGCGCCTCGCGCAGCGCGTGGACGAGCGCCTGTGTGTCGTGGCCGTCAACGTAGCCGATGTACTTGAAGCCGAGTTCGTTGACGAGCGCGCCGGGCAGGACGGCCGCCGCGATGGCATCCTTGACGGTCTTCGCCGCATGATGAAGTCGCTCGCCAAACGACGGCACGGCGCGCAGCACGTCGCCCACTTCGTCCTTGAAGCGGTGATAGCCTTGCGCCTCGCGCAGACGATTCAAATAACCCGTGAGCGCGCCGACGGCCGGGGCGATGGACATTTCGTTGTCGTTGAGGAGCACGATGAGGCGCGTCTTCAAATGTCCCGCCTGATTGATCGCCTCCATCGCCATGCCGCCCGCCAGACTCGAATCGCCTATGAGCGCGGCGACGTGATGCGACTTGCCTTCGCGGTCGCGCGCAATCGCCATCCCCAGCGCGGCCGAGAGCGACGTCGAGGCGTGCCCCGCGCCGAACGTGTCGTACTCCGATTCGTCGCGCCGCAGGAAACCGCTCAAGCCGTCGTACTGTTTGATGGTCGGCAGTTGGTCGCGCCGCCCCGTCAGAATCTTGTGCGCGTAGGCTTGATGGCCGACGTCCCAGACGAGGCGATCCTCCGGCGTGTCGAACGCATAATGGAGGGCGACGGCGAGTTCCACCGCGCCGAGGCTGGCACCCGTGTGGCCGCCGCAGCGCGCCATCGTCTCGATAATGTATTCGCGTATCTCGGCAGCCACTTCCGGCAACTGCTCAAGCGATAGCCGACGCAGATCGGCGGGCGTATTGATGTGCTGAATGAGTCTCATTTCGCCGCGCATTGTAGCGCGAGACGCACCCGCGTTGCACGTCTGGAAGCCGGGGAGAGGGGAAATGGAAAGAGGAACAGGGAAAAGCAAACGAGCCGGAACAACCGGCTTCGATATGAATTGTTTTTAACCTTTCCCGTTTCCCTTTCGCCATGCCCCTGCCTTCGTCTTTTTCAGACCAACGGCGCGGGGCGCGCGTCTAAAGCGGCGTGAGTGAATCGGGGCGACTCCGGGTTGAGTTGTCCGATGCGTGTGCCCGCGAAGTTTCGGGGGGCACGCCGGCAATCGTAAATTTTCTGTTCACATTTAAGGAGTTAAACGGATGAAAAGTATTTTCACGCGCATGAGTTTGATCGCGGGTCTAACGGCGTTGCTCTCAATCGCGGCGTTCGCGCAGACGACCGCGCCGCAGGGTGGCGCGAACGGTGAAGGCCGCGGCGGGCGGCATGGACGGATGGAGCAGGAGGGTCGTATGCGCGGCATGCGCGGTGAGCGCCGCAGGGGCGGCCGCGGCATGATGGAGCGGCGCGCCCTCAGTCGGCTCAACTTGTCCGACGCGCAGCGCGGCCAACTGCGCGAGATCGAAGCGCGCTATGCGGAGAGTTTCAAAGCGCAGCGACTGGAGATGCGCCAATTGATCGAATTGCGCGAGCAGGGCGCGACGCTCACGCCCGAACAGCAACAGCGCGCGCAACAACTGCGCGGCGAACTACGCGACAGCGCCGAGCGGATGCAAGCCGAACTGCGCGCCGTGCTCACGAACGAACAGCGCGACCAACTCAAGCGCATGCGCGAAGAAGGCGAAGCGCGCCGCAAACAGCGCCGCGAAGCCCTCGACAGGACGAACGACCAGTAAGCAACTAAGAAGTGCAAGGGGAAAGGAAAAAGGGAAAGGGAGGGAGCAACGCTCAACCTCTCTTTCCCCTTTTCCTTTCCCTTTATCCCTTTCCCTTCTCCCTCTTCAGTAAATTCCCGGCAGCACGGCCGGGACGCGCTGCGCGTAAACGTCGTACTCTGCCCCGAAGACCGCGCGCAGCAGTCGCTCCTCGCTGCGGATGCGAATCAGCGTCCCCATCCAAAAAACGATCAAGCCCGCCAGCAGTCCGCCCCTTTGGCTCGCCGCCAACCCCGTCGCCAGCAGCATGCCGAGCATTCCCGTGTAAATCGGATGGCGCACGCGGCTGTACGCGCCAGACGTAATCAGGTTGTGCCGTTCGAGTACGCGCGCAGTCAAACTCCACTGTGCGCCGAGCGTGCCGAGCGCAGACCTCACAAGCCACACCGACCCGACGGCCAGCGCGGCCGTCAAGAGGGCGACGGCGATGTCCAACACTCGACCGAGCGACGCGATGTGTGTGAAACGCTCTCGCATGAACGCCAGCACCACGACATAACTTAAACTTTGCAACACGAGGCCGACCCGCGATCCCTGATCGCGCCTGCGCTCCGCGCCCTGGGTCGGCCTGCGGCGTAAAAAGTGAAAGAGCACTACCTCGAACGCGACCCACGCAGTCGCCACGACGGCGAACACCGCGGCATGCAGCGCGTAGTCCGACAATGGAAGCCAACTCGTTTGATCGTTCACGACAGAATTTAGTTACCGCTCGCCTTTCGAGTTAACGCGCGCCTGTAGTCTCCGCTTCCGGCGCGCGGCGCAGGCGCAGCACGGCGATTTCCGGGCGCGAGCCGAAGCGTATGGGCAGGCCGACGACGCCCGTGCCGCGCGAGACGTAAAGCTGCATGCCCGCGCGTTCGTAACGCCCGCGCAGGTATTTGAACTCGTCGAGGAAACGGGCGGGCGCGCCGACAAAGGGCAGATTCACCTGCCCGCCGTGCGTGTGCCCGCTCAGGATGAGCGAGATGCCCGCCACTTCCGGCAGATCGAAGACCTGCGGCTCGTGCGAGAGCAGCAGCACGGGACGCCTGCGGTCCAGTTTGCCCACGGCGCGCGCCCAATCCGCGTAGCCCCAAGACCAATCATCTATGCCCGCCAGTTGCAGCGCGTCCGTGCCGCGCGTGATCTCCGTGTGCGCGTTGTCGAGCACGCCGATCCCGTGTCTGACGAGCGCGCGCCGCGTCAACTCGCCGTCCGTATAATGGTCGTGATTGCCGAGCACAGCCCACACGCCCGCCGGTGCCTGGAGCGTGCCGAGCACCTCCGCGCACGGCTCTATGTACCTGCGGCGCGACGTGGTGTAGTCGCCGGTCAAGACCACCATGTCGCCGCGCGCCCCTTGCGCCAACTCCGCCACGCGCCGCACTTCTGCGAGCGACACGAGCGAACTGTGATGCACGTCCGACACCTGCACGATGCGGAAGTTCTCGAACGACGCAGGCAGTTCACGTAGGAAAATCTCCGTCTCCGTCAATTCGTAATCGTGTATCTCGAACAGGCTCGCGTAGGCGGTCGTCGCAGACACGCCGAGCAGTCCCGCCGCCGCCAGACCACGCAAAAACTGCCGCCGCGTGAGTTCAACTTTCGCCATCGCGCCGCCGATTGTAACACCCGCGCGCGACGCGCAAACCCGGTCGCATGCGGCGCGTGCGGGCGAGGAATGCCGGCTCCGAGCGGTTCGGGGCGACACCTCATCGACACTTCCGGCTAGTACGCCCCCGTACAAACAGGGCTGTATGAAGTGTGATAAGTATAGGCAAACCAATCCCCCTAAATTTACCGATCAAACCTTTCGCACCAGTGTGCGAAGCGCGCCCCGGCGGGGCGTGTAAGCGAGTTTTCTAGGAGGAAACGCCTATGAAGAAGAGATTCACGTACCTTTCGCTCGCAACTCTCGCGTCGTTGGTGCTCAGCGGAGCGTTCTTCTATTCGACGGTTTCGGGCGTGCAGAGCGACCGCGGGGAGTGTCAGCAGGCATGTACGAAGCAATATCAGGAATGCAGGCGAGTGCCTAATGCGAACATGGTCGCATGTCAGCAAGCCTTCGCCACATGTAAAGCAGATTGTAAGAAGGCCAAGCCGGATGCGTCACCGACACCGACACCGGATGCAACTCCTTCACCCACTGCAACTCCGTCGCCCACACCCACTGCGACACCTACGCCAAGCCCAACTGCAACACCTACGCCAACACCGACACCCGACGCAACTCCCACACCGACACCGGACGCGACACCTACGCCGACACCGCCTCCAACTCCGTCGCCGTCTCCAACTCCGTCGCCGTCTCCAACTCCGACTCCGACAGCAACACCGAGTCCGACACCGCAGGACAATCGCGGGCGCGGACGCCTTCCCGGTACGCCGCGCGGGAGGCCGACTCCCACGCCGACCCCGACACCTCGCTAAGATAACTCTGAAAGCGGCCGGGAGATGGCCGTCTCCACGGCATTGAAACAAAGGGCGGCATTCACTGGTTTGAATGCCGCCCGTTTTCGTCCTTTCAATCCGGCGCGCTCAACGTGCCGCGCCCATCGCGCCCGCCCCCGGCGATCAGCCCGCGCCCGCGCGAAATAATTAAAGCCGCCGACACACCCCATTCATACGAACTTAACAACGCTGCCGTATAAAAGAGCGGGCGAATTCTTCGCTCCGTCTTAAATGTTCTCCCGCCGGAGAGCAGCGCCCGGACGCCCCTTTTTTTTGCCTGCGCGCGCGCCATTCCGTCGCACGAGGTACTGGCCGATGAGACGAAAAGAACAGGCACTACAACTCAGACTGATTCCGGGTGACGACCCACCGCGCGAGCAGACGGTGCGCGCCGCCCCGCCGCCGCCGCACGCCGACTTGATCGGGCGATGTTTCTTCGACGGACTGTCGAGGATTGCCGTGACGGACGTGTGCCGCCTCAATCCGGCTCAGGTTATGGTCGAGCGCGAGATGGACGGCAGGCGTTGGTCAATCTCCGCCGGCCTCATTCGTCTGATCGTCGGGCGCGAGCGCAAGCGTCGCACGGCCTGAAGCGAAAGTTGTCGCGCGACGGCAGTTCCACCCCGCCCGTCTTCCATGCCCCGCCTTGACAAACCCTCCATGCGGGCTAGAATATCAACCTTGTTTCGGCGAGCCTTCGCGGAGATATGGCCGAGTGGCTGAAGGCGGCGGTTTGCTAAACCGTTATGGGTCAAAAGCCCATCGCAGGTTCGAATCCTGCTATCTCCGCCATAACTTTTGAGAGGTCAGAGGTCGGAGGTCAGAGGTCAGTGAAAGGCTCTATGTCCTTTCTTCTACTGATCTCTAACTTCTGACCTCTGACCTCTTTGCTTATGATTCGAGTTCGATTCGCACCATCACCCACCGGCTACCTGCACATCGGCGCGGCGCGCACAGCCCTCTTCAACTGGCTCTACGCACGCAAACTCGGCGGCACGTTTTTGCTCCGCATCGAAGACACAGACCTCCAGCGTTCGACCGACGAGTCAACGCGCTCCATCATCGAAGGTCTCCACTGGCTCGGACTCGACTACGACGAAGAGATGGTCTTCCAGTCGGCCAACGCCGACAAGCACCGCGCCGCCGCGCTCCGCCTCATCGAAGCGGGCAAGGCTTATCGCGACTTCACGCCGAAGGCCGAACGCGCCGACGCGAACGTCAAACAGGAGATCGCCGAACGCGCACGCGCCGCCGCGCACGCGGGCACGGATCATCGCAGCAACCCCTTCCGCGATCTCTCTGCCGCGGAGTCCGAGGCGCGCGCCGCGGCGGGCGAGCCTTTCGCCGTGCGTCTCAAAGTCGCTCACGAGGGTCTCTCCCGTTTCGAGGATGCGGTCTATGGCGCGCAGGAGCGCGACTACGCAGAGATCGAAGACCTAGTGCTGCTGCGCTCCGACGGTCATCCGCTCTACAACCTCTCCGTCGTCTGCGACGACATCGAGATGCGCATCACCGACGTGATTCGCGGACAGGATCACCTGACGAACACGCACAAGCAGATTCTCATCTACGAGGCTCTCGGTGCGCCCGTGCCGCGCTTCGCACATCTCCCGCTGATACTCGCGCCGAACAAGGCGAAACTCTCGAAGCGCAAGCACGGCGAAGTCGTCTCCCTGACGACCTATCGCGACCGCGGCTTTGTGCCCGCCGCCTTCCGCAACTTCCTCGCGCTCCTCGGTTGGTCGCCTGAGGGCGAGCAGGAAATTTTATCGCGCGAAGAACTCGTCGAGCGGTTCGCGCTCGAAGGCATCCATCGCGCGCCCGCCGTCTTCAACTTCAACGAGACGGACGCGCGCCAGTGGACGGATCAAAAAGCCCTCTGGATGAACGCCGAGTACATACGCACGATGCCCGTCGCCGAACTCACCCCGATGGTGCGTGCGGAACTCGAAGCGGCTGGACTCTGGAAGCCGGAATACGAGACGACCGCGCGCACATGGTTCGAGCACGCCGTCGAAGTCATACGCCAGCGCTTTCACACGCTCAAAGACTTCTCCGGTCAGGGTCGCGCCTACTTCGGCGACGAGTTCGAGTTTGACGAGGCGGCCGTCAAGAAGAACTTGCAGAAAGAGCCGCGCCTCAAAGAACTGCTGCCCGCGCTCGCCGAGCGCATCGAGCAGACCGAACCCTTCACGCAGGAGACCTGCGAGGCCGCTTTGCGCGCCTACGCGGACGAGACGGGCGTCAAAGCCGGTCTCTTCATCAACGCCGCGCGCACCGCCCTGACCGGCCAGTCGGTCGGCCCTTCGATGTTCGAGGTCTTCGATCTCATCGGACGCGACGCTTCCGCGCGCCGTCTGCGCGATGCCGCGCGCCTGATCTAGCAATTTATCTTCCGGCACGAAAGGCGCGCCCGTCCGTAACTATTTCGCGCGCCGTCGCCGAGCTTTAAATTTGCGCAGCTTTACAGAGGAGTCTTCATGTTCAAAAAATTATTCATCGCCGCCGCGCTCGCTCTATCGTTCACCATCTCAAACGCCGCAGCGCAGAACACGAACAGTTTCGCGCCGCCCGCGACGCAGACGCCCGCCCGGCGCCCGGCTGCACGACGCCCCGCGCCGCTGCCTACGCCCACGCCGACCGGCGGCGCGGAGAAAGTCTCGCCGGGCGCGACCCCGGAGCCGGATGCCGTAGACACGCCCGCCACCACGCGCACGCGCCGCGCCGCGGGTGCGACGCAAACCGCCGCGGCGACCGCGGCCGCGAGTCCGGCCGAGCGCGCCGTGCGCGCCACGTTCGACACGCTCCTCAACGGCATACGCAAATCCGATGTCGAGATGGTGATGAGCGTCTACTGGAACTCGCCGCAACTCGTCATCTTCAACAACAACGGCACGGTCACGCGCACCTGGGAACAGGTGCGCGCCAACCGCGCGAGTTCTTACCCGGACGCGAAAAACGTGCAACTCGACGTGCGCGACGTGCGCGTCTCAATGCTCGGCGCGGGCGGCGCGCTCGTCACCTGTCTCTGGACGCAGTCGCAGGAGTTTCGCGGCACGCCTGA
Organism: Pyrinomonadaceae bacterium; assembly: GCA_036389555.1. Classification (GTDB taxonomy): domain Bacteria; phylum Acidobacteriota; class Blastocatellia; order Pyrinomonadales; family Pyrinomonadaceae; genus JAIVJZ01. Next base: position 12,574 of record DASVPS010000336.1, read on the forward strand.
GAGCGCTACGGGTCGGCTCACCGTCGTCTTCCGCCTCATCAACAACGGCTGGAAGATCGTCCACACGCACACCTCGCCGTCCGCGCCCGACCCTTCGCGCCTGCTGCCCTCCGAACAGCCCGCCCCGGCCAGCGGCGGTGACGCGACGAAGCCCCCGGCGCGGCCGCAGCCTTAGCGTATGAGCGCGCGATGAATTAAACTCCGTCTTCCCCCAACTCAGAGTTTTCCAAACGACGCGGCGGACACTTCCGGTGGTCGCAGTCGCGCTAGTAATAATTTTCTCGACGAAAGGTAAAACAAATATGAGTTGGTTAGACCAAATTGGTGGACTCCTGCAACAGTATCAGGGCGCGGGCGCGCAGCAGACGCCGAACAACGTGCAGAACGATTTCGATCAATTCGCGCAGGCCGCGCCACAATCGGCCGTGGCTGACGGGCTGGCCGCAGCGTTTCGCTCGAACCAGACGCCGCCCTTCGGCAACATGCTCGGTCAACTGTTCGGCCAGTCGAACGGCACGCAGCGCGCGTCCATACTCAACACGCTCATCTCGACTTTAGGCCCCACGGTCATCTCGCAGATTCTCGCCAACCGCGGCGCAAGCGGCCTTGCAGGGATGCTCGGCAGCGGGCAGCGCGAAGTGACGCCGGAGATGGCGGAACAGGTTCCGGCCGAGGCCGTGCAGGAGATCGCGGAAAAGGCCGAACAGAAAGACCCCTCGATCATAGACATGGCGAGCAACTTCTACGCCGAGCACCCGACCCTCATACAAGGTCTGGGCGCGGCCGCGCTCACCATCGCCCTCGCCAAAGTGGCGGCGAACCAGCAACGATAAAACGGCATCGGCCACACGCCGCCCGGCAAGCTTCAATCGCATGCAAAAAAGAGTCTGCCTATCAGGGCGGACTCTTTTTTTATGTACTACAGCAGAAAGCCGCTCGCATCTCAGACGCAAGCGGCTTTCCGTTGAACAGTCGGGATTGGCCTTGTGCGCCGTGTGCCCTGAGGCGAAACCGCTAAACGGAGGGAAACGGAAGCGGCGAAGACAGGTGGTATGTGCTGGAATATGTGGTAGGTGTATGAGAAGCGGGACGAACGTTCAGAACGCCGAGGCTTGCGTCTGCTCCAGGAGGCGTTTGACCGTGGGAATGATTTCCTTCAGTTCCGGCTTGAGGATATAGGCGTTCGCGCCCGCTCGTAACCCGGCAGCGCGGTCGGACTCGTAGCCGTGACCGGAGAAGATAATGATGGGCGTTACCTTATCCACCGCCCTGATCTCCTGACACAACGTCAGCCCCGACATCCCCGGCAACTGACCGTCCAGAATGTAGAGGCGGAACTTCTCTTTCCCCATCAGGGCGTGCGCGGTGTCTACCTCTGGCACGCAGACGGCTTCAAAGGAGTGAATGCTGAGCATAGTCGTCAGCACCTCGCAGATGTCCGCATCATCCTCGACACAGAGGATTCGCAGGGCGGGCGAAGGCATGGGGCACAACCTTTCTGAAAGCGGGGCGTAAGTGAACAGTTGTGAGAAGGTAAAAAAAACCCGCAGCCTAGTTAATACTTTCGCTTGGCTGCGAGGCTCAAAGAACCTTGGTTCAATAGGCTGGCCGATAGTAGCAGATTATGTTTTATGTACCCAAGCGCACATACAGTTGCAGCCTATGGATACCGACTTAACCGATAGAGCACGAATTGAGTAACGTGAGGCGTCTCCAATCCGGCGGAATTTTAGAGATTAAGTGGTGTGCCGCCAGTGTGCCGAATTATTGTGAGAAAGAGAAAAACCGCCGACGCGCTTAACGTCGGCGGTTTTCCGGTGAACTGTTGGGATTGGCCTGTGTGCCGTGTGCCTCTAGCAACAACGACGGACGGACGAAAACCCTACCAATTCAAGTTTTCAATCCAGAGGTCAGGCCGCAGCCACCTCACTGTGATAAGAACTCATATACGTTTTTTGATCACCTCCTTTCCAGTGTTGAGGCAAATATACAAAATCAATAAGTTGGGCGTCAACTGTTATTTTTATCCACTCTCCTGAGGCTTTACTTCAACCGCCGCGACCGAACGCGAGACGCCCGCCGACGTAGACGGCGTGTGCGTGTTCGATGCCGAAGAAGTAAGCCAACTCGCGGTAATCCGCGCAATCGTGGAGACAGAAGTCGGCGCGTTTGCCCACGTCGAGCGACCCCGTTTCGCGCCCGCGGCCGAGGCTGTACGCGGCGTTGATCGTGGCCGCAGTGATTCCCTCTGCCGGTGTCATACGCATGTGCGTGGAGGCGAGCGAGAGGACGAGCGGCATCGAGGGCGTGGGCGACGAACCCGGATTGAAGTCGGTTGCGATGACGACGGCCAGCCCCGCCTCGATCATCGCGCGCGCCGCCGGATAGCGCGCCGAGCCGAGCGCGTAGACAGAACCCGGCAACAGCACAGGTTGCACCCCTGCCGCACGCAGCGCGGCGATGCCTGCGGCGTCCGTGTGTTCGAGATGATCGGCGGTCGCCGCGCGGAGTTCCCCGGCGAGTCGCGCGCCGCCGGAGAGCGAGAGTTGATCGGCGTGCAGGCGCAATCCGAGACCACGTGCGTGCGCGGCGACGAGGATGCGCCGCGAGTCGTCCACATCGAAGACGCGCTCCTCGCAGAACACGTCGCAGAACTCCGCCAGTTTCTCCTCCGCCACGCGCGGCAACATCTCATTGATCACCAACTCGACATAGGCGGCGCGGCGCGCGCGGTATTCGTCCGGCACTTCGTGTGCGCCGAGGAAGGTCGGCACGTATTGCAGCGGCGTCTCCGCATCCAGGCGACGCACGGCGCGCAGCATCTTCAACTCGTCTTCGACCGACAACCCGTAACCCGATTTGGCCTCGACGGTCGTCGTGCCCCCACGCAGAAACCACTGCGCATAACGCTTCGACGCCGCGACCAACTCGTCTTCCGATGCCGCGCGCGTCGCGCGCACGCTCGCACGAATGCCGCCGCCCGCCTGTGCGATCTCCTGATACGTCGCGCCCGCCGCACGCTGTTCAAACTCCCCTGCGCGCGTTCCCGCGAACACCGGATGCGCGTGCGCGTCCACGAAGCCCGGCAGGCACACGCGCCCGCCCGCGTCCAACACCTCGCACGCGCTCGCCATGAGCGGCTCGATCTCACCCCGCGCGCCCACCGCCGCGATGCGCCCGTCTCCGCCGACGAGCATCGCCCCGTCTTCGATGATGCCGAGTTCGCGCATCTCCGCCCCCACGCGCGCACGCGCCGCGCCCCGCAGCGTGACGAGTTGTGAGCAGTTGAAGACGGCGAGCATCAGGGTTTCAAGTTGCGGGGTTTCAAGTTGCAGGTTGCAGGTTTCAAGTTCGAGACGAAGAGCCGTAGAACCTCTGTCCTGAAACTTGAAACCTGAAGCCTGAAATCTATTTCATGTAGCGTTCGAGAAAGTCCACGATCTTGGGATAGACGATGAGGCGGTTGTTGAGTTTGACGAAGCCGTGCCCCTCGTCGTCGAAGAGTGTGTATTCGACGGGCGCGTTGCGGTCGCGCAGGGCTTTGACGATCTGCTCGGACTCTGTGTAAGGGACGCGCGGGTCGTTCTTGCCCTGAAAGACGAGGAGCGGGGCTTTGATGCGCCCTACTTTGTAGATGGGCGAGACGGAGCGCAGGAATTCGAGATCGTTCGCGAGCGTGCCGTATTCGCGTTCGCGCTGTTTGCGTCGATAGCCGGAAGTGTTCCTGAGGTTGGTCTCGAAGTTGGAGATGCCGTACATCTCTATGGCGGCCGCCCAGAGGTCGGGGTAGAGCGTGATGGCGGCGAGCGTCATGTAGCCGCCGTAGCTGCCGCCCATGACGGCGATGCGGCGCGTGTCCGCTCCGCCGCTCGTCTTCAACCATTCGACGGCGGCGGCCAAATCCTTGACAGAGTCTTCGCGCAGTTTCACGTCGTCAAGGTGCGTGTAGGTCTTGCCGTAGCCGGTCGAGCCGCGCACGTTCGGCGCGAGCACGGCGTAGCCGCGCGAGAGGAAGTATTGATAGGTCGGGTTGAAGCTGGGGCGCTCCTGGCCTTCGGGGCCGCCGTGGACGCTGACGATGACGGGCAGAGGATGCGCCGCCGCACCGCCCGCCGAATTGCTCAGGCGCGGACGGTAGTACCAAGCCGGGATGTCGCGCCCGTCGAAGGTCTTATAGCGGACGAGTTCCGGCTCGACGAATGACGTTTGCGGAATACCTGCGCGCGAGGCGCGCGTGACCTGTTCGAGTTTGCGCGTCTTCAGATCGTAGAGCCACACGTCGGAATTGAAGCGCGCGCCTGCAAACGTGAAGGCGAGTTTGCGCCCGTCGCGCGAGAAGTCGAGGCCGCCGACAACGCCCTTGCCCGGCAACGCGACGGGCGTGTCTTTATCGTCGCTGACGCCCGCGTCCGTCAACTTGCGCACGTAGAGTTCGCTGAAGCCCTCACGGTTGAGCGTGTAGGCGAGGAGGCGTCCGTCCGTGGACATCTCGCTTGCGTCCGTGTCCCAAGCGGCGTTCGTGGCGGGCACGATCTTGCGCGTCGCCAAATCCATGCGCGCGAGCGATTGCCATTCGCCGGAGACGTTCGTGCTCAGGAGCAGCGCGCGATTGTCGCGCGTGAAATGCACATCGCCGAACTGCGCCGCCCCCGTGTGCGGCGTGAGGTGCGTGACGCCTTTCGAGGCAACTTCGACGAGATAGAGATCGTTATTGAGACTAAGCGTGTCGCTTGAGCGCGAGACGACGATGAAGCGGCCGTCCGAAGACCACGCGACGGCCGCGTTCGAACCGTCCTGTTGATAGACGAGCGACTCCTGCCCGCTTGCCACGTCCATCACATAGATGTCGAAAAAGTTCGGGTTGCGTTTGTTCGAGGCGTAGCTGATGCGGCGTCCGTCCGCAGACCACGCGCCGAAGTTGTAACGGATTTTGGGCGCGTCCGTGAGTTGTCGCACCTCTGCGCCGTCGGGTGACATCCAGTAGAGTTGTGCGTTCTCGTCGCCGCCGCGCGCCTTGCCGAAGAGCAGCCCCGTGCCGTCCGGCGACCAGCGCACGAAGTCCACGCGATCCGTGTAGAAGGTGAGTTGCTCCGGCCAGCCGCCCGCCGCCCCGACGCTCCACACCTGCGGCGTGCCCGTTACGTTCAACAGGAACGCCACGCGGTCGCCCGCCGGCGCGAGCGCGGGCGAAGAGGCCGCGCGGATGTTCAGGTAACGCTCGATGGTAAAAGCTTCTGCGCCCGCGCTGCCGCGCGTGTGTGCCTGTTCGCGCGTGTTGCGTGGAAGCGTACCGGCGGTCTGCGCGCGCGCGACGAGCGGCAGCAAGGCGAACCAGAGCAAGAGCGCGAGCGTGGCGCGCGTAAATGTCGAATCGAGTCGCATCGAGAATTCATCTCCCCTTTTGGAAATTGGCCGGAGCGTAAAACTACCCGCCGCACGAAGCGTAAAAACTTTTCAACCGGCCGCTCAATCGGCCGAGGTCGTGGTGTCCTGCACGATGCGCCAACCGGCGTTCGTGCGACGGAAGATGAGCGCGAAGCGGCCGTGCGGCGTGTCTTTCGCGCGCGTCAACTGCCAGCGCCCCGTGACGTTCGCGTAAAACTCGCTGAGCGGTTTGATCTCAAGTTCGCTGAAGGCGAGCGTGCCCATCTTCTCCGGTGTGTCATAGGCTTTCTTGTAGCGGTCGGTGACGGTCTGCCAGCCGCGCGTGACGGCGTCGCCAGAGATCAAAGTCGTCGTCTCGGCGCGCTCGTAGCCGTCCATGTAGCCTTCGACGTCGCCGCGATTCCACGCCGCCGCCTGTGCATCGAGCACGGCGCGGATCGCCGCCGCGCTCTCGGCCTGTCCCTTCTCCGACTCGCCCGAACGTGTGCAGGCGAACTGCGCCGAGGCCACTGCGAACGCAATCGCCAGCCAGACCAACCGCGCGGGACGTAATTTGAAGTTCATGTCAGGCATTTCACTTTCATGAAAGGGATGCGCGAGCGACGAGAACTATACTCGCACGGGCGCATCGGTTTCAACGCTCGACCTTCGCGGAGTTGATCTGTTGCCAGAATTCGCCGATGGAGCGCGCTTCGGGGGCGATGCGTCCCATGAGATAACCGGCCGCGACGAAGAGCGCGGTGGCGATGAGGGCGGGCAGCAGCGTGCGGCGTATGGCCGAGCGCAGCCAGTGGCGCGGTTCGACGCCTTGCAGGCGTTTATACAAACCCGCGAGCAGGAGCGCATCAACCAAAATCTCCGCGAGGAAGATGGGCGCGACGTACACGACGTAGAACATCGCGACGACCACGCCGACGATGGCCGCGATGGGGATGATGATCCAGAAACATCCCTCGCCCAGATCAAGGTCAACATCCAGGTCTATGTCGGGCACCCAGTCCATAGACGTTGAACTGCCGCCCGACACGTCTGCCGACATGCCCGACACGTCGCCGCTCCAACTGCCGCCCGCGCCCGCGCCGCCGAAGTCCGCGCCGCCGCCGAAGGTGGGCATCATGGCATCGGCCGTCGGCGCGGCGTAGTCGAAAGAATTCGGGATGGCGTCGCCGATGTCCGGGAAGTCTATGGAATTGCTGTCAGTCTTCTGCCGGAGCCAGAGCCAGAGGCGCAGCAGGAGAAGAAAGATGCAGTAAGCCGAGATCACCGCGAGCGGATAGCGCACGGACAGGATCGTGACGCCGAGATGCAGCAGCGCGGTCGAGACGAGAAACCCG
>DASVPS010000337.1:0-2217 GCA_036389555.1 Pyrinomonadaceae bacterium
TCCCTCGATGATGGCGGCGACTCTTTCTGATGAAGGGCTTTGAGTCCGTCGTCGCGCGCCGTTCAGCGCGGCTTGTCGGCCGTGTACTTGTCGGAGGAGAGTTCCTCTTCCCTCAGGGTTGACTCGCCGGCGCGCAGGCGTTCGCGGCGGCGCGCTTCTTCGATGCGCGCCTCGTCCTCGGCTTCATCCTGACCTTGCTTGAAGGCGCGCTTGCTCTGTCCCAGAGCCTTCGCCAGTTGTGGCAGCCGGCTCGCGCCGAAGAGGACGAACACGATCAGGAGAATGATCAGAAGTTCCTGCGTCCCGAATCCGATGGCTAGTGTTATTTCATTCATTCGCTAACATCCTTTACAGGTGAACTGGCAATCTCGGCAAAACTTTCGCATGGCGCGCCACGCCGCCGACGCTATCCGTCCGACTCCCCTGTGTCGGACTCGTAAAAAAGATACTTGCGCCACGTCTGATCCGCGCGCCCCAGATAGCGCATGATCTGGCGGCTGACGTGGAGCGAGAAGCCGCGCGGGTGGCGTACGAGGTGCATCCCCGCCTCCTCCGGCGTGCGGCTGCCCTTGCGGTGGTTGCAGCGTTTGCAGCAGGCCACGAGATTATCCCACGTTGACTCGCCGCCGCGCGAACGCGGATAGACGTGGTCGAGCGTGAGATCGGAGGGCGGCAGTTGCTTGGCGCAATACTGGCACGTCGAATGGTCGCGCAGCAAAATGTTCTTGCGCGACAGCGAGCGATTTTTGAAAGGAATATGTATGTACTCGGTCAGGCGGATGACCGACGGCGCATGCATCGTTACCCGCGCCGAGTGCAGCATATGACCGTTGTGCTCTTCGACGCGCGCCACGCCTTTAAAGATCATCACCACCGCGCGCCGTTCCGTACACACGTTGATCGGCTCGAAAGATGCGTTCAGGACTAAAACCCGTCCATTCATATTGCTTAAAGATAGTACAGAAGCGAGTGACGAGTGACAAGAGAAGAACGTAAATCGTGAATCGTAAATCGTGAATAGAGGAAAGCAGTTTTCTGTCTATTTACGATTTACGATTCACGATTCACGGCCTTCGCGAAGCGGTCTGTGGCTTCGACGAGCGCGCTGCGCGTCGCGGGTTCGAGCGCGGAATGCCCGGCATCCGGGATAACTTTCAAGTCGGCCTCCGGCCACGCGCGGTGGAGTTCCCACGCGCTCATCAGCGGGCACACCACGTCGTAACGCCCCTGCACGATGACGGCCGGGATGTGCCGAATCTTCCCTACGTTTTCGATCAGGTAGTTGTCGGTCTCGAAGAAGGCGTTGTTCATAAAATAGTGGCACTCGATGCGCGCGAAGGCGAGCGCAAATTGCGGGTCGCCGTAGTGCGCGATGAAATCTTCGTCCGGGTAGAGTTTCGACGTGCTGCCTTCCCAGACGCTCCATGCGCGCGCGGCTTCGAGACGCACGGCCTCATCGTCGCTCGTCAGGCGGCGATGAAATGCACCGAGCAAATCGTCGCGCTCCGCCTCCGGGATGACTTTAACGTAATGCTCCCACGCATCCGGGTAGATGGCGCTCGCGCCCTCTTGATAGAACCAGCGTATCTCTTTCGGGCGACACAGAAAGATGCCGCGCAAGACCAGCGCGCGCGTGCGGTCGGGGTGCGTCTGCGCGTAGGCGAGAGCCAGCGTGCTCCCCCATGAACCGCCGAAGACGACCCAACTCTCAATGCCTAAATGCTCGCGAACCCGTTCGATGTCGGCGACGAGGTGCCACGTCGTGTTGTCTTCCAGATTCGCGTGCGGCGTGCTCTTGCCGGAGCCGCGCTGGTCGAAGAGCACGATGCGATAGGCCGCCGGGTCGAAGAAACGACGGTAATCGGGGATGGTGCCGCCGCCGGGGCCGCCGTGCAGGAAGACTACGGGCAGACCTTCCGGGTTGCCGCACTGCTCGTAATAAAGCGTGTGTACCGGCGACACCGGCAGCATGCCTTGGTCATAGGGTTCAATCTCAGGATAGAGGTCTCTCATGCGGACATCATACAGAGGTCAGAGGCCAGAGTTCAAATTAAGATGATTTTCCGGCGGAGCGCGAAAGTGGTTTCCGCCCACGGCTCGCCGCCGTCTCCTCTCGCTAATTTAGGTCTTGGATGGCCGTCGAGTTTCAACGTCAGGCGGAAAGCAAGAGTCAACAAAAGTTCTCACCTGCTGCTTGAATCTGACCTCTCTGAGAGA
>DASVPS010000338.1:0-4666 GCA_036389555.1 Pyrinomonadaceae bacterium
GAAGCAGTTGCCAGAAAATTTTACCTTATTTGCGCCGCCCGTCAAGCCACCAGCGAGAACTTCAGAGGGAAGCGTCGAGCTTCACACGTTGAAGCGGAAGTTAACAATGTCGCCTTCCTGCATGACATACTCTTTGCCTTCCAGGCGGAGCAATCCCTGTTCGCGTGCGGCGGCGTAAGAGCCTGCGCGCGTGAGGTCTGCGTAGCTGACGATCTCTGCGCGGATGAAGCCGCGTTCGATGTCAGAGTGGATCGTGCCGGCGGCCTGCGGGGCGCGCGTGCCGCGCGGGATCGTCCAGGCGCGCACCTCTTTTTCGCCCGCCGTCAGGAATGACATGAGACCGAGCAGACGGTATGCGCTTTTGATCAAGTCGTCCACGCCGCTGCCTTCGACGCCGAGCGACTGCAAATACCCTTTCCGATCTTCGGGCGAGAGTTCGACGAGTTCGGCCTCGATCTGCGCGCAGATGACGACAGACTCCGCGGCCTCGCTCGCGGCGAGCGCGCGCACCGCTTTGACGTGCGCGTTCTCTTCTGGCGCGGCGAGCGTGGCCTCGTCCACGTTGGCCGCATAGATGGTCGGCTTCATCGTGAGGAGAAAGAGCGTGCGCGCCGTGGCGCGTTCTTCGTCCGTCATCGAGACGAGGCGCGCGGGTTGGCCTTCGGAGAGCACGGGGAGAAGTTTGTCGATCAGCGCGATTTCGGCGAGCGCGGTCTTGTCGCCGCCCTTAGCGTTCTTTTGCGCGCGTTCGCGGCGGCGTTCGACGGAGGCGAGGTCTGCAAGCGCGAGTTCGATCTGGATGGTCTCGATGTCGCGTTCGGGGTTGACCGAGCCTTCGACGTGGACGATGTTCTCGTCCTCGAAGCAGCGCACGACCTGAATCACGGCGTCCGTCTCGCGTATGTTGGCGAGAAACTGGTTGCCGAGTCCTTCGCCTTTGGACGCGCCGCGCACAAGCCCGGCGATGTCCACGAACTCGACGGTCGCCGGAATGATCGTGTTCGTTTTGACGATCCGTGCGAGCGGTTCGAGGCGTTCGTCGGGCACGGGGACGACGCCGATGTTCGGGTCAATGGTGGCGAAAGGATAGTTGGCGGCGAGCGCGGAAATCTGCGCCGTGAGCGCGTTGAACAGCGTGGACTTGCCGACGTTCGGCAGCCCGACAATACCTGCGCGGAGCATGGATGAACCTCTCTAAATTAAACACACGCGATTGATTGCGGATGAGTTCTTTTACACCGTGGGGCGCGGAAAGGCAAAAGCAAACAGAGCCTCCGGCAAAAGCAAAAAGAGGCTGCGAACTTGCGCGCCGGTTCGCGTATAATCCCGCGCGGCGGCAACCGCAGGCGCGCTCGTCCGTTGTCGTCCCGGTTTTTCAAATTCGCCCGCGCAGGTTTCGCGTCAGACACACTTGAACATGGCACTCATACTAGCGCTCGTCGCCATCGCGAGCGGCGCGCTCGTCACCTATCTCTACGACCGCGACGCGCACTTCCTCGCGCGCCTCGCGGCCGGGGCGTGTACGGGGCTGGCCGCCCTCGGCCTCGTCGGCTTCGTCTTCGCATCGTTTCTGGGACTCACGCCCGCCGCTCTACTGATCTCCGCCGTCATCATCGCCGCGCCGCTCGCCCTGTTGGCGAAAAGCGATTGGCGCGCGCGCGTGCGCTTCGACGCCGCAGGGGCGTGGCGCGACGCGACGGGCGCGGTCGTGCGACCGCAGACGACGATAGGCGTCCTCGTCCTCTTCGGCGTGTGCGCGCTCGTTTTCTGGCAGGTGTTCGGGCGCGCGATGTTCGTGCGCGGCGGCGAGATTTTCACGGGCGTCGATAACAACCTCGGCGATCTGCCGTTTCACCTGAGCATCATCACGGGTTTCGTGTACGGCGAAAATTTCCCGCCGGTACATCCAGAATACGCGGGCGCGCGTTTGACCTACCCGTTCATCGTGGACTTCGTGGCAGCGATGTTCGTGCGCGCCGGGGCGACGCTGGAAGGCGCGCTCTTTCTGGAGAATTTTGTGCTCGCGCTCGCGCTCGTCGGGTTGCTGTATCGCTTCGCGCTGAAGCTGACGGACGGCGACCGCGTGGCCGCACTCATCGCGCCCGCGCTGGCGCTCCTGAGCGGCGGCCTCGGCTGGTGGACGTTCGCGCGCGAGTGGAGCGGCGGCCAACTCGGACTCTTCGAGTTGCTCGGCCGCCTTCCGCATGATTACACGATCACTGTCAATGGCGCGTTTCGCTGGGGCAACGCCGTCACGACGCTGCTCGTGCCGCAGCGCGGGCTGTTGCTCGGTTTGCCGCTCGCGCTCGTCGTCATCACGCAGTGGTGGCTGGCGACGGGGGATGAAGCAGAAGAAGGGGGAAGGGGGAAGGGGGAAGGATTAAAGCAAGAAGAAGAGACATCTACCGGGCGCAAAGCGAAGGCGGGGAAGAAAGGGAAGCGCGCGGCGACGAACGCCGCCGCGCCGCCGGTTCCCACATTGAACTTTTCACCCTTCACCTTCTCCCTTTCCCCGTCCGAGCGGCGGATGCTCGGCGCGGGCGTGGTGGCCGGTTTGCTGCCGCTCGCGCACGCGCACAGTTTCGTCGTGTTGATGTTGATGGGCGGGTGTCTGGCGTTGCTGTTTCCGCGTTGGCGCGCGTGGTTCATCTTTTTCGCGGTCGCGCTCGTGATCGCCGCGCCGCAGATGTGGTGGGCGACGCGAGAGAGCGCGGCGCGGGCGGGGAGTTTCTTCGGATGGCAGTTCGGTTGGGATCGAGGCCAGCAGAATGCGTTGTGGTTCTGGTTCAGGAACACGGGGCTGTTCATCCCGCTGCTGCTCGCGGCATTGGCGTGGATCGCGTGGCGCGGTCGTGACGCTGTGAGCGCGCCGAAGCGCCTGCTGCTTTTTTACCTGCCCTTCACGCTCCTCTTCATCATCTCCAATGCGGGGAAAATCTCGCCGTGGATTTGGGACAACATCAAGGTGCTCTATTACTGGTACGTCGCCTCCGTGCCGCTCGTCGCGTTGCTGCTGGCGCGACTGTGGCGTCTGCATCTGGCGACGCGCGCGGCCGTCCTCGTTCTGTTGTTGACGTTGACGGCGGCAGGCGCGCTCGACGTGTGGCGCGTTGTGTCCGAGGCGTCTGAGCAGCGTGAGTTCGACCGCGCCGGTGTGGCGTTCGCAGAGATCGTCAAGGCAGAGACCGCTCCGCGTTCACTGATTCTTCACGCGCCGACTTATAATCATCCCGTTTATTTAACCGGACGGCGCGCCCTGATGGGCTATGCGGGTCATCTCTGGTCGCAGGGCATAGACTACCTGCCGCGCGAGGCCGAACTCAGACGCATGTACGCGGGTGCGCCCGACGCGGAGAGTTTGCTGGCGAAACACGGCGTCGAGTACGTCGTCATCAGCCCGCTCGAACGCAGCGCGACGCCGGTCAACGAACAGTTCTTCAGACGCTTCAGGAAAGTTGGAGAGACAGGTGGGTACAGCCTCTACAAAGTCGCGCGGCAATAAGCAGAAGGGGGGGCAGGCGAAGACCTCCGGGGGCAAAGAGACGGAGGGCGTCGTCGCCGCTCAGGCAGAAGCCGACGGTGACGGGGAACTTTCCGGGCGCGCGTGGCGAATCGCTTACGCCGCGGTGTTGGTCGTCGCCGCTCTCGTGCGTGTCTATCAACTCGAACTCCGGCCGATGCACCACGACGAGGGCGTCAACGGCTTCTTCCTCAACAACCTGATCCGCACGGGCATCTTCCGTTACGACCCGACTAATTATCACGGCCCGACGCTCTACTATTTCACGCTGCCGCTCACCTACGCCGCCGAGCGTCTGCAAATGTACGGCACGTGGACGGTGCGCTACCTGCCGCTCATCTTCGGGATGGCGAGTGTGTGGCTCGTGCTCGGCCTGCGCCGCTACATCGGGCGCGTCGGCGCGCTCTCGGCCGGGGCGCTGCTTGCGCTCTCGCCCGGCTTCGTCTTCTTCTCGCGCTACTTCATACACGAAATGATGTTCGTGTTCTTCACGCTCGGCCTCGTCGTGGCCGCGCTGCGCTTCTACGAATACGAAGCGCCGGCGGGTGCGCTCCACGGAGCGCCGGACGCGCGCCTCGGAGCAGGCATCGCCGTGTCTGCGCTCGCGCTCGTCGCCGCGTCGCTCGGCGCAGCCTACCAGCCGCAGTATTACGCGGCCGCGCTGGCGCTCATCCTGTTCAGCGGCGTCGCGTTGCTCGTGCTGCTCAGGCGATACGACGGCGAGCGTTCGATCTACCTCGTGCTCGGCGCAGTCTCGGCCGCGCTCTTGTTCGCGACGAAGGAGACGGCTTTCATCTCCGTAGGCGTGCTCTTGATCGCCTGGGCGATGGCGTGGGGCTATGTGTGGCTGGCGGCGCGACAGGGATGGGCGGGGGCGCGCGGGTCTACGACGGCGGCGAACAGGCGCGCGCGCGGTGGCAGGCAGAGCGCGAAGGGCGACGCGGAGGGTGGTCGCCTTGAAACGCGCGGACTCGTGCGGCGGCTCGGCGGTTGGTCGCGCATACTCATCCTGCTCGCCGTCGCGCTCGGCCTCTTCCTCTTCGTCAACGTCCTATTCTACTCGTCCTTCTTCACAAACTCGAAGGGCGTCTGGGACGCCATAGAGGCGTACAAGGTTTGGAAGAAGACGGGCGAGAGCGGCTTTCA
>DASVPS010000339.1:0-8669 GCA_036389555.1 Pyrinomonadaceae bacterium
GCCGCCTCTTCGCCTCGACCGAAGAGGTCTTGCTCGCGCTCGACGCGCACGAGGTCACGACGCAGACGCCGATCAAGTTGCGCCTCGCCGCCGACCTGATCGATCTGACGCAGGAGCACGACACGCAGGACGTGATGCGCGCCGCCGTGCAGGCGGACGTGCGCCGCGTGATTAACACGACCGTGGGCCGGGTCATCTTCAACGACTCGATCCCGGCGGGGCTGCCCTACATCAACGGCACGCTCAAGAAGAAGGGACTCACGGCCATCGTCAACTATTGCCACCTGCGCCTCGGCCACGAGATGACGGTGAAGATGCTCGACGATCTGAAGACGCTCGGCTTCCAGTACGCGACGCGCGCAGGCATTTCCATCGGCATCGACGACCTCGTCACGCCCGATGCGAAGAAGGCGCTCGTCGGTCAGGCCGACAGCGACGTGATCGAAGTTGACAAGCAATACCGCGACGGCGTGATCACGAACGGCGAGCGTTACAACAAGATCATTGCCATCTGGTCGGAAGTGACCGACAAGGTCGCCAAAGAGATGTTCAAGGCGATGGACAAGCGCGAGAAGGATTCGGGCGAGTTGAACCCGATCCTGATCATGTCGGATTCAGGCGCGCGCGGCACGGCGCAGCAGATTCGCCAACTCGCGGGCATGCGCGGCTTGATGGCAAAGCCTTCGGGCGAAATCATCGAGACGCCGATTCGTTCAAACTTCCGCGAAGGCTTGAACGTCTTGCAGTACTTCATCTCGACGCACGGCGCGCGCAAAGGTCTGGCCGACACGGCCTTGAAGACGGCCGACTCCGGCTATCTCACGCGCCGCCTCGTTGACGTGGCGCAGGACGTGATCATCAGCGAGCCGGACTGCGGCACGCTGCGCGGCATCTCCTCGACGGCCATCGTAGAGGGCGGCGAAGAGATCGAATCGTTGCGCGACCGCATCGTCGGGCGCACGGCTCTGGACGACGTGATCGATCCCGTAGAGGGGCGCATCATCGTCGAGACCGGCGAGGAGATCAACGAAGACGTGGCGGCGGAGATTCAACGCTCCGGCGTGCAGCGCGTGCGCATCCGTTCGGTGCTCACCTGCGAATCGCGACGCGGCGTCTGCATCAAGTGCTACGGGCGCAACCTCGCGACCGGCAAGCCCGTGGACATCGGCGAGGCGGTCGGCGTCATCGCCGCGCAAAGTATCGGCGAGCCGGGCACGCAGCTCACGATGCGCACGTTCCACATCGGCGGCACGGCGCGCCTCGAAGAGTCTTCCAAGCACGAAGCGCGCACCGACGGCACGATCCACTACGTCGAGTTGCAGACGGTCAAAAACCGCAAGGGCGAGATCATCGCCATGAACCGCAACGGCGCGCTCACCATTCACGACGAGCGCAACCGCGAGGTGGCGCGCTTCCAGATCGTCTACGGCGCGCACCTGCACGTCGAAGAAGGGCAGCGCGTCCGACAGGATCAACTGCTGGCGACGTGGGATCCGTTCACCTTCGCGATTCTCACGGAGGTCGCGGGCAAGATTAAGTATCAGGACTTGAAGGAAGGCGTCACGGTTGACGAAGAGGTGGACGAGGTCACAGGCCAGTCGCGTGTCGTCGTCAAAGATTCGCCCGACGAGAAGAAGCAGCCGCGTTTCGAGATTCGCAGTCTCGCGGCGAACACAATCCTGAAAACTTACCAGATGCCCGTGCGCGCCAACCTGATGGTCGGCGACGGCGACGAGGTTGAGCCGGGCGACGTGATCGCGAAGATTCCGCGCGAGACGACGAAGACGAAGGACATCACGGGCGGTCTGCCCCGCGTCGTCGAGTTGTTCGAAGCGCGCAAACCGCGCGAGACGGCCATCATGTCGGAAATCGACGGCGTGATCAAACTTGGCCCCATCGCGAAGGGCAAGCGCAAACTGATCGTCGTCGGCAACGATGGCGAAGAGCGCGAGTACGACATCCCGCGCGGCACGCACATCAACGTGCAGGAAGGCGACCGCGTCCGCGCCGGCGAGGCGCTGATGGACGGCCCGCTGAACCCGCACGACATCTTGCGCGTGCTCGGCATGAACCGTCTGCAGGAGTACATCGTCAACGAGATTCAAGAGGTCTATCGCCTGCAAGGCGTGAACATCAACGACAAGCACATCGAAGTGATCGTCCGGCAGATGTTGCGCTGGGTGAAGATTCGCGAAGTCGGCGACACGGAATTCCTGTTAGACGAACAGGTTGACCGCTTCCGCTTCACGGACGAGAACGCGCGCGTGGCCGAACTGGAAGACGGCGGCGGCGAACAGGCGAAGGCCGAACCTCTGCTGCTCGGCATCACGAAGGCGTCGCTTTCGACCGACTCGTTCATCTCCGCGGCCTCGTTCCAGGAGACGACGCGCGTCTTGACCGAGGCGGCGATTTCGGGTCGCATAGACTACCTGCGCGGCCTCAAAGAGAACGTCATCATGGGTCGCCTCATCCCGGCCGGGACGGGCATGGAGTTCTACCGCAACGTCACGGTTGACCGCGACGAGACGGCGGATCAAGGCGCGCACATGGATCGCGGCATAGACGACCTGCCGGAAATCATCGGCGCGGACGTTCCCGCTACTGCGGCCGCGGCCGCGCAGGCCGCCCCCGTGGCGGCAGCGGGCGACGCTGCGGTTGCCGACGACGAAGAGTAAAAAACACTCTCTCGTCGCTATTCAGCCAAACAAAAGGGCGTCTCCATCAGTGGAGACGCCCTTTCTCTTTTCCCGTTCGGGCTTGAAACATCTGAGCGCGCGCCTAACCAGCCTCTAGCAAGCGCGTGATCGTCTCAACGATGCTGGCCTCGC
This sequence comes from Pyrinomonadaceae bacterium, assembly GCA_036389555.1. Lineage (GTDB taxonomy): Bacteria > Acidobacteriota > Blastocatellia > Pyrinomonadales > Pyrinomonadaceae > JAIVJZ01. Next base: position 2,829 of record DASVPS010000339.1, read on the forward strand.
GTTGGCTTGCCGAAATCAGGATGATCTGCGTGCGCTCCCGTTGCGGCAGAGCGCGTGTGGCCTCGGCCAGTTCCGTTCCTGTCATATCCGGCAGCGCGTGATCTACAAGCAGGAGCGAATAGTTGATGACCTTGATGAAAGACCGCGCCAGAGAGCCGACAGGCGCGCGCACGATCAGGCAATCTCTGAATGTCTCTTGCAAATGCTTAAACAGCGCGAGATCATTTCCGGCGTAGAGGATGCGATGCCTGTAGGTTTGTAAGTGCGGCAGGTGAAAAGCCAGCTCGCAGTCTGTTATGATGCACACGTTTTAGTCTTTGAAAACTTGCTGGCAACGGTCGCATTGAATAGCTCACCCTCACACACTCACGAGTGATAAGCGTCGCCACGAAGCAGAACGGCTGCATCTTCTTGGCGACAACTGAATGTGACAGCATCTTAGTCTCGAATAGGGCTAAGAGCAGACTAATAATGACCAACTCAGCAGGAGGAATCTCCTGATGGGCAGGTCTGTGCGACGCAAGCAGGAGCGGCTTGCCGAAAAACTTCTACAGATTCGCCTTACTCTCGGTCTCTCACAAAACGGGATTCTCGACCGCCTCGGACTTTCGGAAGACCTCTACCGCAACAACATTTCCAGCTATGAGCGGGGCGAACGTGAGCCGCCCCTCTACGCGCTACTGAAATATGCGCAAGCCGCGGGCGTGTGGGTTGATGTGCTGATTGATGATGAACTCGACCTACCTCAAAGGCTGCCAAGCCCAACCAAGCATGAAGGTATTAAGCGCGCCACTGCCACAAGGAGCAAAAAGCGTTGATCAGCTCAAAAACTCACTGTGCGAGCTTATAACTTCGGCATGAACAAGTTGCGGCAAATCTTCTTGGCGGCAATTGCACATCGATCAATTTCAGTCACATTTCTGGCTAACGGCAAGTCTAAACTGAATAGCGTTCCATCGGGAGGTAACTTCTGATGGCGCGCGTGCCTCGTCCTAAACCCGCACGACTGTCTGAGAAGTTGCTGCAAATCCGCCTCGCGCTTGAACTCTCACAGGATGGTATGCTTAAACGGTTAGGAATTGGTGAGAAGCTATCGCGGACTACGGTGTCTGCTTATGAGGTCGGAACAGGTGAACCGCCACTTCCGGTCTTGCTGGAATATGCGCGGGCAGCCGGAGTGTGGGTGGATGTGCTGATTGACGACGAGCTAGACCTTCCAGAGAAGTTGCCAAGCCCGACCAAACACGAAGGAATTAAGCGTGCGTCTGCCGCACGTGGCAAAAAGCGTTAACCAAATTTCCAGCCTATAAATGCAAGCAAGCGTCTTCGCGTCGGTCTTCAAGGATTAGAGAAATAGCCGCGGCCAAATTCTCCCGGCACTCCTCAATCGTCCGCCCCTGCCCGTTTGCGCCCGGAATTTCAGGGCAATAGCCGATAAACCATTCCCCATCCTGTTCGATAATCGCTGTAAATTCGTTGTGCATATAATCTCCAAACAAAGTTGTGGTTAGCTTAAATAATGTATTTGATCGCTAAATTATATTACAAGTCCCGTGTATTTTTAGGAACAAGAGTGATGTGTCCCGGATGGGTTCACGGCAACTTGACAGATTATGGAAGCGCCTTTACAATCCCTCGTTTGGACATGCAGTCCATTTCCCAAGAGAGCAACGCTGAGTAGGTTCTGTCGGTGTGGAGGCGTTGCCCGGCTGTCTGTTTTTCGGGCGGTCGCTTGATAATTATTGTGGCGTAAATGCTCGCGCGCCGCCGGTCAGGCTCTAACAGACCGCCGCGGATTCCAACGCGATGCACGCGAAAATGGCGCGGATTTTACCCGCGTCTCACTCCTTTCCTTCGGGATAGGCGACGCCACAGAGAAACATTTTGGCTCGTAGGGAAGCCATGATCCACACCCGTCTCCCTCAAAGCGAGACGCAGCACGGAACATCCCGCTTTAGTTAATTCAACAGAGGCCAACCGCTTCTTGCGCTGACTGCCGGACGAGTTCCGGTTAGAGGCAGGATTCGGAGTCTTTTGCGCTTTGAGAAACGGCGTTACTTCGACGCTTACGGAAGAGGACGGAATACAGCAGTGCCGACTATCAATCAACTTGTTCGCAAAGGCCGTCAGGCAGTCAAGTACAAGACGGCCAGCCCCGCCTTGCAATCGTCGCCGCAGAGGCGCGGCGTCTGCACGCGCGTCTACACACAGACCCCGAAGAAGCCGAACTCGGCGCTGCGCAAGGTGGCGCGCGTTCGCCTGACCAACGGGATCGAGGTGACGACCTACATTCCCGGCGTCGGCCACAACTTGCAGGAGCACTCGATTGTGCTTATTCGTGGCGGCCGTGTGAAGGACTTGCCGGGCGTGCGTTACCACGTCATCCGCGGCACGCTCGATTCGGTGGGCGTGGCCGACCGCAAGCAGGGGCGCTCCAAGTACGGCGCGAAACGTCCGAAGGCCGGTGCCGCAGCCGGCGCGGCCAAGAAGGGCAAAAAATAATAAACCAGAGGTTAGAGGTTAGAGGTTAGAGATCAGTTAAAACTGCTTTCTACTAACCTCTGACCTCTGACCTCTAACCTCTAGAGAGATTATGCCAAGAAGAAGAGTTGTCGACAGACGCGATGTGATGCCCGACCCGGTCTATAACAGCCCGCTGGTCACGAAGTTCATCAACGGTTTGATGGAGGGCGGCAAAAAGTCGAACGCGGAGAAGATTTTTTATAACGCGCTGCTCCAGTTGGGCGACAAGGTGGGCGATGACCCGCTCAAGGCTTTTAAGCGCGCGATTGATAACGTGCGCCCGCAGGTCGAAGTGAAGTCGCGGCGCGTCGGCGGTTCGACCTATCAGGTGCCGCTTGAAGTGCCGCAGGAGCGGCGCGGTTCGCTCGCCATCCGCTGGATCGTGGGCGCGGCGCGCTCGCGCGGCGAGAAGACGATGATTGATCGGCTCACGGGCGAACTGCTCGATGCGGCCAACAATCGCGGCAACGCCGTCAAGAAAAAGGACGACGTGCATCGCATGGCGGAAGCCAACAAGGCCTTCGCGCATTACAAATGGTAGAGAAGCCGTAAATAGTTAATCGTAAATCGTGAATAGATAAAAACTGTCTTTCACCATTTACGATTCACGATTCACGATTCACGGGTTTCAGATCATGGCAAAGCAAGACCTCAGTAAATTCCGCAACATCGGCATCATGGCGCACATCGATGCCGGGAAGACCACCACCACCGAGCGCGTGTTGTTCTACACGGGCGTCTCGCACAAGATCGGCGAGGTGCATGAGGGCACGGCGACGATGGACTGGATGGAACAGGAGCAGGAGCGCGGCATCACCATCACCAGCGCCGCGACGACCTGTTTCTGGAAGCGCAACAACGTCGAGCACCGCATCAACATCATCGACACGCCCGGCCACGTTGACTTCACGATGGAAGTCGAACGCTCTCTGCGCGTGCTGGACGGCGCGGTCGCCGTGTTCGACGGCGTAGCGGGCGTCGAGCCGCAGTCGGAAACCGTCTGGCGTCAGGCCGACAAGTACGGCGTGCCGCGCATCTGCTTCATCAACAAACTCGACCGCGCGGGCGCATCCTTCCAACGCTCCTTTGATTCCATCATCACCAGACTCGGCGCGAACCCCGTCGCCATCCAGATTCCCATCGGCGAGGAAGACGGGTTCAAAGGCGTCATCGATCTTATCAAGATGAAGGCGCTCCTGTGGAACGATGAGACGAAGGGCGCGGAGTACGCGGTTGAAGAGGTTCCCGCTGGAATGCAGGCGGAAGCGGAAGCCGCGCGCGAAAAGATGATCGAAGCCATCGCCAGCATTGACGATGAGTTGACGAATAAGTTTTTGGAAGGCGAAGAGATCAGCGAAGACGAACTGCGCGCCGCGCTGCGCAAGGGAACGATTGAAATCAAGATCGTGCCCGTTGTGACCGGCTCGGCCTTCAAGAACAAGGGCGTGCAGACGCTCCTGGACGCGGTCGTCGATTTTCTGCCCTCGCCGCTCGACATCGAGGCGATTAAAGGCACGAATCCCAAAACCGGCGAGGAAGAGCCGCGTCCGGCCGAAGACACCGCGCCGTTCGCCGGTCTCGTCTTCAAGATCATGGCCGACAAACACCTCGGCCAACTCTCGTTCGTACGCATCTATTCAGGCACGATCAAGGGCGGCTCCTACGCCTACAACTCGGTCAAGGGCACGAAAGAGCGCGTCGGCCGCCTGCTGCGCATGCACGCCAACAAGCGCGAAGACATCGACGAGGCATCGGCCGGCGAGATCATCGCCATCGGCGGTATGAAGCAGGTCACGACCGGCGACACCGTCTGCGACGAGAACAACCCGATCATCCTCGAAGCGATGGATTTCCCCGCGCCCGTCATCCGCGTCGCCGTCGAACCGAAGACGCGCGCCGATCAGGACAAACTCGGCACGGCTCTGTCGCGCCTCGCGCAGGAAGACCCCAGTTTCAACGTCTCGACCGATCAAGAGACCGGCCAGACCATCATCGCCGGCATGGGCGAACTCCATCTTGAGATCATCGTGGATCGCATGAAGCGCGAGTTCGGCGTCGAGGCCAATGTCGGCAAGCCGCAGGTGGCCTATCGCGAGACGATCACCGCCGCCGCTCCCGGCAAGGAAGTTTACAAACGCCAGACGGGCGGCCGCGGCCAGTTCGGCCACGTCGAGATCGAGATCGAACCCGCACCGGGCGAAGGCTTCGTCTTCGAGAACAAGATCACGGGCGGCGTCATCCCGCGCGAGTTCATCAAGCCGGTCGAAGAAGGTATCCGCGATGCGCTGCGCCGCGGTTTCCTCGCGGGCTACGAGTTGGTGGATGTCCGCGTGCGGCTCGTCTTCGGTTCGTACCACGAAGTCGACTCCGACGAGCGTTCGTTCCACATCGCAGGCTCGCTCGCGTTCAAGGACGCGGTGCGCAAGGCCAAGCCCGTGCTCTTAGAGCCGATCATGCGTATCGAGGTGGTGACGCCGGAAGATTACATGGGCGCGGTCAACGGCGACTTGAACCGTCGTCGCGGCCAGATCGAGAAGATGGAACCGCGCACGGGCGGCGTGCAGGTCATCACGGCCTTCGTCCCGCTCTCGGAGATGTTCGGCTACACGACCGACCTGCGCTCGTCCACGCAGGGACGCGCTACTTCGACGATGCACTTCGAGCGTTACGATCAAGCTCCGAAGAACGTCGCCGAGGAAGTGATCGCGAAGGTAACGGGCGTCGCGAAATAAGTTTTCAGAGCAAGACTATAAGCGGGTCGCTTCTCTCGCTGAATGACAGGCGTGGCGACCCAACAGACAAACAGACAAATTAAATTTGTAGGAGCGAGAGAAAAAGATGAGCAAGGAGAAGTTTGACCGGTCGAAGCCGCACGTCAACATCGGCACCATCGGGCACGTCGACCACGGCAAGACCACTTTGACCGCAGCCATCACCAAGGTCTTAGCCAAACATAACCCGAAGATCACCGTGCGCGCCTTCGACTCCATCGACAACGCGCCCGAAGAGAAAGCCCGTGGCATCACCATCGCCACCGCCCACGTCGAGTACGAGACGCCCAACCGTCACTACGCGCACGTCGACTGTCCGGGTCACGCCGACTACGTCAAGAACATGATCACCGGCGCAGCGCAGATGGACGGTGCCATCCTCGTCGTCGCGGCCACCGACGGCCCGATGCCGCAGACCCGCGAGCACATTCTTTTGGCCCGGCAGGTCGGCGTGCCCGCCATGGTAGTCTTTCTCAACAAGGTGGATGCCGTCGATGACGAGGAACTGCTGGAGTTAGTCGAGCTGGAAGTCCGTGAGCTTCTCTCG
>DASVPS010000340.1:0-2880 GCA_036389555.1 Pyrinomonadaceae bacterium
CCATCCTGCTCGAAGCCGCGCCGCTCATCAGGGAATGCGAGAGCCACGCGCTGAAGGGCAAATTCCACAGCACGCTGGCCGGAACATGGGAATCCCTCGGCGTTGCGGAAAAGCGACCGGATTACATCGACAATGCTTTGATCGAACTGACGGCGGCGAGCTTCTATCTGGAAGAGGCGGGACATACGCATTACCTCGCCAGCGTCGAAAACAATTTAGGCTTCTCTCTCTACCGCGTCGGTCGCTTCAACGAAGCCTTTGAACATCTCGCGCGTGCGCGTCGGCTCTTCGTCCGTTTGAAGGACGCGGTGCGCGCCGCGCAGGTTGACGAAACGCGCGCCCGCGCGCTGCTCGCTCAGGGCTGCAACTCCGAGGCCGAGCGGATCGCCCGCGCCGCCGTACACGCTCTGGAGCGCGGCGACGAGCAAGCCCTGCTGGCTGAGACTTTGATCACACACGGCATCGCCCTCACGCGGCTCGACCGGCGCACGCAGGCGCGCGATGCGCTCCGGCGGGCGGTAGACATCAGCGAGCAACTCAACGACCGTGAAGGCGCGGGCTGCGCCCTGCTCATCATCTTCGAGGAACTGGCGCGCGATTACGCGCACGAAGAGTTGCAGGCCATCTACGTGCGCGCCGACGAGTTGCTTTCACAGACACAACAACCGGAACTGCTGGCGCGCCTGCGCGCCTGCGCCCGCCACCTCATCGCGCCGCCCGCGAAAGCGGAGAATCCGACCGAGTCCGGCACTCATAAGTTCGTCCACGGCTCGGAGAAGACCGCGAGCCTGTTGCAGGAGGCGCAGGCCGTCGCGCGCGGCGCGGGTTCGGTGTTGCTGAGCGGCGAGACGGGGACGGGGAAAGACGTGCTGGCGCGTCTGATACACGAATGGAGCGGCCGCAGCGGTCGTTTCGTCGCGCTCAACTGCGCGGCGCTCTGCGATACGCTCGTCGAGTCGCAACTGTTCGGCCACAGGAAGGGAAGTTTCACCGATGCCTCGGAAGATTACGCGGGCACCGCGCTCGAAGCCGAGGGCGGCACGCTCTTCCTCGACGAGATCGGCGAACTGACTCTCGTCCATCAGGCCAAGCTGCTGCGTTTGATTGACCACGGGGAGATGTATCCCATCGGAAGTTCGTTGCCGGTGCGGGTCAACGTGCGGATCGTCGCGGCGACCAATCACGACTTGCGGCAGCGCGTCAGTCGCGGCCTGTTCCGCGCAGACCTGTTCTATCGCTTAAACGCTTTTCACCTCGAACTGCCGCCGCTCAGGGAGAGACCCGAAGACATCCCCGCGCTCGCCGAGCATTTCATCGCAGAGGCGCGGAAGCGTTATCAACGGCAGCTTAATTTCACGCCGGAAAGTCTGGCGGCCATGACCCGCCTGCCCCTGTGCGGCAACGCGCGCGAGTTGCGCATACTTATCGAGCGAACCTTCATCACCACGCCGGAGGAGACAGTCATCACCGCGCAGGCAGTGGAAACGGTTGCGCTCAGGCAGACGAACAAGTCTCATTTCGGCGAGGCGTGGTCAGGCTGTTCGCTCGAAGAAGAGGTGCGCGCCTACGAGCGCAATTTGATCCGGCTCGCCCTCGACAGCGCGAACGGCAGCATCACGCGCGCCGCACGCCTGCTCAACATCACGCATCAGGGACTCGCCTACATCGTCAACGGGCGGCACAATGATCTGCTGGCTCTGCGAACGCCGACGCGCACGCGCCGCGTTAGTCTCATGCGACCCGAAAACAAGCGCACGTCTAGACAGGGAGCCGGTCGTTGACCCCATTTTCGGGGCGGCGCTTTCTGTAAAAAAACTGCGACTGAATCAATACGCTCCGCAAGGTTTCTTTCAAATAAAGTTAAACGCCTGTCTGGCTGTCGTTAGGCGGCAAGCGCTCGCGCGCGCCGTGTAAATTATTACCGCCTCCAGATACCTTCCTCGAACCGGCGCGCACGCGCACGCGCCCAGACCCATCGGCAATTCTGCATAACCTCACCGTAAATCGCGAATTAAATCAACCGGCCGGTTTTCGCGGAAGCGAAGATCGAGTTGAAGGAACGGTTGTTGCTGTGCGTGCAACCGAGGCGGGTTCAAGTCTCCATCCGGCGCGTCTCTCGTACTCTTCTTACCAACCTCACCCGGGAGAAGGAAGGTGCTTTAATTTGCAGCAGACTAGAATCCTATATGCCGAGGACTATGATTTAGTCCTCTTCACGGTCAAGCAGTTATTGGAACTCGAAAGCTGGCAGGTGGATATTTGTCGCGATGGCGCGGCGGCACTGAAGAAGCTCGAAGCTGACGAGCCTTATGATTTGATCATCCTTGACGTGCAACTGCCCGGAGAGAGCGGCCTGTCGTTGGTACAGCGAGCGCGCCAACTGGCACACCGCCGTCGCACGCCGATCATCCTGTTTACGGGCAGCCTCAGACACGACGAGGCGCTGGCCGCCGGGGCAGATGCTTTTTTGAATAAGCCGACCGGGTTGAAAGACCTGATCAGCACTTGCAACTCCCTGCTGAACAGGAACAGTGGGAACGGAAGCGACACCGGCGAGTTGCACAAGTTGGCGGGCAACAGTAGTCATTGAAGAGCGACGAATGAGGCGCAGGCGAGCAGGCTAAAGCCTATCTCGCGCGCGCGGAGAAATTTTCCCCGGAGAATTTACGCAGGTAATTGTTCCCTCACCGGTATCAATAAAAGAAGGCCGCGTAAACGCGGAAGGCTCGCCGGTAGTGCAAACTGCTCGCGAGCCTTCCGCTTTTTGCGTGTGAAGAGAGTCTTTGGCGAACTTGAATAAAAGGGGAATTGACAGTGCGCCCACCTCGCCGGAGCGTGATCGAGTGTTGATGAAATATGATAGGATGACTCGAACTTTTC
>DASVPS010000341.1:0-26564 GCA_036389555.1 Pyrinomonadaceae bacterium
AGATGGCCGGATCGTCGTCGGCCACCAGAATGCGGCGAGGAGTTTGTGAAGTTTGCTCTGCCATTTCATCAAGTGATGAGTGATGAGTGATGAGTGATGAGTAAAGACAAGTGAATCGTGAATCGTAAATCGTGAATAGAAGTAATCAGTTTTTCTCTATTCACGATTTACGATTCACGATTCACGACTTCAACTCATCACTCATCACTCATCACTCATCACTACCTCCTGATTACTGTCTTCCATCCGCGAAAACTCGGCGGCGAGGGTGATGGCCGCCACCATACTTGAATGTTCTGCCAGCCCGCGCCCCGCGATGTCAAACGCCGTCCCGTGATCCACAGAGGTGCGAATGAACGGCAACCCCAGCGAGACGTTGACCGCTTCGCCGAACGAGAGACACTTGACCGGAATCATCGCCTGATCGTGATAACAGGCCACGACCGCATCGAACTCGCCGCGCGAGGCGCGCAGAAAAACCGTGTCTGCCGAAAACGGCCCCGACACGTTAATGCCCAACTCCCGGCATGCCTCCACCGCCGGCACGATCTCGGCCGATTCTTCGACGCCGAATAAACCGCCCTCTGCCCCGTGCGGGTTGAGCGCGGCCATCGCCAGTCGCGGCTCGCGAATGCCCCAGCGTTTGAGTTCACGATTCGCCAGACGCACCACCGGCTCGATGCGCTCGCGGCGAACGAGCCGGATCGCTTCGGCCAGAGGCACGTGCGTGGAGATTAGCACGATCCTCAGGTTGGCCGCGACGAAGGCCATCGCGACTTCGGGCGTGTGCGTAAGGTGCGCGAGAAATTCCGTGTGGCCGGGGAAACTATAGCCACCGAGAAAGAGCGCGCGCTTGTTGATCGGCGCGGTCGAGATCGCATCGAGACTGCCGCGCATGCACAACTCCACCGCCGCCTCTATGTACTCGCCCGACGCGCGCCCCGCGCCGGAAGACTCCACGCCCGGTTCGATGTCGGCGCGCACGTTGTCGAGATGATAGATGACGGGATCGTCGAGATGTTCGGGCAGCGGTTCATCGCGGCGCACGACCTCGTAGCCGCAGTGGAGATCGAGTTTGCGCGCCGTGTGCGCGAGCAGTTGCGCGTCGCCGATGATGACCGGCGCGCACACGCGCCTGACCGCCGCCTCGGCCACGGCCTTGAGGACGACTTCGGGGCCGATGCCCGACGGGTCGCCAATGGTGATCCCGATGCGGGGTCGGCGTCCGGCTGCGTCCTCTCGCCCGTCGGTTGTGCTGTGCCTGCGTTCGCTCATCACACGTTGCGAAAAAGAGCGGGCGCGGCTGCCTGTCGAACAACAGCCGTGCGCCCGTTTCGTAATAGAAAGTGTACGGGGAGTTAGCCCTTCGCCGCTCCCGTGCTGCTGTCGTCGTCGGACGAGTCGCTGTCGCCGCCGCCGTCGCGGTCTTCGGCTTTGAACATGTACTTGATGTTGTGTTTGAGCAGCAGAATGTTCGGCTCGTCCTTGCGATTGATTTTGAGCGCGGCGCGATCATACCACTCGATTGTGCCGACGATCTCTTCGTCGTCGTTGAGGACGATCACCATCTGCGTGTGCGCGTCCATCTGCTTCTTGTAGTAGAAGATTTCGGCGTTGGTTTCCGAAGGCGGAATGCGCTTGCGTCCCTGTGCGGCGGCGGAAGATGCGCCGCCGCGGTCGCCGCGGTCGGCGGATTGCTGCGGGGGACGCGACTGGTGTGTGGGCGCGCCGCCGCCGCTGCCGCCGCTGCGTGGCGCACCGCCGGCGCGAGATGCGCCGCCGCTATCGCTGTACCTGTCGTTGCGTTCATTTTGGGTGTTTGGCTCGCGATTTTTCACGTCGGCCAAAGTGGGTCGGATGAGTTTGCGGTTCACTTTTTTACTTAGCCTCCAACAGTCTTACAAGCAGGAAAACGGCGCGCTGAATTTTGAATACCCCGACTCTTTGCGGACGAGTTGCCAAACAAATGGCGCGCTTGGATGCGCCTGCTTTTACAGGCGGTGGTCGTTTGCAAGACGAGAACGGTTATTGTCTCGTTAGTTGAATTACAATCCTGTCAGGAATGGGCGACATGCTACACGACTAAAACGAAAAAGGCAAAAGGAAAACGGAAAAAGTTAGGAGCAAGCAATAAGCCGTGAGCAGACTCAGCAAATGCTGAGCGCTCACGGCTCATTTCTTACTACTAACTGCTGGCTTTTTCAGTCGGCCTTCTTGCGTATGAAGGCGGGCACGTCCAAGTCGTCCGCGCGCGTCTGCCCGGCGGCCGTGCCGCGCGAAGGCAACTCGTCGGTGCGCGGCAGGTAACGCGGCTGCGCCGCAGGCATCACGTTCGGGTTGGGGACGAGACCGGCGTCGGCAGATTCTTTATCGAAGCCCGTCGCGATGACGGTGATCTTCATCTCATCGCGCATCGATTCGTCAATCACCGCGCCGAAGATGATGTTGGCGTCTTCGTCGGCCGCCTCGCGTATGATCGAAGAGGCCTCGTTGACTTCAAACAGCGTCAGGTCAAGCCCGCCCGTGATGTTGATGAGCACGCCCTTCGCGCCGTTAATCGAAGCTTCTTCCAGCAGGGGCGAAGAGATCGCTTCCTGCGTCGCCTTGAGCGCGCGGTCTTCGCCGCTCGCGCGTCCCGCGCCCATCAAGGCCATGCCCATCCCGGCCATGATCGATTTCACGTCGGCGAAGTCGAGGTTGATGAGACCCGGCACGGTGATCAGGTCACTGATGCCCTGCACGGCCTGCCGGAGCACATCGTCTGCCATCTTGAAGGCGTCCGTCAGAGACATGTCTTTGCTCACGTTGCCGAGCAAACGCTCGTTCGGGATCGTGATGACCGTGTCCACGCATTCGCGTAGTTCCCTCAAGCCCTGATCGCCCTGCTGCATGCGCCGCTTGCCTTCGAAGTGAAACGGCTTGGTGACGACCGCGACCGTCAACGCATTCAACTCCGTCGCGAGGCTCGCGATGATCGGGGCTGCGCCCGTGCCCGTGCCGCCGCCGAGGCCGGTCGTGACGAAGACCATGTCCGCGCCTTCCAGAGCCTCTATGATCTTCTCAGTGTCTTCGAGCGCGGCGTTGCGGCCGACATCGGGGTTCGCGCCCGCGCCCAAGCCCTTCGTCAATTTGCCGCCGAGTTGAATCTTGATCGGCGCGCGCGAACGCTTCAACGCCTGCAAGTCCGTGTTGGCGACGAGAAACTCGATGCCCTCTATGCCGGCCTCGATCATGCGATTGACGGCGTTGCCCCCGCCGCCGCCGACGCCGATCACTTTAATGCGCGCGCCGGTGATCGGAGGATCATCGTCAATGAAAATATTAATGCCACTGCCCGGCTGACGGCTATCCGGTGTCATATCGTATAAGTCCTTTCCTCTTCTGTGAACGCCCGCCGCTGTCAGGAGAGCCTGTGCGGCTATTTTGGGCTGTGCGCGCCGGTGACACCCATATATTGCGGACAACATCTTGTGCCGGCTGGCGCGGCAGCATACAACAACTTGTCAGAAAATACTACTAAAACGATTGCGAAATTTTGAAACGAAAGCGGTCAACCCGCCCGTTGCCCCGCGTTTACCGCCCGTCGCGCGCGCTTCGACGGCGTTCGCGCGACCGGCGACGAGCGACAGCCCCGCGGCCGCCGTCCAGGCAGGGGTTTGAATGTCTTCGACGAGGCCGCCGAAACGGTCGCGTTCCGGGTAGCCGAGCCTGACCGGCGCATCGAAAACCTGCTCGGCCACTTCGACCATCCCGCCCAAGAGCGACCCGCCGCCCGTCAACACCACGCCGCTCGACAACTGCCTGTCCCATCCCGATTCGCGTATCTCATCTGCGACGTGCATCAACACCTCTTCGGCGCGCGGCTGCAAGATGTCGCACAAAATCTGACGCGACAACTGGCGCGGGCCGCGCCCTCCGACCGACGGCACTTCGACGAGTTCCCCGCGTTCCATCTCGCTCAACCCCGTGCTCGATGCATAGCCGACGGAACGCTTGATCTTTTCCGCCTCCGGGATGGGCGTGCGCAAGCCAAACGCGATGTCGTTGGTGAAGTGCGAACCACCGAGCGCGAACACCGCCGTGTGCTGCACCGCGCCGCGCTGATAGATCACCAACCCCGTCGTCTCCGCCCCGATGTCGACGAGCGCCGAACCAAACTCCTTGTCCTCTTCCGTCAGAGATGCTTCGGCGGCGGCCAACTGTTCGAGCACCATGTCCGAGACGACCAGACCGGCGCGATTGACGGCATTAATGGCGTTTTGCCGCGCCGTGACCGGACTCGTCACGATGTGGACTTTGACAGCGAGGCGCGCGCCGATCATGCCGACCGGGTCGTTGATGCCGTCCTGATCGTCCACGATAAATTCTTGCGGCAGGCGATCTACGATCTCGCGCCCGGCCGGGAGTTGAATGGCACAGGCCGAGTCAATCGCGCGGCGCACATCATCGGGCGTGATCTCGCGGTCGCGTCCCGAAACGGCGACGATGGCCTGACCGTTGAAGCCCATGATGTGCGAGCCGGCCAGATTGATCGTGACTTCCTCGGCTTCAAGTCCGCTCATGCGCTCGGCCGCTTCGACGGCGTGCTTGATCGCCTCGACCGCGTTTTCGGGATTGACGATGACGCCTTTACGCAGGCCGCGCGCTTCCGCCTCGCCGATGCCGACGATGTCGAGCGCACCCGACACGTCTCCCGGCTCGCCGATGATGCACGTCACACGGCTCGTGCCGATGCTCAAGCCGACCGTGTGTGCTCCGCGTTTCGCCATGCGTTTACTTCCTCTCCTCAAAAGGCTCGCGCCCGTCTTACTCGCGCCGCCGCTGCCGCTGTAGCCCTAGCCGCTTCGCCCGACGCGGCGCGGGCGCTCGATCCCGCCGCGCGTCTGCCCCGTCGCGGTGCGCTCGCGGCCGCCACCCGTGCGCGCGCCCGTTTGCTTCTTGTCCTCTTTACCCTTCGCCGCACGCTCGGCCGCCGGCCGCGATTTATTACTTGCCTGAACCGTAGGCTTCTTCGCTTCCGCCGTGCGACGGCTCGCGTCCGCGGCGGCGACGTTCGCAGGCTTCGACTCAGGCGAGGCGAGGCTATCGTCAGCCGACATACTCTCGTTCGACTTTTCGCTCGCGGCCGCATTGCCCTGATTGAGCGCGTGCGCTTTGAAGCCGATGACGGCGCGCTTGCCCTGCGTCATGTCTATGTAGGTGATGAACTGGCCGCGCGGCGTCGAGCGTTGCTCGTCCAGTGCCTCCAGAGATTGCCTGAGCCGCTTCGTCAAATCGTCGCGGCCGAGTCGCACTTCGATCTGCGAATCGTCGCCGGTCAACTGCGCGCGCACGTCGCGCAGATCGTCCAGGTTCACCTCGCTCACGCGCGAAGCGATCCCGGCCGCCTCCCACTCGCGCGCGAGTTCGAGATACTTCTCGACGCGGCGTCGGTTCTCCGCGCGCCCCGACTCCGTGCCGGACTCGTCCCAGCCGCGCATGAAGAAGGCGGGCGCGTTCTGCGTCGGCGCGACCGAACCCGTCAACACGCCGTCGTCGTCAACCCAGACGAAACGCCCCGCCGCAGTGCGTACGACCGCGCGCGGCGTGCGCTCCGTGATCCGCACACGCAAGCCCGAAGGCAGGACGCGCGTGACGACGGCCTTGCGCACCCACGGCTGGCGTTCCAGTTCCGCGCTGATCGTGGCGAGGTCGGCCTTCCACACGCCGCTCGCCGCGCCCGCGCGTCGCACCACGGCCTTAATCTGATCCTCCGAGCCTTGCGAGACGCCGCTCACGTCCACCGTCCGTAGTTGAAAGAACGAAGAAGACGCCGCCGTGCGATACGCCGTGAAGCAGACGAGCGCGATGCACACGACTAACAAGGTCTTCCCCACGAACGGCATCCACGCGAGCGCCCTGCCCCACGAGGACGAGGAGGAGCCGCCCTTCGCTGCCTTACGGCTCGACGCGCCGCCACCACGCCCACCGCCGCCCCCGCGTTTGACGGGACGCTGCTGCGCGATCTCTCCGGCGCGGCCGCGGCCTCCGCCTCCCTGTGTGCCGCGCCCCGCGCGTGGTGTGATCACTTGCTCTCTCAACATCGCTTAACCTCTTCTTGCGGAGTGTCTGCCGACGACCGACAAGAAACGCTTGCCCGTCGTCAGCCGCTTTGTTCCTCTCCATCCGCCTTGCTCTGACCGCCTGCCGACTCTTCGCCGGAAGTCGTCTCGGCCGCTTCGCGCGTGTTGCCGCTGCGCCACAGTTCGACCTCGTACTCCAACTCGATGCCGCGCTCGCGGCGTATGCGTTCCCTGATCTCTTCGGCGAGCGCAAGCGCATCCGAGGCACGCGCGTCGTCGCCCTCCGTGACGATGAAATTCGCGTGGACGGGCGAGACGACCGCGCCGCCCCTCTTCTCGCCCTTCATCCCCATCTCATCGATCATCTTGCCCGTGCTCAAACCGCTGCCCGGCGGGTTCTTGAAGAAGCACCCGGCCGAGCGCGCGCCGTGCGGCTGCGTCTCCATACGCTGGCGCTTCACTTCCGCCATCCGCTCCACGATCTTCGCAGAGTCGTCCGGGCGCAACCTGAGCGTCACGCCCAACAGCAACTCGCCCTCGCGAAAAGAGGTGTGCCGGTAGTCCCAACTGATGTCGCTGCCGCGCACGTCTACCACGCGACCGCCGCGCGCCACCCTCACCGTCTCCACGACGTTTCCGATCTCGTGCCCGTAGGCTCCCGCGTTCATCCAGAGCGCTCCGCCGACCGTGCCGGGGATGCCGCCCAAACCCTCTATGCCTGCGAGGCCGCGCCGCGCCGCATCCACGCACAGGCGCGGCAGCGAATAGCCCGCGCTCACGCTCACGCGCTCGCCCTCGAACAACGCCGTCCCCTTCACCTCGCGCATGCTGACGACGACGTAATGATGATCCTCATCGTCGGCCAGGACGTTACTGCCCGCGCCGAGCACGCGCCACAGAACGCCGGCCGCTTCCAACTCACCGGCGACCGCCGCCGCCTCTTCTTCCGTCTCCGGCACAAACACCCAGTCAATCGCGCCCCCGACGCGCAAACTCGTCAACTCGGCGAAACGCCGCCCGCGCTCCGCACGCACGCCCGTGCGCCGTGCGATCTCTTCAACCGCCGCATCGCGCTCGCCGAGGCTCATCGTGCTGTGCGTCATCGTCGTCATTTGCCGTCGCCTGTCGCGTCGCCCTTGCCGTTGCCGTTTTTATTGAGCAGTTCGATCAACTCTTCGCCCGCGCGCGAGACGTTGCCAGCGCCGAGCGTGATCACCATGTCGCCGCTGTGCGCCTCGCTCAGTAAGGCTTTGACGGCGGTCTCAAGCGAGCCGACGTAGAAAGTGTTCTTGTGGCCGTAGCGCTTCACCGCCTCGACCAGCGACTCCGCCGTGATGCCCGGAATCGGGTCTTCGCTCGCCGCGTAAATGTCCGTCACGAGCAGCACATCGGCGTTGTTGAACGAGCGCGCGAACTCGTCCATCTGATCCTGCGTGCGCGTGTAGCGATGCGGTTGAAAGAGCACGACCATGCGCCGACCCGAAGAGCCGATCTTGGCGGCGGCGAGTGTGGCGCGAATCTCCGTCGGGTGATGCCCGTAATCGTCCACGACGAGCACGCCGCGCGCCTCGCCCTTGAATTGAAAGCGGCGGTTAACGCCCGTGTACGCGCCCAAGCCCTCGACCGTTTTGGCGAACGGCACTTGCAACTCGAAACTGATCGCGATGGCCGCCAGCGCGTTGTAGACGTTGTGCAGACCCGGCACGCACAGGCTGATCTCGCCCATCACCTCCTGCCCGCGCCAGACCGTGAAGCGCGAGCCGAAGGGGATGTCGAAGCGTATGCCGTGCGCCGACACGTCGGCCTGCGCGCTCAGGCCGTAAGTGATGCGCCGGCGTTTGACGTGCGGGATGACCGCCTGCACGTAAGGGTCGTCGAGACACAGCACGGACGCGCCGTAGAACGGCACCTTGTTGACGAACCTGATGAAGCAATCCTGCATGTCTTCCATGTCGCGGTAGTAATCCATGTGCTCGCGATCAATGTTGGTGACGACCGTGAAGGTCGGCGCGAGCATGAGAAACGACCTGTCGCTCTCGTCCGCTTCGACCACCATCAACTCGCTCTTGCCGAGTCGCGCGTTCGACCCGAACGCGCCCACCACGCCGCCGACGACCACGGTCGGATCGAGTCCGGCCGCGCCGAGCACCATCCCGATCATCGAAGTGGTCGTCGTCTTCCCGTGCGAGCCTGCGACGGCGACCGTGTCCTGCTTGAGTCGCATCAACTCCGACAGCATCTCCGCCCGCGGAATAACCGGAATCGAACGTTCGCGCGCCTCGATCAACTCCGGGTTGTTGTCGCGCACGGCGGTCGAGCGCACCACCACCTGCGCGTCGCCCACGTTCTCCGCGCGGTGTCCCTCGTTGAACTCCACGCCCAACCCTTCCAAACGCTCCGTCACCCCCGAACGCTTCATATCCGAACCCGACACGCGAAATCCGAGGTTGCACAACACCTCCGCGATGCCGGACATGCCGATCCCGCCGATGCCAACCAGATGAACGTGTTGAATGCGATTGAACATAAACAGAGCCTAGTGATCAGAGGCTAGAGGTTAGAGGTTAGAAAGAAGCAAGCTGCTTTGACTAACCTCTGACCTCTGACCTCTGACCTCTACTGATCAGCTTTTCAATCAAATCTACCGTCAGCCCGGCGGCGTTTGGCCGCGCCATGCGGCGGCTCGCCGCTTCGCGCCGCGTGATCTCAGCGGGGTCGTTGACGAGCGCGATGATCTCTCGCGCCAACGCTTCGCCCGTCAGGTTCTCTTGCAGGATCATGCGTGCGGCGTTCTCCTCCTGCAACGCCTCTGCGTTGCGACGTTGTTCGAGTTGGCCGGGGAGCGGGATCATGATCGCCGTCTTGCCCGCTGCCATCAACTCGGCGGCCGTCGTCGCCCCTGCGCGCGAGACGATCAAGTCGGCGGCGGCAAACGCCGCGACCATGTCGTCTATGTACTCGCGCACTTCCGCGTGCTGCGCCCAACCCGCTCGCTCGTAACCCTCGCGCACCGTCTCGAAATCGAGTTTGCCCGTCTGGTGCGTGATGTGCAGCACGTCGCGTTGCGCAGAGAGGTGCGGCAAGGCCGCGACCATCGCTGTGCTCACGGCGCGCGCGCCCTGCGACCCGCCGAAGAGCAGCAAAGAAAAACGCGAAGGGTCGCGCATTTTTGCCGGAATGTCAAAGAACTCGCGGCGCACGGGGTTTCCGGTCACAATCGCCTTGCCGCGAAAGTAGGGAAGCGTCGCTTCAAACGAGACGGTCGCCGCGTCCACGAAACGTGCGAGCCTGCGGTTCGTAAACCCTGGCACGGCGTTCGACTCCATGACGAGCGTCGGGATGCGCATTAGCGCGGCCGTCAACAGCACAGAGCCTGTTACGTAACCGCCCGCGCCGACCACCACGTCTGGACGAAACTCGCGAATCAACGTGCGCGCCGCCGCAAAACTCTTCGGCAGCAGCCACAAGCCCCTGAGCCGCGCGCCGAGACCCATGTTCGTCAGCCCCGCGCTTTCAATGAGCGACAAGTCGAAACCAGCCTGCGGCACGAGCCGCGTCTCCAACCCCCGCGCCGTGCCGACGAACCGCACCGCCGAATCCGGGTGTCGGCTCATCAACTCTTTCGCCACGGCGAGCGCCGGATAGATGTGCCCGCCCGTCCCACCGGCGGCGAAGAGAGAGCGCATCTTCAAACTCAACTCCGGCCTTCCGGTCGCCACGTCTGCGTGACGGGCACACGCTCGCGTCGCGGCGGCGGCGCGGCGACACTCTTCGTCGCAAACTCTCTATGCACGCTCACCTCGCCCTGCGCCGTCCCCTGCTGCGAGATGTTCAGGAGCACGCCGACGCTAACGAGCGTCAACATCATCGAAGAGCCGCCGTAGGAGATGAACGGCAGCGGGATGCCCTTCGTCGGCACGAGCGAGAGAACGACGCTGATATTGAACAAAGCCTGCGCCACGATGCCGACCACGATTCCCAAACCGAGCAGCATCCCGAAGCGATCCGGCGCGCGCCGCGCGGCGCGCACCCCGCGCCACAAAAACAGTCCGAAGACCGCGACGAGCGTCAACGCGCCGAGCAGCCCCAACTCCTCGCCCACCACCGCGAAGATGAAATCCGAATGCGCGAACGGCAAAAACAACATCTTCTGTCGCCCCTGCGCGAAACCGAGTCCTTCCGTCCCGCCCGACCCGACCGCGATCAGAGATTGCACCACCTGAAAGCCCGTCCCCTGCGCGTCAGCCCATGGGTCTAGAAACGCCGTCACGCGCCCCAGACGCCACGGGAACAACACGATCATAAAGACGATGCCGACCAAGCCCGCCGCGCCGAGCACGCCCAGATACAACAGACGCGCACCCGCCGCGAACAACAGCACGACGCTCACGACGCCGAGCATCATCGCCGTCCCCAGGTCAGGCTCCGCCGCCACCAGCAGCACGAGTAACCCGGTCATCAGCACGCACGGCACGAAAGTCTTCCAGAGCGCCTGCTCCTCGCCCGCGCGGCGTTCGAGAAAGCGCGCGAGAAAGATGGCGAGCGCGAGTTTTGACAACTCCGACGGTTGCAGCGAGAAGCCGCCCGGCAACCTGATCCAGCGGTGCGCGCCGTTGATGCGCGGGAAGGCAAAGACCGCGAGCAAGAGCACGACCGTCCCCGCCAGGAGACCCGCGACGACTCGCCGGTCGCGCAGCCGCCCATAGTCGAAGTGCATCATGCCCATCATCGCCAGCAAGCCCGCCACCGTCCAGACCGCCTGCCGCTTGACGTAGTGATACTGCGTGCCGTTTTCGGCAAACGCCAGATCGGCCGACGCGCTGTAGACCATCACGACGCCGAACAGCGCCAGTCCCACAGTCGCCGCAAACAACCACTCGTCAGCTTGTAGCTTTCTAGCCATAACAAAAACTAGGGATGAGGGATGAGGGATGAGGGATGAAAATCAACCCTCTCCTCGTCCTTCATATTCATCCCTCCACCCTCATCCCTCATCCTTTCAAGGACGCAGTCCTTGAAGACTCTGCCCCGGTGCTCGAAATTATCGAACATGTCCCAACTGGCACACGCCGGGGCGAGCAGCACCACGTCGCCCGCTTGCGCCGCCTCGGACGCGCGCCGCACGGCCTCTGCCATGTCCTGCACGCGGATGACCTGCGCGTGCGCCTTCAATTCGCTCTCGATGCGTTCGGCGTCTTCGCCGAGGACGACGAGGGCGCGCGCCTTGCGCTTGACGAGCGGCACAAGCGGCGCATAGGGCGCGTTCTTGCCGCGCCCGCCGAGGATTAACACGATCCGCCCCGCGTGTTCGGCGAAAGCTTCGAGCGCCTTCAAGGCCGCGTCCACGTTCGTCGCCTTCGAGTCGTTGTAGAACTCTACGCCCGCGACTTCGGCGACCAACTCCAGACGGTGCTCGACGGGTCTGAAATTCCTCACCGTCTCGCGCATCGAATCGGGCGATGCGCCGCACGCCAGCCCGCAGGCCAGCGCGGCCAGCACGTTCTGGACGTTGTGCAACCCACGCAGTTGCATCTCGTCGCGCGTCATCAACACGCGCTCGCCCGCCTGCGTCCGCGAAATCAGATCGCGCCCGCCGCGCCGCAGAAACAAACCCTCTTCGAGTTCGCGCTCGACGCTAAAGAGCGTAACGTGCGCGCGCAAGCCCGACGCCCACGAAGCGACGACGGGGTCGTCCGCGTTCAGGATCGCCACGTCCGCCTCCGTCTGGTTGCGGAAGATGCGATGCTTGGCCGCGCCGTAGTCGGTCAAAGTCTCGTAGCGATCCATGTGGTCGGGCATCAGGTTCAGCACGACGGCGACCGTCGGGTGAAACTCGATGATGGTCTCAAGCTGATAGCTCGACACTTCCGCGACCGTCCAACCGTCTTCGCGCGACGAGTCCACCAGCGAGATGAGCGGCGTGCCGATGTTGCCGCCGACCTGCACGGGCAATCCCGCCTCTTTCAACAACTCGGCGACGAGCGCGGTTGTCGTCGTCTTCCCGTTCGTTCCCGTGATGGCGCAGATGCGCCCGCGTAAGTGTCGCGCGGCGAGTTCGACTTCGCCGATCACCTCCGCGCCCGCCCTCTCCATGTAGCGCACAGGGATGTTCTTCGGCGGCACGCCGGGACTCGTCACGACGAGTTCGATCTGATCCATCAACCACATCGGCACGTCGCCGGCGAGCAGCCCGACGCCCTCCGCCTTCAACGCACGCGCCTCGTCCGTCCACTCTTCGATGGGCTTGCGGTCGTTCAATGCGACGGTCGCCCCGCGCTTCGCCAGGAAGCGCGCCGCCGCGACGCCGCTCAGCGCCGCGCCGATGACCAGAACTTTTTTACCTTCGAGCTGCAAATCGTTCAGCTTTCAATCGTCAACGTCTAGCGCAGTTTCAAAGTCGAGAGACTCAGGAGCGCGAACAAGATCGCGAGAATCAGGAAGCGAAAGACGACTTTCGACTCCTTCCAGCCCTGCATCTCGAAGTGGTGATGCAGCGGCGTCATCTTGAAGAGCCGCCGCCCCGTGCCCGTGTGCCGCTTCGTCATCTTGAAGAATGAGACTTGCAGCATCACCGAGATCGCTTCGAGGACAAACACGCCGCCGACGAGGACGAGGATGAATTCCTGCTTCGTCAAAATGCCAATCGTCCCGATTGCGCCGCCGATGGCGAGGCTGCCCACGTCGCCCATAAAGACGTCCGCGGGCGGCGCGTTGTACCACAGGAAGCCGAGCGACGCGCCCGCCATCGCCCCGCAAAAAACCGTCAACTCGCCCACCTCGCGGCGGTGATCGATGAACAGTTGCCGCGCCCAGCGCTCGTCGCCGCTCACATAAGTAAAGGCTGTGAGCGCGACCATCGCAATGAAGGTCACGCTGATGGCGAGACCATCGAGTCCGTCCGTCAAATTCACCGCGTTCGACGCGCCGGTGAGCACGAGGATAATGAAGGGCAGGTAGAGCCACGGCCCGATGTTCGTGATCATCGAGATGTCCGTCTGTTTGAAGAACGGGAAGCTCAGATTCCACGTGTAGTCGGGCGAGAAGAAGTAGAGCGTCGCCCACACGCCGGCGGCGATCAAAAACTGCGCGGCCAGTTTCTGCTTGCCGGTCAACCCCAAACTCTGCCGCTTCGCCACCTTCGCGTAGTCGTCCAGGAAACCGACGACGGCGAAGAGCGCGGTCGAGATCAAAATGATCCAGACGTAGAGATTGGAGAGCCGCGCCCACAGCAGCGTGGAGATGAGCACCGCGCCGATGATGAGGACGCCGCCCATCGTCGGCGTGCCGCGCTTCGCCATGTGCGCCTGCGGCCCCTCTTCCCTGATCTGCTGCCCGACGTTCATCTCGCGCAGCATGCGTATGACGCGGCCGCCGAAGACGAGCGAGATGAGGAGCGCGGTGACGGTGGCGTAGGCCGTGCGGAACGTGACGTACTGGAAGACGTTGAGCGCCTTGATGAAGACCGACTGCGCGTTCTGCCCGCCGGAGCGCTCGAAAATCAACTGGTAGAAGATGTAATAGATCATCTGTTTGAAGTGATGAGTGATGAGTAATGAGTGATGAGTAAAAACCGGAATCGGATGGGCTTTTTACTCATCACTCATTACTCATCACTCATCACTGCCCTTTGTCTCATATCGTTCGCGCAGTGCTTCGATGATCCGCTCTGTATGCACGCCGCGCGATCCCTTCACCAGCAGCAGATCGCCCGCTCGCACCTCATCCGTCAACGCGGCGGCGGCCTCGTCCGTCGTCTCGAAAAACCTCGCCGCCTGCATCCCCGCCTCGCGCGCGCCCGCGACGAGTTCCGTCGCCAACCCGCGCACGCCCCACAACACGTCTATCTCCATCCGCGCGATCTCGCGCCCCGCCTCGGCGTGCAACTCCGCGCCCGTCTCGCCCAACTCCAACATCTCGCCCGCGATGATGAACGTGCGCCGCGCGCCGTCTCCCGCGCCTCTCGCTTCCGCCACCGAACGCGCCATGCTCAGGAGCGAGCGCGGGTTCGAGTTATATGAGTCGTCTATCACGCTGAACCCGGCGGCGAATTCGATCAACTGCCCGCGCATCTCCGAAGCGGTCGCGGATGATAGAGCGCGTGCGATCTCTTCCGGCGCGATCTCGAAACAGGTGGCGACCGCGGCGGCCGCGAGCGCGTTCAAAAGATTGTGTCGTCCCGGCAGACGTAACTGCGCGTTCGCTTCGCCGAGCGGCGTCAGCAAACGAAAGCGACTGAGGCCGAAGCGCGCGCTTTCGATTTCTTTCGCCGAGATGTCCGCCGCGTTTTCAATTCCGAAGGTGAGCGTGCGGCCTTTGTGTTTGCCGCGCATGGCGGCGACGCGCGCGTCGTCGGCGTTGAGAATCGCCGTGCCTCCGGGTTTCAGGTTTTCCACGAGTTGCGCCTTGCCCGCCGCAATGTGTTCGACGGAATCGAAGAACTCCAGATGCACGGCGGCGACGTTCAACTCGACCGCGATGTCGGGCGGCGCGACCCCTGCGAGCCGCTTGATCTCGCCGAACATCGATTGCCCCATCTCCAGCACTGCCACGTCGAAATCCGCGGGGCGCGCGCCCGCCGACTCCATCTGCAAGACGGAGAGGGCGAGACCGAGTTCGTTGTTGAAGTTCTTCTGCGTCTTCAACACGCGCCGCCCCGTTTCGGCCAGAACGTGCGCCGTCAGGTCTTTCGCCGTCGTCTTCCCGGCGCTTCCGGTGAGCGCGATGACCGTGCCGCCCCACGCCTTGAGCGTGCCGTGCGCGACGCGCTGCAATGCTTCGATCACGTCGTCAACTAATAAGAGACGGTCGCCGAACGCTTGCAGTTCCGCGTCGCCTTCGATGCGTTCGCGCCGCGCGACGACGGCCGCCGCGCCGCGCTCGAAGGCGGCGGGGATGAAGCGGTGTGCGTCGTCGAAGGAAGTGGCGGTAAAGAAGTGCCGCCGGTAGTCTTCCGGGGAGAGGGCGAAGAACAGTTGCCCTGCGCCGACGGTGCGCGAGTCAATCGAAAAACCCGTCAACTCTTTGTCAAAGAACTCCCGCGTCTCCGCGCCCGCGCGCCTGTCGTCGGCACGCATCAGTTGAGACGCCGTTCGTATGTTCACGCTGCTACTTTTTCCTTTGCGCTTCTTTTTTCTGCGTCGCGGGCGGCGCGGCCTCGGCGGTGCGGCGGCTAGATTTCTCCGCGCTCCGTTTGCGCCTCAAACGCTCCCGGCAATCTACGATTCTACGTCTCAGTTCATAGTGTTGACTATCTAGCGGGGGAAGTGTCATTGAGTCGCTCCGTTACCGATTTCCTTGTTGACGCGGGCGCGGCTTCATCGCCGCGAGCACGTTCGGCGAACGCAATTTCCGCGCGTCAATCGCTCCTTCCGAATTCGACGCGGACGATCTGGCCGGCCTCGACGCGCGCGCCCGCAGAGGGGCTTTGCCCGACGGCACGGCCGTCGCCGTGGGCTTCGAGTTCGAGTCCGAGTTGGGCGCAGATGCGCGCCGCCTCACGGACGCTGCGGCCGCGCACATCAGGCATCAACAAAGCACGCTCGGCCGCCGCCGCATAGACTACTTCGCGGACGCCGCCCGCGCCCCGCTGCCCACGCTCCACCACCTGCGGCAACATCATTTGCGCCGCCGGTTCTGCGGCCGCAGACGGTGCCGCCGCGTGGTGCGTTGTCGCCGCCGCATCTCCGTCTGTGTCGTTTAACTGTGTCTCCTGCGCGAGTTCATCTTCGCCGCCCGCAGTGGTTTTAAATTTCGTATCGGGCGCGATGTCAAGATAGGGCAGCACGCTCTCGGCGATGGCGCGGAAGACGGGCGCGGCCACCGTGCCGCCGTAATACGAACCGGCCGGCTCGTCGATGACGACGATGATCACGACCGCCGGATTATCAATCGGCGCGAAGCCCGCGAACGAGGCGACGTATTTCGTCTTCGAGTAGGCGCGCGTCGCCGGGTCGATCTTTTGCGCCGTGCCGGTCTTGCCCGCCGCCGTGTAGCCGTCGAGTTGCGCGAGTTTGGCCGTGCCGCTCACGGTCACGCTCTCAAGCATGGGACGGAGCGTGCGCGCCGTCTCCGCGCTCAGCACACGGTGTGTCTCCGGCGTAGTGCGTTGCACGGCCTGCCCGTTCGCGTCGCGCACTTCCCTGACGAGATGCGGGGCGACGCGCACGCCGTCGTTCGCAATCGTCGCGAAGGCCGCCGCCATCTGGATCGGCGTCACGCCGACTTCCTGACCGATGGCGACCGACCCCATCGAACTCGGATGCCACTGCTCAGGCTTGCGCACGATGCCGCGCGTCTCGCCCTTGAGTTCGATGCCCGTCCGCTCGCCGAAGCCAAACCGCTTCATGTAGTCGTACATACGCTCACGGCCGACGCGCAGACCCAACTTGATCGCGGCAACGTTCGACGACTTCGCCAGCGCCTCCGTCACCGTCAGCGTGCCGTAGGCGTGCGTATCGCGGATGGTGCGACCCAGGAGGTTGATCGATCCCATCTGACAGTCAATCGTGTCGGTCGGGCGCGCGAGTTTCTCTTCGATGGCGGCCGAGTAGGTGACGACCTTGAAGGTCGAACCCGGCTCGTAGATGTTCTGCAACGCCTGGTTCTTGCGCACGTCTTCGCTGATCTTGCGCGCGTCGTTCGGGTCGAAAGTCGGGGCGTTGACGAGCGCGAGGATTTCGCCCGTGCGCGGTTCGAGCACGAGCGCGGTGGCCGATTTGGCGCGCGTCTGCTCCATCGCCGCCGCCACGGCGCGCTCGGCCTGATACTGTATGTTTTGATCAATCGTCAGCACGATTGACTGTCCCGGCTCGGCCTCGACCTCGAAACTGTTGAAGGCTTTGTGGCGCGCGTCTTTGTCGAAGACGGTCTTGCCCGCCTCGCCGTCGAGCGCGGCGTTTTGATAAAGCTCGATGCCGGCCAGCCCCTTATCGTCCGTCCCGACGTAGCCGAGCACGTGCGCCGCGAGCGCGCCGTTCGGGTAGTAACGCTTCGGCTCTTTGACCGCGCGCACGCCCGCCAGCTTCAGATCGTGCAGGCGCGCGGCCTGCTCCGCGTCAACTTGCCGCGCCAGCCACACAAATTTGCGCTTCGACTTCTGCGCCTCTTCCAGACGCGCTCTGAGCGGCGACTCTTCGAGGCCGAGCACGGCGGCAAACTTTTTCGCCGTCTCGCGCGCATCGAACTTCTCATCCGACGGCTCTGCGACGAAGGAATCCACGTCGAGGCTGCGCGCCAGTTCGTGCCCGTTGCGGTCGAGGATGAGTCCGCGCAGCCCGTTCGTCTTCGCCGCCTGCTGCTGTTGCCTGCGTGCGCGGTCGCTCAGGATTTCATATTGGCCGACCTGTAGATGGACGAGACGCACGCCGATGGCGAGCATCCAGAGGACGAGCAGGAAGACGACGAGAGAGACGCGACGCCGCGACACGTCGGGTCTGTTTTTCGTTTTCGCGTAAGAGCGTTCGGGCATCATGGAAGACAACTTTTTCAAACGATCCGCGCGGCGCGCCTGTCTGAATCTGACGGCGAAAATTTTTGCGCCCGGAGAACTCGGAGCCGAAGCGTGCGGGGGTGGCGAGGGAAACGAACTCTAAACGTTGCTGTCATGATTGTCTCTCGGATCAATGCGCCACGGTGCGCGTGCGCGCTAGTCGAGGCGCGGGCTTCGACGCTTCGGACGCCGCCCGCTCGTTAGCAACGTTTCCGCGCGCCCGGTTAATCTGCGACGGGCGCGCCGGCTGCATTCCGATCTCACGCGCCGCGCGATCCAGCGACGCCGGGGCGGTCGCCGCGCTGATCTGCAAGATCAGTTGTTGCTGCTCTTCCATCAAGCGCGCTCGCTCGGCGCGCAGTTTTTCGCCGTCGTAGCCGTAACGCACCGCGGCGAAATGTTGCCCGGCGGCGGCGACGAACCCGCCGGCCATCGCCAGACCGCAGACGAGCATCAGGAGTTGACGCTTGAGGGCGCGTGTGTCGTGTTCGCGGCGCACGCCGTGATTAAAATTTTGTTGGGGGAATCTCTTCATCGCCGTTTCCGTCTCCAAACAAAATAGGGACTGTTTCAGACCCGCGTGACCGGGCTGTAACGCTCGGTCTTGATAAAATTGTTCAAGTCGCGTTTAGGTAGCGACGGTTTCGAGTTTCCGGCAGGCGCGGAGTTTCGCGCTGCGGGCGCGGGGGTTTTCTTCCAGTTCCGCTTCGGCGGGGATGACAGGTCGTCGGGTCAGTATTTCGACGGCGCGGCGCGCGCCGCACGCGCAGACGGGAAGACGCCGATCACATTCACACTGCCCCGCCAGACGGCGCAACGCGCGTTTCACGATGCGATCTTCGAGCGAGTGAAAACTGATGACAACCAGACGGCCGGACGGTTGTAAAAGATCGATGGAGGCTTCCAGGAATTCTTCCAGCCCTTCGAGTTCGTGATTGACGGCGATGCGCAGCGCCTGAAACGTGCGCGTCGCCGGATGAATGCGATCCGTGCGCTTGTAGCCCACGGCGCGCGCGACAAGTGCGGCCAACTCGGCGGTCGTCGCAATTGCCCGCCCCTCTTCGCGTCGCTCGACGATCCAGCGCGCAATCTTTCGCGACTTACGTTCCTCGCCGTATTCAAAGATGATGCGCGCGATCTCCTCTTCCGGCAGTCGCGCGAGCAGTTCGGCCGCCGTCTCTTCGTCGCCCCGCGCGTCCATACGCATGTCGAGCGGCGCATCGTGACGAAAACTGAAGCCTCGCTCCGCCGCGTCGAACTGAAGCGACGACACGCCGAGGTCTGCCAGCACCCCGCTCACTTCCCCTTCGCCCGCGTCCCTCAACACGTCCGCGATCTCTTTGAAGTTCGCCTGCACGGCGCGGAAGCGTTCGCCGAATCCGGCCAGACGGGCGCTCGCAAACTGCAAAGCCTCCGGGTCTCTGTCAATGCCGAGGATGCGCACATCGGGCGAAGCTTCAAGTAACGCCTCGCTGTGGCCGCCAAGGCCGAGCGTCGCATCCACAAACAGCCCGCCGCGCTCCGGCGCGAGATAGCCGACCGACTCTGTTAGCAACACGGGGCGATGGGGCGCATCCGGCCCCCCACCTGATGCAAACATCACCATCGCCCCGTGAAGTCGTTCAAAGACCTGAAAAACAGTGACAGGTGACAGGTAACAGGTAACGAGATGAAGGCAGTCGGTTTTAACTTGTCACCCGTCACCTGTCACCTGTCACTTTCTTCCTCATATGCCGAGGCGCGCGATGGCGGCCTCGTCCTCTTCGGTGTAGGGGTCTGAGAGCAGGCGTTGCTGGAAACGCTCCAATTCCCAGACCTCCAGGTAATTCAAATAACCGAGCACCGCCACATCGCCCATCACACCCGCGCTTTTTCTGAGCAGGGGATGGATGAGCACGCGCCCCTGAGCGTCGATAGTGGTCTGCTGTCCGTAATAGTTCGTGCGATCCAGAAACTTGCGCCGCGCCGTGTCCATCGAGGGCAACAGCGCGAGCCGCTGTTCGATGCCTTCCCATTCGGTCAACGGGTAGATGCGCACGCTCTCGCCGTTTAAACTGGTCACGTAAACTTCCGCACCGCTGGTCTCCTGTATGTGGCGGCGGAAAGTGGTCGGCACTTTGAGTCTCCCTTTGGCATCTATGCGGGCTGTGTAATTTCCTCTTAACATAGGGCTTCGGCGTTCGGCTGGGGCGAGAATTGCTTAAAAGTTAATGTATAACTTAAACCGTTTACGCCAACATGCTCTGAAGAGTCCACTTCTAGCCACTTTCTCCCACTCGACGCGAATACTACGCTCCATTACCGAACACTGTCAAGACCAAAAACATTGTCGAACAGATAATTTTAAGCACCATTTCGTGCATTTAGGCCGCTCTCAGAGCCTCAACTGCTTAAGCAGGAGGTCAAAAAGGTGTTCAGAGGGCGCAACTGCTTAAAATCCTGCCTGTCACTTTCACGCTCCATCCTGTATAGTTGCGCGCCGTAATTCGACATCCACAGTTACAACCTGACTGCGACGTTTCTGCATGATTAGCTTCGGCGGACTTCTCTTTTTCGGCGCGCTCGTGGCGCTCGCCAACGTCCTCGGCGGCCTCCTGCTCACACGGCCGCGCACGACCCTGCGCGACGCACATATTCTGCGTTATCTCATCGCGCTCGGCGCGGGCTTCATGCTGGCCGCAATTTTCCTGGAGATTTTGCCGGAAGTCGTGCGCCTGTGGGGCGAAGGACACGGGGAGATCAGCGAAGCGGTGCTCGGGGCGATGACGCTTTTGCTGCTCGGCTATCTACTGATCCATCTTTTTGAACACACCATCGCGCCCCATTTTCACTTCGGGGAGGAGACGCACACAGAGGCGATGCTCCAACCGAAAGCCGCCTACACGGCCATCGCAGGTCTCTCCATCCACACCTTTTTCGACGGCGTTTCCGTGGCCGCGGCTTTTCTGGTGAACTTCAAGGCGGGGCTGCTCGTCTTCGTCGCCGTCCTGCTGCACAAAGTCCCGGAAGGGTTTACCGCCGCATCGATCATGCTGGCCTCGGGTCGTTCGCCGCGCCGCGCGCTCTTTGCGACGCTCATCATCGGGGCGGCCACGCTCGGCGGCGTGCTGTGCGTGGCCTTGCTGCAAGCGCGCGTCAGCGGGGCGGTCATGTATGCCCTGCCCTTTTCGGCGGGCGTGACGCTCTACGTCGCGGCGAGCGATCTCATCCCGGAGGTCAATCACATGGAGCGGAAGAACCCGCTCGTCTCGGTGGTGGTCTTCGCCGGGGTCGCGCTCTTTTACCTTTTGCACAAGCTGTTGGAAAGCTGACACGGAGCGAAAGGCCTGGGCGACAGCCGGACGCGCGTGGCCGGACGCGGGCGGCGCATGATGGTCTCGGCGGATGCGCGTCTGATGGTCTCGGCGGACGCGCGTCAGGTTGTGGACGGACGCGCGCTGCGTTCGTTTTTGGCTTTTACCTTTTGCCTTGCGCCTTGTATTATCAGTTCATCCCATGCGAACCCGACGAACATTTCCCGCTCTAGTAGTTTTCGCGCTTCTCTGCCTGTCAAGCGGCCTCGATGCGGCGCGTGCCCAGACGGCCACTTCGCCGCTTCCCGCGCCGACCGGCTACGTCAACGATTACGCCAATGTCATTGATGCGGCGGCCGAGGAACGTCTGGAAACCATTCTGACGAACCTGAAGACGGTCGCCGACATCGAGTTTGCGGTCGTGACCGTGCCGACGACGGGCGAGCAGGACATTTTCGACTACTCGCTGGCCGTGGCGCGCGGCTGGGGCATCGGGCCGAAGGAAGATGAAAGCAAGGGGTTGTTGATGCTTGTGGCGATCAACGACCGGAAATATTTCACGCACATCAGCCGCCATCTCGAAGGCGACATCACGGACAGTCTTTCGGGTCAGATTCAACGCGCACGCCTCGTGCCCCCTTTCAAGGCGGGCGACTATTCGCGCGGCATCACCGACACGGTCGAAACCTACGTCGCAACGCTCGCCGAGAAACGCGGCTTTAGTCTGGAAGGCATTGATCAGAGTCGCGCTTATCGCCCGGCGGCCTCGCAGACGCGCAGCAGCAGCGGCCGCAGAAGCCGCGGTTTGTCGCCGTGCTGTCTGGGTCTCATCATTCTCGGCGTCATTATTTTCTTCCTGTCGAGCCGGGGGCGCGGCGGCGGCGGCGGGAGCGGCTGCCTGAGCATGTTGTTGCTCAACTCGCTTCTCAGTAGCGGCAGCAGCGGTCGCGGTTCGAGCGGCTGGGGCGGTGGCGGCGGATTCGGTGGCTTCAGCGGCGGAGGCGGCGGGGGCGGTGGCGGATTCGGTGGCTTCGGCGGCGGCGGAAGTTTCGGCGGCGGCGGATCGGGCGGCAGTTGGTAAGGAAACGCGGAACGATGAATGATGAACGATGAACACGGAATAAATTATGAACGATGAATGAAAGAGGTTAGTCGAAAGTTTTTAATTCATCATTCATCATTCATCATTTGTGTAGGAGTGCTGATGGCTAACAAGGTAGCGCAAGAGGCTTTCAATCATTTGATCGGCGACCTGCGCGCGACGCACGGCGAGAACCTCGCGGCGGTGGTGCTGTACGGGTCGGCGGCGGCGGGCGATCATATTGATCAGAGTTCAGACTACAACCTGCTGATCGCGCTCACGCGCATCACGCCCGAAGAGTTGCGACAGGCGCAAGCCCCTCTGCGCGAATGGCGGCGTCTGGGTCATCCGCTGCCGGTCTATTTCACGACGGAAGAGTTGCGCGATGCGGCGGATGTTTTTCCGATTGAGTTTCACCAGATGCAGCGTGCGCGCGTCGTGCTCTACGGGAACGATCCGTTCGTCGATCTCGTAATTCATGATCACAACCTGCGTCACCAGACCGAGTACGAACTGCGCAGCAAGTTGATTCAACTGCGCCGGCTCTACATCCCGGCGTCGATCTCGGTCGAGAAGTTGACCGATTTGATGGGCGAGAGTTTGACGAGTTTCGCAGTGCTGTTCGCGCCCGCGCTGATGTTGCACGGCGTCAAAGAGCCGCCCGTCTTGAAGCATGATTGCGTGCGCGCGGCGGTCAAACATTTCGGGCTGAACCCTGACCCGTTCGAGCGCATCTTCGCCCTGCGCGAGACGGGAGCGCGCCCCGCGAACGACGCCGAGGCGCACGAGTTGTTCGCGTCGTATCTGACGCAGATTGAGATCGTCACGGAGGCGGTCGATGAGTTGAGCCCGGGCGCGGAGAAATAAGGGATCGAAAGTTGCTTGCTGGTGATCTCCGGGCTGTCTATTCTTCAAATTGAGTAAGGAGAGAGTAATGAATAAGAGAAGATTTTTGTTGTTGGCCTTCGTGGTCTTTGTATCAATGACGGCCAGCGGGTGTGGCTACAATACACTGCAATCGAAGCAGCAGAACGTCAGGGCTAAGTGGGCGGGGGTGGAAAATCAGTTGCAGCGGCGTGCGGATTTGATCCCGAACATCGTCGCGGCCGCGCAGTCGGCGGGCGTGCAGGAGCAGGAAGTGTTCGGGCAGATCGCCGAGGCGCGCTCGCGCCTGTTGAACGCGACGGCCGCGCAGCCGCAGGGCGAGGGCGGCGATAAGTCGCCCGAACAGAAAGAAGCGATCATCGCCGCCAACAACAGTTTCGGCGGAACCATCGGTCGCCTGCTCTCGCTGCAAGAGAACTACCCCGTGTTGAAGTCGAACGAGAACTTTTTGAAGTTGCAGGACGAACTGACGGGGACTGAAAACCGTCTGGCAACTTCGCGCAACGACTACACGACGGCCGCGCAGGACTACAACACGACGCGCGGCAGTTTCCCGACCGTGCTCGCGGCCAAGCTCTACGGCTTCAAAGAAGAGCCTTACTTCAAGGCCGAAGAGGGCGCGCGTCAAGCCCCGCGCTTCGACCCGAACACGATGCGCCGCAATCAGGGCAACACCAAGTAGAACAGACGCGCAACCGCGCATCTTTTATCAAGAGCGCACAAGCAAACATCGGAGGCCGCTTTCAATTTGAAAGCGGCCTCCGATGTTTTTTACGATAAACTTGAACGCGCCGCCGCGTGCCGGTCGCACTTCTCCGAACTTCAGAACCCGCGCGAACTACACATGCCGCAATGGTCGCAGGGCTTGCCGCCCGGTTCCACATTGCATACCTTCTCGCGCTCGAAGAATTCGACCAACTCCGAGACGGCTTCGTCAATGCCGAAGCGCTCCTCGCTCGGATGCACGGCCGGGACGTAGGTGCCGCTCAACCAGTGCGCGGGGTTGCCGCCGGCCGGCGAAGCGCTCTGCTCAGGTTGCGGCGTGCGAATTTGAGTTGGCCGCTCTTCGCGTGCGTCGTCGCGGCGCGTGGCCGGACGGCGCGGCGCGTCGTTCCCAGTCACGTGGGATTCGATCTGCGTGAGTCGCTGCCCGATCTCGGAGACCGAAGCGCGCAGTGCCGCCAGTTCGTCGCCGACGTTTGCGCCGGAGTCTCGCCGCGCGGGAGACGCGACGCCCTCGGCGGGCGCGTTATCTTTCGCGAGGCGGCTTGCGATGCGCTCGGCCAGCGAACGAACCGGGTCTTGCTCTTTGGGCGCGCTCAACGTTTCACTCCTGTGTCCTCTGCGGCCAACAAATCTATGTAATCCACGACGCCCACGATGGCCGAATCAATGGCAGCGCCCGCCTCTTTCGTCGCCGCGGTGGAAGCGCCCCAACCTTCCTGCACGATGAGCACCATGTCGCCGACGCCGGAATCAACCGAGTCGAGCGCGATCAAGGTCGCGCCGATCTCTTCCCCTTCGAGGCTCACCGGCTGGCACAACATCACGCGCGCGCTCGCGTAACGCTCGTTCTTCTGCGTCGCCACCACGTTCCCGATCACGCGCGCGAGAATCATACGTTACCTTGCGCCCCCTCCGGTCACGTGTGCGTCCGAATCAACGATGGCGATGATGGTGCAATCGGTCGGCGTGTCCTCGCGTCGAAACGGAAAACTCGCTTCCTTGCCCCGGCACCACATGACCAACTCGCCCGTGCCTGCGCCAATCGCGTCGAGCGCGACGAGCGGCGCGCCTTGCGGCTCCAGACGCGCGTTGAGCGATTGGACGATGAGGAGCTTGCGCCCTTCCAGTGAATCGTTCTTGACGGTCGCCACGACCGTGCCGATGACGCGCGCCAGTTGCATCAGTTAATCGTTGACGTAATCCACTGTGTCAATCACGCCGACGATGGACGCATCCACGGGCGCGTCCTTCATGCCTTCGGCGAGGCGTGCGCTCGAACCGGCGACGACCAACACGCGCTCGTGAAAGCCCGCGCCCACCGTGTCCACGGCAACGAGGAAGCCGCTCGTGTCCGAGCCGTCGAGATTGAGCGGGCGCACGATCAAGAGTTTCTTGCCCCTGAGCCGCTCATCCTTCTGCGTCGAGACGACCGTGCCGAGTATGCGCGCGATAATCATAAAGACAGTGACAGGTGACAGGTGACGGGTGACAAGTTTAAGACAAGTTAATACGTATTAACTTGTCACCCGTCACCTGTCACCTGTCACTTTTTTAGTTGTCGTTGCCGACGGGCAACGCTTCATCGACGCTGCCGTGCGGGCGTGGGATGACGTGGACGCTGACGAGTTCGCCGACGCGCCGTGCGGCGGCCGCGCCCGCGTCCGTCGCGGCTTTCACCGCCGCCACGTCGCCGCGCACGATTGCCGTCACGAATCCCGCGCCGATCTTTTCGTAACCGACGAGCGTGACGTTGGCGGCCTTCACCATCGCGTCCGCCGCTTCGATCATCGCCACGAGACCTTTCGTCTCGACCATTCCGAGTGCTTCCTGTGCCATTAGAGTTGTTGCTCCTTCGGGATTTAACTGCCGGTTAAAACTTGAGAAATCACTTGCGCAAATTGAGTCCGCCCTGCTGCTGCAAATCACCAGCGACGAAGGTGTGCTTACCCTTGTCCGCGATCCTGGTGATCGTTTCGAGGAGTTGAAAGAACCTGCGGCGTCTAACCTTTTAGATTTACCGCCTGACTGAGCAACTCGACCAAATCCTCGCGGGTCAGAGAGATTTTGCCTGCGCCGTTCGTCGTCGCGCGCGCCCCGCCCATCTTGCTCACATTGTCATCGGTCGCGCAAGTGATCTGCGTCTCATGGAGGTAGCCGCACGATTGGCAGCGGGCGCGCTCGTCTAGGTAGCCGGCTTTTTCGCGCACGTGGATCAACTTCTCGATTGCGTCGGGCGGGAGATTGCTCGCACCGCCGAGCGCGCGCGCGAGGATAGCGATCTTGGCCGTGTGCTCCAGAGTCTCCAGACGGTCGAACGCCTGCCACACGTCTTCGCCGTAAGCGACCGCGCCGTGGTTCGCCATCAGGAGCGCGTTGTGGTGTTTGACGAGCGGGAGCATCGCGTTCGTTAACTCGTCGGTCGAGGGCGTGCCGTATGCGGCGAGCGGCACGCAGCCCAGAGTCAAAATCACTTCCGACAGGATCGGTTGGTCAATCGCCAGCCCCGCGACGGCGAAGGCCGAGCCGTGCGGCGGGTGTGCGTGGCAGACGGCTTTGATCTCAGGCCGCTCGCGATAGATGAGCAGGTGCATCGCCAGTTCGCTCGAAGCTTTGCGGTCGCTCAAGGGCTTGCCCTCGATGTCCGTTAGCGCCAGCGAGTCTTCGGTCATGCGTCCCTTGTTGGTTTGCGTCGGCGTCGCGAGAATCCGCCCGTCGTCGAGGCGCACACTCACGTTGCCGTCCGAAGAGACGACGTAACTACGCTCGTACAATAACTGGCCGACGCGCACGATCTCGCGCCGCGCCGTTCGCTCATCCATTACTTTTTGTCGCCTGCGGCTTAATCAAGGTTGAAGTTGTACTCAACCGTCACGTACTGCGAAACCGCGCGGCCGTCTTTCAAGGCGGGCGTGAACTCGATTCTGCGCGCCGCGGCGACGGCGGCTTCGGTCAGCCCGTCGGGCAGGGTCACGAGCGGCACGATGTTTCGCACCGTCCCGTCCGCCGCGAGCAAGAGACGCAGCTTGACC
>DASVPS010000342.1:0-7595 GCA_036389555.1 Pyrinomonadaceae bacterium
ATCGTGCTGTTGACGGATGGTTTGGAGGACGTGCGCGGCATCGCCAATCCCGTCAGCATCCCCTCGAACATCGAGTTAATTCCCAACAGTCAGCCGTACATCTTTTTCGTCTCGCTCGGAGAACGCGAGCACGAACGGCAGCTTGAGGAGTTTGTCAAAAATCCTGCGCTCGGCGGGCGCGGCGAGGTGGTGCGCGCCCCCGGCGCGGCGCAACTCGAAGAACTGAGCCAGCGCATTCGTAAGCGGGTCGAGGAAGTTCCGCCGCCGACCCCTACGCCCGTCCCGACGCCGATGGAGATTAGTTTCAGGGTCGAACCGCTCGCCTTGGACTTCGGGAAGATCGAGCCGGGCGAACAGACCGGCCGCAAGGAACTCAGAGTGACGAGTACGGCCGCCACGCGCGCCCGCCTGTCGCTCAAGGGCGCGGGGTCGAGCGAGATCAAGATCATTGAACCGGAAGGGGCGGCAATCGAGTTGCCCGCCGGGGAAGAGAAGGCATTCAAAGTGCGTCTGGCGGCCGACGCGAATGCGGCCGACGGCGAGCGCGAGATGCAGCTTATTCTGACGCCGGAAAGCAGCGCGGCCGAGGCGGTCGTCAAACCTTCTTTCGTGGCGGCGGAGTTGAACGTGGCGACCGTGCCGCTTTGGCGCAAGCTGTTAAAGTGGCTGGCGATTGCGCTCATAGTGCTCTTGCTGCTCGTCGCCGCCTATTGTCTCTACAAGGGGGACACGCCCGTGGCGCTCTGGCGCGGCTGGCGCGGCAGCCGCAACCTCGAAGGCGAACTGGAATTGCTGCGCCCCGCCCCGCCGCGGGTCGAAGACGCTTACATCAGTCTCGGACAACTGGAGACCGAGCGCGCGCTCCTGAGCGCGCTTGTGCCCGGCGGCGCGACGGCGGATGCCGACGGCGAACTGACCACCGTGCGCAAAGGCAGCGTGAAGCATTTGCAGTTGCGCCGCACGCTCGGCGTGTTGCGCGTCAACAGCGCGGAGATCGCCCTTGCGGAGCTTTACGACGGCGACATCATCGAGGCCGGCGACGCGCGCCTGCGGCTCAACTGGATCGGCCACGAGCGCCCGGCCGAGGCGGGTGAGAATCTGTAGACGCGAACCTTCGCGCCCCGCGGCCGGCAAGCAGAGATAACCATCAACCAGACGTGTAGGAGATAGTTAGATGAAAAGCAACGTGGTCTTCCGCCCGACAGTGGTCATCGGCCTGGGCGGCACCGGCTTCGGCGCGGTGCTGAAACTCAAGAAACATTTTATCGACGCTTACGCGGGCGCGGTTCCTCCGATCATTCGCTTCATGACCATCGACACGACGCAGAACGTAGAGCATAGCGAAAAGGCGCGCGACGGCTCGCCCATCACGCTCGATCCGCTCGTCGAACAGTTCGTGCTGCAAGTGGCTAACCCGGCCGGTCTGCTCGGCGGCACGAACCCGCACATTGACGAGTGGTGGCCGTCGAATATTCCTATCGGCGCGATTGTTGCCGGGGCGGGGCAGGTGCGCGCGCGCGGGCGGCTCGCGCTCTTCGCCAGAAGCGGGCAGATCGTCGATCTCATTCGCAACGCGATTCGCGAAGTGCAACTGATTAAAAATCAGAAGCAGATGTACAAGGATCAGTTTCTCGTCTCGGAGCGGGGCGGGGTCGAAGTCTACGTAATCAGCAGTCTGGCCGGCGGGACGGGGAGCGGGATGTTCCTCGACATCGGTTTCATCGCGCGCCATTTCGTTGATTCGCAGTCGAACATTACGGGCGTGCTGGTGATGCCGAGCGTCTTCACCGGCAAGGCCGGCGTCAACATGGTGAAGCCCAACGCTTACGGCGCGCTCAAGGAACTCGAACAGTTCTCCAAGCTGGGTCTCGATTACAATTTCACCATCAAGTACGGCGCGCAAAATCAGGTCGAAGCCAAACAGCCGCCCTTCGACCTGACCTACCTAATCGACAGCGTCAACGAGGACGGGCGGGGGGTGAAAGAGCCGAGCGAGTTGATGTCGCTCGTCGCGCAGGGCGTCTATCTGCAAATCGGTTCGCAGATCGGGACGAACACCTCCAACACCGTGGACAACATCAAGACGCATCTTTCGACCGCCGGCAAAGTGCGCGGGCGTTCGGCCAACTATTGCAGCTTCGGCGTCGCCAAGCTGAGCCTGCCCGTCCGTCTGCTCGAAGCGATGGAGATCGAGGCCGCGCGTAAACTGCTGAGCGACGGCCTGCTCAACGGGGCGTTCCCCGACAGCGATCTGGAGGCGGAGGTGGTGCGCTTCATACAGGACAACCGCCTGAGGGAAGACGACGCCGACGATGTGATCAACGCCCTCAGCGAGCGCGACGGCGGAGGACAGATGCGCTTTCCGCTCCCGCTCGGCGGGATTAAGTACGACCGCACGGCGCACGAGACGATCAAGCAGTTGCACGTCACGCATCGCAGCCGGATGGAGCAACAGGTCTCGCAGGGACTCAACGCCAATTTTAAGAAGTTGCGCGAGGCGTCGCTCGACGCGGTGGACAAGTGGTTGGAGGGCGCGCTCAATCGCCCGAACGGGTTGATGTATGCGATGCGCTTCACCGAAAAGCTGCTCGCCAAGCTCGAATGGTATCAGCACATGATGGAGTCTGAGGCCAGAGAAGAGCAGGCGCGGCACGGCGCGCTGAACTTCAAGACGCTCGAAGAACAGGTGCGCGACGCGGGCACGGCTTTCCTCCGCCGGGAGACCCGCGTGCAGACCGCCTGCGAAAACTACAAGGGGATGGTCAATCGCGAATGCGAACTCTACGTGCAGGCGGCGCGGCGCGATAAGGCCGCCGAACTCTACGGCGCGCTGCGCGCTCACGTCGAAGAACTGCGCCAGCGCTGCGACCGAATCAGGCTGAACCTCGAAGCCGCGCTCAAGAAGTTTGAGCAGTCTTTCCTCGACGCGACGGCGACGCGCGGCGGCGAAAGTCCCTTTGAACACATCCTCCAGTTCGACGCGGAAGCCAACCGTCCCGGCATCGAAGGCGAGGAGTTCGTCAAGTGGCATAACGAGAAGTTCGGCAGCCTGTCCATGTGGGCCGGGATGCGCGACGAAGACGTGGCGCGCAACATCTCGACCTTTGTGAAAGAGCGCTACCAGCCCCTGACCGGGTTGCCGATTGACGACGTGCTGCGGCGGGTGAACCCCGAACAGGTCGTGCGCGAACTCAACCAACTCTCGCACCTCGCCGTGCCGCTCTGGCATTACAACGACGCCAAGATTCCGATTGACAACCGGGACGTGATCAGCGAACTGTTCCATTACGGCGTGGCGGACGCGGAGCAGACCGTGCTGCAAGACCCCAAAATTTCGGGCAGGATTCCGCGCCAGGGAGCTACCGATCCCTCTTTCGTCTCCACACAGGACACCCAACGCATCGTGCTCTTCAAGGTGAAAGTCGGCGTGCCGCTCTTCGCCCTGCATGACATCGAAGGGCTGGAGCGCGCCTATCACGACCCGGACAAGGTGGTCTCAAATCACGTACACCGCGAGTGGGAAAATTTTCCGGGCGTCATTCCGCGCGCGGGCGAAGGCGAAGCCCTGCGCTGGTTCGCCATCGCTCAGTGCCCGCCGCCCATCGGCCTCATCTCGCGGCGCGGCGACTGGTATTACATCCGTTCGCGGCAGGCCAAAAGAACCGACAAGGGCGAACTGCGTCTCGAT
Organism: Pyrinomonadaceae bacterium; assembly: GCA_036389555.1. Taxonomy (GTDB): domain Bacteria; phylum Acidobacteriota; class Blastocatellia; order Pyrinomonadales; family Pyrinomonadaceae; genus JAIVJZ01. The sequence continues at coordinate 3,689 of DASVPS010000342.1, forward strand.
CAGGGACGCCTGAAAGCTTACGAGGCTTTCGAGAAGAACGCCGAGCTGGTGAAAGAGGTGAAGGAGAACGTTGACGCCCTGACGCGGGCGGAAGGGGAGGCGAAGATCAACGGGCTGCTGCGCCAGCACGTCGAAACCTTAACCGCGCAGATGTCCGGCGGCAACATCGACCCGTCGATCAAGGAGCAAGTGGAGCGCGAGTTGGAGGAGATCGACAAGCACCTCAAAGAGATGTCAACGATCCGTTAGCCCGGCGGCGAACGGGAACTGTGTGAGCGATGCAGAGCATCAAGCCGACCACGATCATTACGCTCGACGCGCACGCCGCGGCCTTCTGCGCGGCGACGCGCGAACGCCTCAGGCGTGAATTCGGCACCGTGCGCGATAGCCTGACCCGCGCGTATGCGTTGGTCGCGCGGGGCGAAGAGATTCGCTTCGAGCCGAATCTGGCGGCCGTGGCCGATGGCAGTTTTGACCTCGAAGCCGCACGCGCCGACACGGGGCGGCTCACGCCGCAGGAGGCCGCCGAACTTTTCGGGCGCAACCGGGAGAAGTTAGAGGCGGCGTTGGCCGACATCCTGTCCATCGGCCGCCGCGTTAATGAGATAGACGAGGCGGCGCGCGACGGCATCCAGATCGTTGACGAGAGCACGATCTACCTGCTGATGTCCGCTCCCGACCCGGTCGCGCGCGGACTCGTCCTCGAATTGGATCGCGCGCTCAAAAAGGTGCTCACGACCAGATTCGTGGACGAGGTCTACACGCTCCACGCCATCGTGCTGCTCCCAGACCTGTTCAAGAATCCCGCGCCCTCCGATTTCGCGGGGGCTTATGCGCTGCTGAAAAGGCTCGACCACGCCGCGCTCGAAGGCGTCCGCATCACGCCGCGCCGGAAGTTGCCCTCGTTCGACAGTTGCTGGCTCCTCGACGGGCGCAATGCCAGCGCGACTCTTCTCGGCACGCTCGCCGAACAGTTGGGCAGTTATGCCGATGCCTTCGTAGGGTTTCTCACGGCCGACCCCGAGCGCAGCGGCGCAGCCCCCGGCTACAACCCGCAGGGGCGACCTCCCGCCTACAATTCATTCGGCTACGGGGAACTCTTCTTCCCCGCAGAGGTCGCCGTCGCCCGTCTGAGCGCCGCGCTCGCGCACGACATCATCACGCGCGCCTTTGTGGGCGAGAACCCTACACGCCCGGCCGCCAACGAGCGGAAACTGTTGGTCGCCGCCAAGCAGTTCGTCTTGAGTAAGGAGTATGAAGATACGCTGAGCGGGATCGAGAGCAACAAGGGCGCATTGATCTGGCGCGACTTCAGACCCCGCGCAGAGGCGCGCGAAATTGCCGCGCGCGAGTATGTGGCCGAGTTGCAGCGACGCCACAAGGAGTTCGACCGGAAAGACTTGCTGGAATTTCGCGAAACGCTGATCGCACGCGCCGAAGAAGTGCGCAAGGACTTGGTCGTGCTGCTTGATGACGAGATAGATGTTCGTTGCGATGCCTCGCCCGATGGTCTGTACGAGGCTTTGAAGTTTCTCGGCGTAATGACCGATCCGGCCATCGCCATTCAGGAGGAACTGCTGGGCGAGTCGCCGCAGAATATCATCACCGAGCGGCGCGCGGCCGAAGGCGTGCTCGATCAGCGGCTCGGCATCGTCCCCGACCATCAAGCCACGACTGCGCTGCTCGAACAGGTCTTCGAACTAAGGGCTAATATCCAGACGCTACAGACGAGTCTGCGCCTCGCGCCCCTACCCGCCGGCGGAGAGCGAGGGGCGGCCACAACGACAGGCGACGTGAACCTGCCCCCGCCGGAAGACCCTCTCCCTCTGGCGGAAGACGAAGGGGCGTCCGCGGCGACGATGGACGCGAGCGTGATCACGGCTGAAGACGATCAACAGCGTCTCCTTGAAGAACTGGAAGCCAACGAGCGACAACTGCAAACCCTGAAGGCAGAGTACCCGCGCGTCCTTGACCGCGAAGACCGCGCCCTCGCCCGCGCGCGCCGCGAAGCCAGAAAGCGTGTGGAGGAAGAGAAGGCGGCGGCCGTCGTCGAGCTGGAAGCTCAAACGATCACCCTGAGCGATCAGCTACAGGAGACGCAGCGGCTGCTCGACGAGTTGAAAGAGGAACGGCGCGAGTATTTGAAGCGCATGCTGGTGGTCTACCCGTTCATCGCCCTGATCATCTCGGTCGTCGTGGCCTTGCTGCCGGTGGCCTTCGACCTCGCCCCCTTGCGTGATCTCATAGACTTTTTCTGGGATAACCTGTGGGATTTCGTGCTCTGGATCGCCATCGCTTTCGCCGTCTACATCGGCGTCGTCATGCTGCTTCTGACCAGAGACATCAACCGGCGGATCAAAGACACGGGCGACCGCGTCGCTGCTCTCACCAACAGCCTGAATGCGTCTATCGCCCGCCTGCGCAGCGCGCGCAACGATGTGCTGCGTTTCGAGTATGAACAGTTCGCACAGGGAAGGCGGACGGAGACGCTCGACTACCTGCTCGACATGGCGCGGCAGAGGAGCGAGGAGTTGAGCGCGGCGATTGACGCCCTCAAAGAGCAGCGCGACATCTTCGCGCGCCAGCGGATGGACGCGAATCCCTTGGCTTCCATTATGCGCCGCCCCCTGATGACGGCCGAAGACATTGACGTCTACTATCAGAAGGTTGTCGCCGATTTAGCGCCCATCGCCGGCACGTTCACCGCCGAATCGGTCGCGCGTTCATACGTCCGGCGCATCACGCCCGAAGAGTTTCGCGCGCGTCTGATGCAATTCACGCGCGCACGCTTCACCCGCCTGATGCAGCTTTCAATCGAAGACGCGCTGCTGCGCGAACGAGACCTGATCCCGACCGATATGGCTCTGACTCGCCTCCGCGAGTTAAACAAAACAGCCGAGCCTTTGCTGCGGCTGCGCGACGCCGATTCGACCCACGACAAATTCGCCGAGCGCGACGTAACCCTCTGGGCGAGCGGCGACGAGCACGAGCAGATTCTCAGCCTCTACCACCGCATCGCGCCCAAGGCGACCGCCCGCGCCTCGGATAACACGCGCACCCTGCGCGTGCTCACGCGCTGCCACTATTTCCCGGCCTACTTCCTGGGGGCGATTGAGCATTATCGTTCCTGTTACGAGCGCGAGCCGGAAAAGGACGCGGCCGAATTCTCCGACCTCATCCCGCTCGACCCGGAAATCAAACGGGCGCAGGAACAACTGCTGCTGGCGCTGGCGCTCGGTCTGGTCACACGCCGCGCCGCCGATGACTACGTCTTCGCCGACGCAGTCGCCAACGCCGAAGCGCCCGACGGCGACCACGGCCTGCATGCGGAAGACCTTGCCACCAACTTCGACGCGCAAAAACATTACGACCAGCTTCTGGCGCGCATCGAGAAAGCCTCGTCGGATCACGCCCTCATCCATCAAAAGTTAATCGAATGTATCGAGGCGACGCCCGACCTCAGCGAATCGGAGCGAGGAATACTGAACGAAATGGCGCAGAAGTATCACCCGCTCCGTTAAGCGCGTCTCCGCCTCGTCGGTCGTAATTCCCCCCGAATTTTGTCGGCGCTGGCGGCGCGCCTGCGTCTGTCGCGGGAGTTCTGAATGAGTTGAAACTGCGGCTTCGACAGATTCATTGACAACGCTCAGACCGCATGTTAAAAACCGTTTCGTCACCACCTTTCGTTTTGCTTCTTTGTTAGACACACAAGTCGTAAGTTTTGAGCTGTACACGTGAGGGCACGCCTTGCGCTTGTTATCTGCCTAAGTTCTCAGCCTGCGATCTACATGACTGACGAGACTGATAAAACGCCTCCAGACGCCTCTGCCGACCGCGCGACGGAACCCACGGGTACGCCGCGCGATGCCGATACCGCCGTGCCCACCGCCGGCGAAACAGCAGAAGA
>DASVPS010000343.1:0-13697 GCA_036389555.1 Pyrinomonadaceae bacterium
ACGAATTCGAGGAGCATCCATGATGGCTCGCTCGCAGGATCGTCCGTGCGGTGCGATGCCAAAACAGCCGGCGTCGGGAGTTGAGCCTCCCTGAGCAGACGCGCCACCACGATCTCTTTCTCCAACACGACACCGAAATCCACCAGCCCCTCATAACGGGTCATACGGCGCTCGACCTTGGCGCTGCGCACGGCGGCAGGCGGCAGGCCGGGTCGCCTCACGATGTCAACCCAGCAATCCACGCCGTCGCGATACGGCTCAACTTCGACGGCCTTGTCATTTAAGCGCCGCGCGAGGCTATCTTTCAGCCGTTGGATACGTTTAGCGCTCGTTCTCTCGCTCATCTTCTCTGCCGCGCTTCCGGTTCTCAACGGTCGGAGACGGTGCATCATATTGCCGCCCTGAGAGTCATGACACCGAGGGCACTGCTTCAAGCATCAGGAACTCGAACAACAACCGTGCGGCGAGGTGCGCGGTCACACCCGAAGGGTCTAACTGAGCATTCACCTCGACCACATCCAGACCGGCCACGGGGTAGCGTCTGAGCACGTCGGCGATTGAGAGAAACTCTGCCGAGTTGATGCCGCCGATGGTGACGTGTCCCGTCCCCGGAGCCGTGGCGGAGTCGCAGACATCAATGTCGATTGACACGTAGAGCACGTCGGTGGTGCGAAGGAGCGCTTCACAAGCTTCGGTCAGGCACGTGGCGAATCCGCGTGCGCGAACATCGAGCATCGTGCGAATCGTGATGCCGCTCTCAAGCATAGACTGATACTGTGCCGCGGTAGTCAGGTCGCCCATGCCTACAAACGCCATGGCCTCCGGTCGCATCGCCGGTAGTTCCGCGACCCGGCGTGCGTTCGAGCCGTGGTAGTGGCGTCCGTGCAGGACGGACACGTCGCCGAAGTCGAAATGATGGTCGATCTGTAGATACCCCAGCCGACGCCCCGGACTTTTTTGGCTCAACGCTTCGAGGAACCCGGCGACTATCGGATAGCTGATGCTGTGCTCTCCGCCGAGGACGATCAATCGCGAACTGATCATTCCGAGGCGCATGATCTCGGCCATCGTTGCGCCGTTTTGTCGCTCCGGGTTTGAAGGGTAGACGTGGAGGTCGCCGAAATCGGCGATGCTGGATTGGGTCGGGCGCAGTTTCTCGCCGGAACGCAGGTGCAGGAGTTCGGGAACTTGCCGGCTGCGCGCCTGCGAGGCATAGGCCAGACTCGCCTCTCTGATGGCCGTGGGGCCGGTGCGTGCGCCGATGCGCGTGGACGCCGTGGCATCGTAAGGCACGGAGCAAACCGCCACGTCGAGACCGGGCGGCGGCGTCTCCATGTTGGCCGTCGGGACATCGAACAGCGTCCCGGCTCTGCGCGCCCAGCCGGGCAGGGGGTCGCGCTGGTATTCCTCCCAGGAGATTTCCGATGGGCTTGGCACGGATTTATTCATGGATGATCTTTACGACGAATTTATGCATGGATGATGTCTGCGTACGTTGAAAGGGAGCGCGCGCGTTTCGCGCAGAGATTTTCACACTCGCGCACCAGTTCGAGAAACATTTCCCAGGAGCGTTCTCGCGTGAGCGTGTACGGCTCGAAGACCACGGGCATATCTTCCCGCCAGTGAGAAAAGTCCCAATCGACAATGCGCGCTTTCAAGCTGGCGAAAAGCGGGGTCTCAGGGTAGGGAACGAAGTTATACAGGTTATAGAGGTAGGTCACATCCGAAGTCTCACGCAGGAAGTTGAGCGTCGCGGCGTGGGTCTCCTCAGTCTGAAACGGAAGGCCGCCGAGCACGTTCAGGATGACGGACTTGCCGCGCGACTGCAAACGCTCCAATGCTGTCCGGTATGATGCCGCGTTTCCATATTTATGCACGGCTTTAAGGAGCTGTTCGTCCGCCGTCTCAAAGCCCATTTCCACGACCTCCGCCCCGAGGCGGTCGAGCGCATCCAGAAGCCAGTCGTTGATCATAGAGACGTGCGTCTGGACGATGAAGCGATAGCGTCGGCGGCGCTTCTGGCTCACGCGAATCAGATTTTCCACGGCCTCCGGCGACTGCCCGAACGTCTTGTCCCCGACATACACTATGTTGATGGATGAAAACGTGTCTTCGATCTCGTCGAACTCACGTTCGAGGTCTTCGTAAGGAACGACCTGTAGCTGCCGGCTCCAGCCGTCTCCGCAGAACGTGCATCCGAAGAGGCATCCGTGGGAAGCGTTCAGCCTGATGAGCGACACGCGCTCGGCGAAGCCTCTGAGCAGGCGATAACTCGGACGAAAGCCGCGCGCTTTCTCGCGCTTCCCAAGCTGCGGCCACGCCCCTGCGATTCCCGCCCCGTGGTTTTGGATTTGCTCGTACAGTCCGGCGTCGGCCTGACCTATAAACACCACGTCGAAGTCGGTTGGTTTCGCCAGCCGCGCCATGTTGCCGCCGAGGACGGTGACGTGGCCGCTTTGACGAAGTAGCCGGGAGGTCTCTACCGCGAGGTGGAAGTTTTGCGCCAGAGGCGACATCAGGACGTTGGCCGGCGCGCTTAGCCTTCGTTCGATCTGGGCACAGCAGGCATAGGGGTCTGCGGATTCCAGGCTCAGGTCGATGAACGTCGTATCGTCACGACCGAGCGCCCCGTCCAGATGCGCGACCCATAACGGTGCTTCCCAAAGATCGCCGGCAGACGTTTCATAACTGGGCAGGATTTGCCGGTAGAGGTGCTCGTAAAGTGAATAGTAGGAGCAGAGAGCCGGTTCGGGGTCGCCCTGCGATGGGAAGGGCAGTTGCACCAGCGCCACCGGTTTCCCGTCTGACATGTCCTGATTGTGCATGATGTGTCCGCTTAGGTAGTCTGAGTTCAATTGGTGCGGCCGCGCGAGGTGTGTTCAGGCGGCGGGTCAGTGGCGTAACAGCTTCGACTTGTGTCTCCGCCCTTAAGCCTCGACTACTCCGAAGTGCCCGTCGCCCGTGTCGAATGCGACGAGAGTGAGAGAGAAGGCTACGCCACCGGCGCCAGCCCTCGGCGCAATTACCCTGTGGAGACCAAAGCCTTGAAGCGTCGCCCGCTCCCGACGAGTTAGGGCGTTTTACTTCCTACTTGTCATGAAACAAAGAGCAGAGAAAACGAAAAAAGGTGTGCGAGAAAACTTGGCTAATGCGTGCCGGCTTGAGTTGGAATTCGACTAAACGTTACCTAGTGAGACAATCGGATATTACAACATCCGGCGGCGAAATGTGAAAATATTTGCCGATGTCCCAGTTTCAATTTTCCTCCGTGCCTGCTCTCGTGTCCTCTGCGTCCGCGGTGGTGAGTGGCAAACACAAGTATGCACCACCGCAGGCACAGAGAGCACCGAGGGGGCACAGAGTACAAATCAAAGTAGGATGCCGCCGATTCGCAAAGTTTCTTGTGCGCTCGTTAATAAAATGGTAGATTCCGCGCGAACGGCTTTTGCCGGGAAGGGCGCGGGAAGGCACAGCATAGTGCGACCGGCAAACCCGGACGGCACAATATATCGCGATGCGAGCGGTTTGCGAGGTGCGGCGCTCACGAACCGTCGCGCCGCCCGAACCAGGGAACCCCGCCGTGGTTTTGCCGAACGTCAAAACTGCTTTCCTTCGATGTGGTCTCGAACTTTATGCCGCCCGCGGTGTGTTGAAAGCTCCAGGCAGGTGTCCGCGCGGCGCGTGTCGGTTCGGGCACAGAATTTTCTCGCATAGACTTTTCGACTTTTGCCGTGAGCGGACGGGCGACGGTTCCGGCGGCGATAAATTTTCAGTCAGGAATTGTGGAATTGGAAAACATAGAGCGCACGCAGTTCATGGTGTTAACCGGCCACCTGGACGATCAGCCCTTGCCTGACCTGATCAGGACGCTGCGCGTGCAGAGAAAGTCCGGGCGTCTGCAAGTCGAATACCCGAACGCGCCCGGCTCGTTCTTCTTCGAGGACGGCCAACTCGTCGATGCCCAACTCGGCAATTTGCGCGGACTCGAAGCCCTCTATGCCGCGCTCGCGCTCGACGGCGCATCCTTCAACTTCAACCCGCTCGTGCGCCCGCCAGAGCGAAGCATCGACCGCCAGCAACAGAAGTTCATCACCGACCTCGTAGAGATTCCGCGGCGCGAAAATCTGGCGGAGATCAAAGTTGCGGGCGGGGCGTTTCCCGCGGCGGTTGCCAATTCGTCGCAGCCCGCGCCGCTCCAACTCGCGCCCATGCCGGCCGAGTTGATTGCCCCGCTCGAAGAGCGTCTGACGGCGGTGGAAGAGGCCATCAATGCCACCTCGCGTCGCTTCTCGCGCGAGCGCCTGATCTATGCGGTCGTCATCAGCTTCCTCGTAGGGCTGACGCTTGTAACAGCCATTCAGGCTTTACTCAATCTCCGCGCGCCTCTCGATTCCACGGCGGGCGCGCGCGCATCCACTCAACAACTCGACGCGGCGCGTCGGCCGGCAATTGGCGTCGAAGCGGCGCGTGCGACGACACCCGCAGCAGCAGCGGCAGTTAAAAAGGAAGGCGAGGGCAGCGCGCCCGCAGAAGGAGGAGGAGCAGGACGTGCGGCGGGCGTCGGCGGCGACGCCTCACAAGCGGCCGCCGCGACGACGAAGAACGGCGCGCCCGCGACGGCGGCAACGTTGTCGGCCGCATCCCTCAACTCGAACCAGACGGCTGCGACGGGCGCGGCGCGCAAAGCCGGCAGTGCAGCGAGCGCGCGCGGCTACGACGTGCGGGTGCTCCTGGAGGTGAAGGACGGGCAGGTGACGGACGCGCGCGTGCTGAACCCGCGACCGGGCGCGAAAGCCTACGAGGCTCTGGCGCTCAGGACGGCGCGGCAGCGGCGCTACCCGAAGAATTTCACGGGCGGAGACACTTGGAAGGTGAGAGTCAAACCCTGAGAGCGAAGGCCGGGCGCGGCTTCGAAAGGGAGGCGCGCTGGGGGAGTAGAGTCGGAAGGCGCGTGCGGAGAAAAAGATGCTGTTCATCCAAAGCAACAATCTGGCGCTCTCACTCGACGAGGGGGAACGCCTGCGCCTGCTCGACGCGCTTGAGGCGAGGGGACTCGCGCCGCTCGTCCGCGCGGCGCGGCGTCGCCGTTTCGAATTGCTCGCGGCGGGCGTCGGGGATGCGGCGGCAATCAGTGCGGCGGTCGCAGAGTTTGAACGGGAGTGCTCGGCGCGGCGCGAGCCGTTGACTGGAACGCAGGAGGGCGATGTCGCGGCTTACACGCCCGGCGAGATTTTCTGCGCGGGCGACTGTGTGCTCTTCGTCGTCTTCGGCGCGGGCGCGGACGAAGGATTGACGACGGGCATCGTCTACAGCGTCGAGACCAAAGAGCCTTTGACGAAACTCGACCGCTTCTGCCGCGACGTGCGCGAGGCATTGATTAAGACCGTGCGGGAAGTCGCGAGTGGCGAGGCGGGCGACGATGAGTTGTTCGAGTTGCCGTGCTGGAAGACGCGCGCGATGCGTGCGCCGCAGGGGTTGGCGCGGTTCATGGCGATTCAACCGACGGACTTCGCCGTGGCCGCGAAGTTGAAGGGCGGCGCGCGCGAGTTCATGCGCGCTTCCGAGTTGATGGAGGAACAGACGGTGCGCCATTTTTTGCGCCGCGTGCAGGAGATGCGCCGCGAGGGCTATTCGCCGCGCCGCCTGTTCGCAGAGGCGGCCACGCTCCGGGGCGGCGTCTCCCTCGAAAGGATGTTGGAGGCCGGACTCCTCGAACGCGAGGTGCGCGTCAGTTGTCGCAAGTCCGGCCACGCGCTGTTCGACCTGCCCACGCCTGATTCGCTCGCGGCCATCACGATCAGCAAAGCGAAGTGCAGCCTGTGCGCCGCGCCCGTCGTGGACGAGGTGGTCGAGGAGACGATCAACCCGACGTGGCTCGCCGTGTCGCTCCTCGAAGACGGCGGCTGGTTGAACAATCGCGTCTACAAGATCATACGCTCGCTCGGCGTGCCTGACAGCGAGATCGCCACCAGTCCCGCGTCCACGCACGGCGAGTCGTGCCTCGCCGCCGACGTGTGCGGCAACTCTTACCTCTTCGTCACAAAGGACGGTGATTTAACGCCCGCCTGCGCGCGCCGCATCATCGAGACCGTGGCCGAGACGGAGGCGACGCACCTCGTCGTCATCACAAACGGCACTGTCGAGGACGAAGGACGCCTGCGGCTCTACGAGTTCGCGTGGCGGCGCGCGCGCGGCGGTCAGGATTTAGACACGACGCTCGTCGAAGGCCTGGACGGCGCGCGCCGCGAGATCGAACGCTCCTTCGAGCGCGCCCTGCATCGCCAACTCTCCCGATACCTTTTCCCGCTCGACGCCGCGCTCGGTTTCAGCACGAGTAATTTCGTGCTCGACTGGTTCAAATTGACGAGCGCCTCCGGCATGAGCAAGCGCGCCTCGAACGTACTCGTCCCGCTCTTCCCCGACATCGATCAGCGCGTCGCATCCTGACGTTGATGTCGCCTCTCACGCCGCTCCTAATTCAAAATCATTCGACGGCCTCTGACGTTAGAAGCTGTTTGAACGAGTCCCGTCAGGGATGATTGATAATAGCCCGGCGATTCTAGAAGCGATTTGAACGAGTCCCGTGAGGGACGATTGATAATAGCCCGGCACTTGAGTGCCGGGTATCAGTTAAAGAATAATGAGAGAGTCCCGTAGGGACGATTGGATGGTGATGAATATTCAATCGTCCCTACGGGACTCTATTGTAAAGGAGATGTTGAATAGCCCAGTCATAAATGACTGGGCTATTATCAAATGTCCCTGCGGGACAAGAACAGCTTTACTTGTCAAACGGTCTCTTAGCCTGCCCGTTTCGCGCGTGCGCGCCGTGTGGCCTGTGCGGGCGGCGTCTCGCGTTCGAGTTTCCAGCGGAAGCCGGTCTTCGTCGGTGCGGCGAACATCTCCTTGAAATGTTCCTCGAAGTAGCGACCCATGTGCGGGCGGTTGCCGTCAACGTCCGTGAAGCCGTATTCGTCGGAGAGCGTCCAGGAGCCGTAGACGCCGCCGGACTTGGACAAGACGTGCGGGTCTGCGGCGAGCGCGGCGACCGCGCGGCCGACGAAGCAGGGCGTCTCCGAGGCGATGAAGCCGAAACTCTTCGCTTCGGGGTTCGTCTCTGCCACCTCGCGCCAGTTCTCCTCGGTCGCGCCGAAGTGATCCAGCATCCATTCCGTACGCATGAAGCCGGGCGAGATGGCGACCGACGCGATCTTCTTTGGCGCGAGTTCCTCGGCCATCGCGTAGGCCAGACGAATCGTTGACACCTTGACGAGATCGTAGAAGAAACTCGCGCGATAGCCGACGCCGTCGCCGTCCGTGATCCCGACGATGAGGCCGTTCTTCGGTTTGCGTTCACACATCAGCGCGGCCGCGTGGCGGCTCGTGATGATGTGCGAGAAAAGTTCTGTGCTCAGCCAGCGCAAGCCTTTATCGAGCGACTGTTTCCAGAAAGGTTTCCACTCGGTCTCCGTGTCGCCGCCGAGCACGTTGACGAGGATGTCTAGCCGTCCCTGTTCGGCTTTAACTCTTTCAAACAGGGCGGCGACCTGCGTCTCGTCCGTGTGATCGACGCGCGCATGGATGCCACGGCCGCCGTGCGCCGACACCATCTCCGCCGTCTCTTCGATGGTCTCACTGCGCCCCTTGTGGACGCCCGTCGTGGGCGGCGCGCCCGCGACGCTGCGCCCCGTGCAATAAACAAGCGCGCCCGCCTCGCCCAACATCAGAGCGATGCCGCGCCCCGCGCCCCGCGTCGCCCCGGCGACGAGCGCGATGCTGCCCGCCAGAGGTTTTTTCGTCGTTTCGTTGGCTTTCATAGTTTCCGCCTCCCTTCGTCTTGTCCACTCCACATCCGTTTTGTCGTCTACGCCTCGAACTCAAGCCCCTCCCTCACGCGATAAATTCACGATACGCGAAGATTGATGACACCTTCTGTCATATTCGTGAGATAAAATCACGCACGGGTTTTGGAGCCGGACGAGGAAGTTTTCCATTCGTCTGAGAGAAGGTGAGGGGAGGCAAGATGCGAGCGGATCGTTTGTTTTCCATCGTGCTGTTGTTGCAATCGCACCGGCAGTTGACCTCCAGAGATTTGGCCGGGCGTCTGGAAGTTTCCGCGCGGACGATTCACCGCGACATGGAGGCTCTGAGCGGGGCGGGCATCCCCATCGTCGCGGAGCGCGGCGCGGGCGGCGGATGGTCTCTGCTCGGCGAGTACCGCACGAACCTGACGGGTTTGAACGAGGCGGAGATTCAATCCTTGTTCGTGATCAAGCCTTCGCGCCTGCTGGCCGATCTGAATCTGGATAAGGCGGCCGAGGGGGCGTTTTTGAAACTGCTGGCCGCGCTGCCCGCGATGTACAGGCGCGGAGCGGAGTATGCGCGCCAACGCATCCACGTGGACGTGACGGGCTGGAATCGCGCCGAAGAATCCGTGCCGCACCTGCACGCCTTGCAGGAGGCGATCTGGCAGGAGCGACGTGTGCTTATGAGTTACGCGCGGGGCGAGTGCGGGGCGGTCGAGCGTGTGGCCGACCCGCTCGGACTCGTGGCGAAGGGGAGCGTCTGGTATCTGGTCGCGGCGGTGGAAGGCGAAGTGCGCAGCTATCGCGTCTCGCGCGTGCGCGGCGTAGAGGTGTTGGACGAAGCGTGCCGGCGGCCTCCCGATTTCGATCTGGCGGCGTACTGGGAGAGGTCTGCGGCAGAGTATCGCGCGCACCTGCCGGGCTATCGTGCGCGCGTGCGCGTACGCCGGGAGATCGTGGCGCGGATGCCTTACGCGGGCAGGTTCGCGCGCATCGAGCAGACGGGCGAGCCGGACGCGGGCGGTTGGGTCGAAGTCTCGCTCAGGTTCGACGCGGAAGAGATGGCCTGCGAGTATGCGCTCGGGTTCGGCACGCAGTTGGAGGTGTTGGAGCCTGCGGCGCTGCGCGAGAAGGTTTTAGCCGCGGCGCAGAGCGTCGTGGATTTTTACACCGAAAACGCACCGCGAATTAAGGGATGAGGGATGAGGGATGAGGGATGAAAGAAGATAAGTAAATCGTGAATCGTAAATCGTGAATAGAGAAAACCTGTTCCTTCTATTCACGATTTACGATTTACGATTCACTTTTCTTCATTCATCCCTCATCCCTCCGCCCTCATCCCTTAATTTCACGTGTTGCTCATGCTGACGATATGTTGCTTCGCCTGATCGTTGCTGGTGCAGATGCCGGAGACGCGCATGCGGAACTCGTCCGGGTTCGACGCGCCGCGCAGCGCTTCTTCCATCGTGATGAGGCCGGACTGGAAGAGGTTGAAGAGTGATTGATCGAAGGTCTGCATGCCGTACTGAGACGTGCCGGCGGCGATGGCATCGCGGATGAGTGTGGTCTTTTCTTCGTTGGCGATGTAATCGCGGATCGTGCCCGTGGAGACCATGATCTCTGCGGCGGGCACGCGCCCCACGCCGTTTGAGGCGCGCACGAGGCGCATCGAGATGACGGCGCGAAGTATCCCCGCGAGTTGCAGGCGGACGCTCTTTTGCTGGTGCGGCGGAAAAGACGAGACGATGCGCGTGACGGTCTCGGTGGCGTCGTGCGTGTGGAGGGTGGAGAGGACGAGGTGGCCGGTTTCGGCGGCGGTCAGCGCGGTCTCAATCGTCTCGTGGTCGCGCATTTCGCCGACGAGGATCACGTCCGGGTCTTGCCTGAGCGCGCCGCGCAGGGCTTCGGCGAACGAGCGCGTGTCCACATCAACCTCGCGCTGTGAGATGAACGATTTTTTGTCGCGGTGGAGAAACTCTATAGGGTCTTCGATGGTGACGATGTGGCCGCCGCGGGTTGAGTTGATGTAGTCGATGACGGCGGCGAGCGTGGAAGATTTCCCGGAGCCGGTCGCGCCGGTGACGAGTATGAGGCCGCGCTGTTCGGCCGCGATCTGTTCGACGGCGGGCGGCAATCCCAGATCGGACATGGTGCGCACGCGGTCTGGAATAACGCGCAAGACCATGCTCACGGTGCCGCGCTGCTGGAAGACGTTGGCGCGGAAACGCCCGACGCCCGACAGCCCGTAGGCGATGTCAACTTCGGAAATCTCTTTGAAGCGTTGCTTCTGCCGGTTCGACATGATGGAAAAAGCCATGTCGAGCGTGTCGTCCTGCGTCAGGCGCGTCGAGTTGGTGACGGGTTTCAGTTCGCCGTCAACGCGCATGACGGGAAACGAACCGGCTTTAATATGCAGGTCGGATGCGCCGCAGACGGTCGCGCCGCGCAGGAGATCGTCAATCTTGACTACCATAAAATGAGTTGAATAAACCGTCGTCGGCGCAGGTTCGAGAGCGCCGCGGGCGCGCGACGAGGGCGAATCAAGCGACGAAAACTCGAAACTACGCGCGATGCTTAAAGGTTGAAAACTTGCGGCCGGCTCGCGGATTGACTGGGAAGGTGTTGCGTCACGGGAAAGATTAGCAACCCGAAAGACGCCGAATTCATTCTAGCGAGCGGGTGGGAGGGCGTCAACGAAAAAGAAAATTAATGTTGACGCCTGAGAGCGGCGGGTGTAATAAAGAGCCTGATTTTGCCTTTGACAGTCTCGCGTTAATCTTGCCGGCCGGCCTTCTCACTGCAAAGCTTGCCGCACCTGCCGCGCTCCCGACGAGCCGCAACGAGTCGGGACAGGGAAAGGTGATTCTTTCGACACGCGCGCCTGAGGCGCAAATTCAGCCAACTCATTCGATCTTCGCAGGCCGCTCGGTCAAGACACTTTCTTCGTCCTGCTTCCAATTGGCGCAGGTGACGCGCGAATAACAGGCGAATCGCTAGAAATCCTGCGCTCTCAAGGCAATCGGCCGCGCCCGGCTCGATTCCGGTTTCGCCTGGCCTGCCTCTCCGAACCAGTGTCCAAACGCCCGTACGGACGGGTCGCTCGTATGGAAAGGAAGCCCCACCACTTTCAAACGGTGTGGAACAATCCCGGAAATAAGAACATGAAAACCGATCCCACAGCGAAAAGGGTGTTATTGGTCGTCCGCCACGCGGAGACTTTGAGCGAGGAAGACCGCATCGTGCAGCAGCGTCTGGAGCGGCTGGGGCATCCCGTCATCGCCGAAGAGGACACACGCGCCAAGCCCGCGAATTATGCGCTGGTGGTGTTGTCTTCCGCCGTCGGCGCGCCCAACCTGTCGCCCGAATTTCGCACGGCCGACGTGCCCATCGTCGTCCTCGGCGAGGCCGTCTACGCCGACCTCGGGATGACCGCGCGCAACATCAATGGCGGCATCGCCGCCGAGTCCGCATTTCATTACGGGCGCGCGGCGGGACAACACGAATTGGTGATCATCAGCCCGTGGCACTCAATGGCGGCGGGCTTGAAGCTGAAAGTCTGCGTCGCGAGCGAGAGCAGTGCCGACATGATCTGGGCGCGCCCGAAAGCGAGCGCCGTGAAGGTGGCGACGCTGGTTTCAAAGAAACCTATTAATTACAAAGCGATAGACAGTAATCCGCAGGCGGACAGGGAACGCCCGGTGCTCTTCGGCTACGAGAAGGGCGCGGAGATGGCCGGCCAGATCGCGCCCGGCCGCCGCGTCGGCCTCTTCTTCGACCACCAGATGGTGCTCAACCTGAACAATAACGGTTGGGCGTTGTTCGACGCCGCGATCAAGTGGGCTGTGGGCGAAGAGTTGAAACAGTTTGCGGAGGTGTTTCAGGAAGAGTGGCAGGAGATCACGGAGAGAAGGCAGCGGCAGCGCATCGAGTTGAAGCCGACCGACAGCAGCGCGCCGCGTGTGGGCGCGGCGGCGGCAAGCAATAACGGCCACGCCAGGAACAACGGCGGAGGCACGCCGCCGCCCGTTTCGACAGCAAACGCTTCGACGCAGGCCGCTTCGACAGCCGCCGCCCCGGCATCGGCCGCTTCGACGCCGACGCCGCCTCCAACGCCCGTCGCACCCAAGCCGGAGAGCGATGCCCGCCATGCGCCGCCGAATTTGACCGGGCTGGCTTTGTCTGGCGGCGGCATTCGCAGCGCGACCTTCTGCCTCGGCCTCCTGCAAGGTCTGGAGCGACAGAACGTCCTGCGCGTCTTTGATTACCTCTCGACCGTCTCCGGCGGCGGCTACATGGGCGGCTGGTGGAGCGCGTGGCTGGCGCGCGAGGGGCTGGATGCACACGTCAGGAGCGCCTATCCACTGCTTGGCGTCAACGACGTTAAGTGTCTGAGCACGCTCTGCCGGACGCTGCTCGACGACAATAACCTGATCTCCTTACACCTGACGGAAAGGCTTTTCGCCACGCCGGGAACGGAAGACCTCGTCAAGCGCCTTTGCCTGGAACCGAACCCCGGCCACGACGACGCGAAGGCTTTAGTCAACGAGTTGAATAAGTTGCTTCCCCCTCCCTGCATCTTCGACGCGGAGGCGTTCAACCACCACGGCATCAAGTTGACAACCGAAGTGAAGGAACTGTTGAGGGGCGTGCAGCAGGGAGCTAACGGCGACAGCGTCGCACGCCTCAACCGGCTGTTACTGGAGCACGCTTTCCCGAAGCAGATCAGCAGCAGCATTTTCCCGCCGGACGAACAGATCGAGCCGGCGCGCGTGAAATACTTCTCTCTGATGAGCGCGCGCAACGGCGGAAGAGACGGGAAGAGTTCGGAATCGGGCACGGAGATGATGTGCGCCGGCCACGACCCGCTGCACCACCTGCGCCTGTTCGCCAACTACCTGACGCCGCGCAAGGGTCTGCTGAGCGGCGACACGTGGCGCGCCATCGCCGTCATCTCGCGCAATCTGCTCCTGAACTGGCTGACGCTCCTGCCCCTGCTGGTCACTTTCATGCTGCTCGGCCAACTGTTCTTCGTGCTGCGCCCGCCCATGCCCCCGGACGCCGCCGTCCCGGCGCTGAGCGAGCAGATGGCTTACTTTGGTTTCGCGGCGAAGGACACGGAGGCGCTGAATTGGGATCCGAGCGATCCTGTTAAATGGCAGGAGGAAGTTCGCGCCGGGTACAAGCATGACTTCATCTTCCCCTACTGGTCGCTCATAGCCGAGCATAACGAGCAAACCGCTACGCTGAACGCCCGGCTCGCTCAGAAAAAAGGCGAGAGTCAGAAAAACACAGAGGATATAAGCAACCTCGAAAAGCAAGTGAAGCAGAGCGCCGCGAAAGCAGAAGCCCTGAGCGTGGCGCATAACGAGAGCCTGAGGCAACGCATCATCTATGCGGCGATCTGGTGCGCACTGATTTACGCCCTCGTCGTGTTTATGAGCGCCGTCTGGATGGTCAGAAACACGAGCGGGTCAAGCATGCTCGGCTGGTTCGGCGCAATCACGTTCTGGTTGCTGACCGTCATCCTCAGCCTGGCTTTCCTGAAAGACCAAACTATCGCAGGGATGTGGAATAAAATCCTCAACCCGTCGGCCACGTTGCAGGAGTGGGCGTGGCATATCGGCGGCGTCGCGGCGTGGTTCGCTGTCGGCGTGGGGTTGTGGGTCTGGGCGTGGAAGGGCGGCAGCCGTGCGGATGCGGCCGCTCTGGGACAGAACGAAGAGAGCCGCAAACAATGGCGCAGAGAGGTGCAGCGCAATCGCACCACGCGCGCACACACCCAGTTGCTCATCCTGCTCGCCGTCATGGCCGGCGTACTGGCGTTGGCAGGATTCGGATACGAAATCTTCAACTACGCCGTGCATTCGAGCAACCAGTGGCTCGCTCGCGTCG
>DASVPS010000344.1:0-11484 GCA_036389555.1 Pyrinomonadaceae bacterium
CGCGCGCGCCGGCCGCTTCGAGCGCACGCGGCAGATAGTCGCGTGCGCCGGCCGCGCGCGGGATGAGGAAGTTCAGACGCTCCAGACGCTCGCGCCCGCCGAGATAATTCGCCAGCGCCTCGAAGACACCCTCGGCCTTGAACTCGCCGGGGATGACATCCACGTGGACGCGCGCGTCGCGCAGGCGGTCGGCCGTGGCCGAGCCGATGGCGCAGACGTGTATGTCGTCCAACTCGCTCGCGTCGCGCCCCGCGGCTTCCAGGCGGCGCATGAAGAAGTCCACGCCGTTCGTGCTGGTGAAGACGATCCAGTCGTAGCCGTAGAGGTGTTCAATCGCTTCGTCGAGCGGCGCGAAACTTTCAGGGGCGACGATCTCTATGGTGGGGCAGGCGACGACGCGCGCGCCGTAGCGTTCGAGTTCGGCGGCGAAGTCTGCCGACTGCGCCAGCGCGCGCGTGATGACGACGGTGCGCCCGCGCAAGGGCTGCTCCCGTGTGTGGAGTGGATCGAGTGTCATCGCGAGAGGCTTCACACGAAATTTAAACGGACGACGTTCAAACGGTTAATCCTGCGAGCAACTCTTCCGCACCGCGTTCGCGCAGACGCCCGGCGAGCGTCTCGCCTGCGCGTGCGGCGTGAGCGGCGTCGTCTTCGATGGAGTCGCGTATGACCCGCCCGCCGTCGAGCGCGGCGACGAGCGCGTCGAGTCGAAGCCGTTCGCCCGTGACGACGGCGTGCGCGGCGATGGGAACCTGACAGCCGCCGCCGAGCGCAAAGAGCAGGGAGCGTTCGGCCGTGCAGGCCGCGCGCGTCGGCGCATGTTCCAGCAGCGAGACGAGCGCTACGGTGCGCGGATCACCCGCGCGCGTCTCGATGCCGAGCGCGCCCTGCCCGACGGCGGGCAACATCTCCGCGTGGTTGATGGCGGCGTTGATGCGTCGCTCGAGGCCGAGGCGGCGCAAGCCCGCGGAGGCGAGGATGATCGCGTCGTAGCCGCCCTCGTCCAGTTTGCGCAGGCGCGTGTCCACGTTGCCGCGCAAATCTTTGATGGAGACATCCGGCCGCAGGTGTTTCAACTGCGCCTGTCGCCGCAGGCTCGACGTGCCGAAGACCGCACCTTGCGGCAGACCGCGGAGCGATTGTGCTTCGGCGGCGGCGACGCCCTCGCGCAAAATCAGCGCGTCGCGTGCGTCTTCGCGCTCGGTGATGGCGTTGATGGCAAGGTCGTCCGGCAACGTCGTCGGCAAATCCTTGAGCGAGTGGACGGCCAGATCGATCTCTTCTGCGAGCAGCGCCTCTTCCAGTTCTTTCGTGAAGACGCCCTTGCCGCCGATGACGGCGAGCGGCACGTCGAGCATCACGTCGCCGGAAGTCTTGATGACCTTAATGCGAATCTCCGCTTCGGGGCGCAACTCCGCGAGCCGCGCCTTCACCCATTCAGATTGCCACAACGCCAGCTTCGAGCCGCGCGAGCCGATGACGAAATAATCTCTCATAACAATAGAGGTCAGAGGTCAGAGGTTAGAGGTCGGTTAAAATCAGTTCTTCTCTTTTCACTGACCTCTAACCTCTAACCTCTGACCTCTGCTCTTTTGCCTCTCATTCTTCCAGTCCGAAAGTGTTGCGCCATGCTTTGAGGGCTTCTTCCTCGCCGGTGTCGTGCGAGCGGCGCAGGCGGTTGATGATGGGGTGCGAAATTTTGTTGACGGTGGACATCAACAGGGCTTCGACGGCGCGCTCCTGTTCAGGCGTCAAGTCGCCGAGCCGCGCGCGCTGGCGCTTGAATTCGGCTTGCGCGATCTCTTCCAATTTCTGCCGGAGCGCGGCGACCGTGGGGCCGAGGTCGAGCGAGCGCAGAGCCTGTTGAAACTGCATCACCTCGGATTCGACGATCAACTCGGCGCGCTCGGCTTCGCGTTCGCGCTCGCGTATGTTGGAGGCAACGACGGCTTCCAGATCGTCCACGTCGAAGACGAACAGGTTATCGAGTTCGCCGACCGCGGGGTCTACGTTGCGCGGCACGCTGATGTCTATGAAAAAGGCCGGACGCTGCCGCCGCGCCGCCAGCGCCTCGCGCGCCATCTCCTTCGTGACGACGTATTCGTCTGCGGCCGTCGAGCAGACGACGATGTCTGCCTCGGCCAGATGCTCCGGCAGGGAAGAGAAGTCGAGCGCCGTGCCTTTGATCTTCTGTGCGAGTTGCTCGGCGGTCTCGATGGTGCGGTTGGTGACGAGGATGCGCGACGCGCCCGCGCTCGCCAGGTGTTGCGCGGCCAGTTCGGCCATCTCGCCCGCGCCGATGACGAGCACGGTCGTGCCTTTGAGCGAACCGAAAATTTTGCGTCCGAGTTCGACGGCCGTGAAACTGACCGAGACGGCCGAGGCGGCGATGCCCGTCTCCGTGCGCACGCGCTTGGCGACGCGCAGCGCGTGATGCACGAGCCGGTGAAGGACGCGCCCGGCCGTGCCCGCCGTGACCGCGTTCGAATAGGCGCGGCGCACTTGACCGAGTACCTGCGGCTCGCCGACGACCATCGAATCGAGCGAAGACGCGACGCGGAAGACGTGGCGCACGGCCTCTTCGTCGGCGTGCGTGTAGAGATGTTCGCCGAAAAACTGGTTCGGCACGCGGCGCGTCTCGCTGAGGAAAGAACTGATGCGCGCCGTGCCTTCTGCGCCGCTCACGCCGCGCGTCGCCGCCAGCACTTCCACGCGGTTGCAGGTGGAAACGATCAACCCCTCGCTAATCAACTCGCCGTCAACCAAAGTCTGCAAAGTCTCGGCGCACGCCTCGTCCGTAAAGGCCAGACGCTCGCGCACCTCCACCGGCGCAGTCTTATGATTGAGTCCGACGAGAATGATTGACATGACAAGTAAGCAGTAAGCAGTAAGCAGTGAGCAGTAACAGCAGTTTGGCTTGACTGCTCACTGCTTACTGCTTACTGCTCACTATCCAAAAACGTGATAGCCGCCCATGAGGCGCGTGCCGAGAAAGGTGAAGAGGACGAGGCCGAAACCGGCGACGCCGACGAGCGCGGATTTGCGCCCGCGCCATTGGGTGCGGTAATGAATCATCGTCAGGTAGAGCAGCCACGTGATGAGCGCGAAGACTTCCTTCGGGTCGTTGTGCCAGATGCGGCCGGTCTGTTGTGAAGACAGGATCGCGCCGGTGACGATGCCGAGCGACAGCAGCGTGAAGCCGATGCCGGCGGCGGTCGAGCCGATGTCGTCCACAGTGGTCAGCGAAGGCAGACGGTGAAAGAGGGCGGAGAAGGTCTTCAGTTTCAACTCGCGCTCCTGCCAGAGATACATCGCGCTCGCGGCGAAGACGACGAAAAAGGCTGCGTAGGAAAAGATCAGGAGCGTCGTGTGGATGGGGAAGACCCACCCGGCCGCGCCCGCCGCCACCGTCCCGGCGCGCGTATCCGCAGACGAGCGCACGAGCATCGCCGCCGTCACGAGAAAGGCGACGAGCGGCATCAGGAAAGTGCCGAGCGCTTTGACCTGATAGCGGAAGTGCGCCAGCCCGTAGGCGACGACGAGCGTCCAGGCGAGAAACGATAAGGTCTCGCGCAGGCCGAACAGAGGGTAGTGGCCGTCCTGTATCCAGTCGCCGAGGAAGGATGCCGTGTGCAGCACGAAGCCCGTGCCGAGCGACATCACCGCGACGCGCTCGACCGAGCGACGCTTGTAGGCGAACGCCAGAATCGCGTGGACGGCGGCGTTGACGTAGGCGGCTAAAGCTGCAAACAGGAGATAATTCATCGGAGGCGTAAGAACCCGGTCGAAACCTTCTCGTCGCATTGTACGGGATGAAGGAAAACCCCCGCAAGCGGACAATTCCGGGGCGCGCTGTTGTCACGAAACGGCAAGACGTGAGAAACTTCCGGTCGTGCCAACCTGCAAGCCGCCAGTTAAATTCGAGACTTCCATGTCCAGGGTGAGGGAACATGCCTGATCGCGCAGACGCCTGGGAACTTCTCTGCGAATACACCAAGGGCGAAAGCCTGCGCCGCCACGCCCTCGCCGTCGAGACGGCCATGCGCGCCGCATCGGCGCGCTACGGCGGAGCGGATGCTGACGCAGACGAATGGGGCATGGTCGGCCTCCTCCACGATTTCGATTACGAGATGTTCCCCGACCCGGAAGGCGGTCATCCGTTCAAGGGCGCGACGATTCTGTGCGGGCGCGGCTATCCCGATCATTTCATCCGCGCCATCATGGGACACGCCGCCTACACGGGAGTTCCGCGCGACACGCCTCTGGCGCGCGCTCTCTTTGCCACGGACGAACTCTGCGGTTTCCTCGTCGCCTGCGCGCTCGTGCGCCCGTCGCGAAGTCTGGACGACATGGAGGTGTCGTCCGTCAAGAAGAAACTGAAGGACAAGGCTTTCGCGCGGACGGTGAACCGCGAAGACATTCTACAGGGCGTCGCCGAGTTGGGCGTCTCGCTCGACGAGCACATACGCTTCGTCATAGATGCGCTGCGACCCGTGCAAAAAGAGATCGGCCTCAACCGGTTGACCGGCGATGCCGCCGCTTGAGTTGGATTGAGTCAAACGTCGCCGTGCGCATACGTGAAGCGAGGGGCGCGCGTCTTCAGAAACTGACAAACAGCCGCGAGGCGAAGAGCGCCGCGAAAGTCAGAACGAGTGTGAACAGGGCGGTCAGGGCGGCTTGCAGTTTGCGCCTGCGCGCCGTGTGGCGGTAAACGAAAATGCAGCCGAGCGTCGTCAGGACGAGCGGAATGATGGCGAAGCGTGCGATTGTGCCGAGGTGCGTCGCGCCCGCTAGAGGCGCGCTTCCCGTCGTCCAGTAGGCGAGTGCGCGCATCCCGCCCGCGCTAGAGAGGGCGGCGACGAGCGAAGTGATGATGAGCAACTTCCAGCGCACCGGGCAATAATGTCCTTCGCAACCGCGTCGTCTTGATAATTTTTGGCGAGGTTGTTTGAGAGAGCAATGGCGGATCGCCGCCAAGCATATCATAGGAGAAACAAGTGACAAGGCGAAGAACGTAAATCGTGAATCGTAAATCGTGAATAGATTAAAAACCGCTCTTTTCTATTCACGATTTACGATTCACGATTCACGGCTTTCCTCCGGTCACACCGAAAAAATGGTAACCAGGAACGCACTTTTGTATCTGGCGCGGCAGGAAGGTCTGAAGGATTTCGCGACGCGCTTCCGCCCGTTCAAGAAGATGACGACGCGCTTTGTGGCGGGCGAGGACATCGATGAAGCCGTCGCCGCGATACGCGAGATCAACGCGCGCGGCGCAACCGCGTCCTTCGATCACCTCAACGAATCGGTGGCGAACAGCGCCGAGACGGAAGAGGAAGTGCGCGAGTATAACCGCGTGCTCGCGACCATCGACGAGACTGGCATCCGCTCGAACGTCTCGATCAAGTTGACGCAATTCGGACTCGAAATAGACCCGGAGTTGGCCTACCGCAACGCGCGCACGGTGGTGGCGGAGGCGGCGCGGCGCGGCAATTTCGTCCGCGTGGACATGGAGCAGTCGAGCGTCACGCAGGTGACGATTGACATCTTCAAACGCCTGCGCGCGGAGTTTGATCTGAACACCGTGGGGATCGTCCTGCAATCATATTTGCGGCGCACCGAACGCGATGTCGAAGACCTCTTGAAGATTCCGGCGCGCATACGCATCTGCAAGGGCGCCTACAACGAGCCGCCCGAAGTGGCTTTCCCGGACAAGCGTGACGTGGACGAGAACTACATCCGCGTGATGCGCCGGCTTCTGTCGAGCGGCGTCTATCACGGCATCGCAACGCACGACCCGGCCATGATCGAAGCGACCATCAACCACGCCGCCCGCGAAGGCATCGCTAAAGAGGCTTTCGAGTTTCAGATGCTCTACGGCGTCAGGCGCGACCTGCAAGTGCAACTTGCGAGCGACGGGTATAACATGCGCGTCTATGTGCCCTACGGCAAGCACTGGTATCCTTACTTCATGCGGCGGCTGGCGGAGCGGCCTGCCAACGTCTGGTTCGTCCTGAAGAACATGCTGAAAGGTTGAGGCGGGAGTAAGATGAGCGACTTCGTGTGGATACTGTGGGTGCTGCTCGGCGTGATCCTGATCGTCGCCGAAATCTTTACGACGGGCTTCGTGCTGCTCTGGTTCGGCGCGGGCGCGCTGGCCGCCGCGCTCGCCGCGCTCGCCGGCGCGGGCTACCCGTTCCAGTTCTTCATCTTCTTCGTCGTCTCGATTGCCCTGACCGCAGCCTCGCGCACGATCTTCACGAAGTATCTCCTGCGCGACGCGGGCGAGGGCGGCTATAAATCGGGCGCGGAGTCGCTGCCGGGGCAGGTGGGCACGGTGGTCACTTCAAGTCAGGGCGCGCTCTCCGAGGGCGCAGTCAAAGTCTACGGCTCGACGTGGACGGCCTACCCGGCCGAAGGCGAAGAACCTCTGGAGGCCGGCGCGCGCGTCATCGTCGAGAGCGTCCGCGGCGCATCCATCTACGTCCGCCGCGCCCCCTCCCAACCCGACTGGCGACCGAGCGCCCTGCCGGAAGGCAGAGACGAAACTTAAACCCCGCTCCCGCAAATTTAATCTTCCCCTTCGACCAACCCCTTCAAATCCTCTCCGTACACGCCCGCCGACTCGTAAATCCGCTCGCGGGTTTCCTCTGAAGTACCGCGCATAAGGCGAATGATCCTGCCAAAATGTTGGATGGTCTTCGCTTTGAAATGCTCGGAAAGTTCGGGATGTTGTAAATACTCCTGAATTAATCGAATCGCCAGTACCGCATCCTGCGCCGCTTCGCTCCATCTTTCAAGCTTAAACAATGTATCGAACCTATAACTGACGCCCTGCATCAAAGCCGGTACAATTTCTATCCTGCTAAACTCCTCAACACACTTTGTCCACAGCCGCACGCCTTCTGCGTAACTGGTGAGAGCATTTTCCCAATCCCGCATACCCTCCAATGACAAGGCTTTGTTAATGTAGGTCATTGCCAAGTCGTTCGCTAACTCAGTGCGCCCTTCAACGTTGACTAGTCGCTCCCGTATTGTGATCGCTTTGTTGTACTCGGTAATCGCTTCCGGCAGCTTGGCCTGCCTGTCAAGCGCATTGCCTTTGTTTGTGTAAGCCGCTGCTAAGTCGTTCGCCAACTCACCGCGCCCTTCAACGTTGACTAGTCGCTCGTATATTGTGATCGCTTTGTCATACTCAGCAATAGCTTCTGGTAGCCTGTTTAAATTTTTGAGCGTGACCCCTTTGTTCGTGTAAGCTGCTGCGAGGTCATTCGTCAACTCACTTCGACCTTCTTCATTGACTAGTCGCTCGTATGTTGTGATTGCCTTGTCATACTCAACCATTGCCTCTGGCAGCCTGCCCCCATTGCTGAGTGCATTGCCTTTGTTCGTGTAAGCTGCAGCTAAGTCGTTCGTCAACTCAGTTCGACCTTCTTCGTTGACTAGTCGCTCGTATGTTGTGATCGCTTTATCAAACACAACAATCGCTTCAGACAACCTGCCCACGCCACCGAGTGCATTGCCTTTATTCATGTAAGCCATCGCCAAGTCGTTCGCTAACTCGCCGCGGCCTTCCACGTTGACTAACCGCTCGCGTATTGTGATCGCTTTGTCATACTCAACCAGCGCTTCCGGCAGCCTGCCCGCACCATAGAGTGAGGTGCCCTTGTTCATGCATATTCCAGCTATATAGGGTTCTACATCTGCCCGCGCTTTATGCTCATACAAGAAACGGCAAATCTTCTCTGCGCATTCTCGGAGTATGAGAGCGCGCCAAAAGTAGGTTTTATTGAAAGCCTCATTTCCTTTCACAAACGCCAACTCTGCGGCATACTTTAACAACGCATCTTCATCGAAATTTTCAAAGGGCGGGAGAACTTTGCGCGTCTGTTCGCGAAAGTAGGAGTGAAGTTCGTAGTATTTTGAGCGACGGGAGTCTTCCGTGAGTGAGACGAGACGGTGAGCGGTGAGGCGGCTGATGGCTTGTGCGGCTTTTGTTTTGCTGTCGAAGAAAATCTCCAGTGCTTCGCGCGGGGTTGGCCGGGCGAAGAAGGCCAGCGCGCGCAGGAGCAGTTTGACCTCTTCGGACTGGGCGGAAATTTGTCTGGCGACGAGGGCTTTCGTGCGGCGCTTGCCTTCGTCGTGTTCGTCGCGTTCGTGTTCGTAGTCGTCGAAGCCCGCCCACAGGTCGGTGTCGGCCATGAATTCGGCGAAGCCGTAGTCTTCGATGGTGGCGAGATAGCCGATGAGGGAGTTGAGGGCTTGCGGGATGTAGGCGACGCGACGCAGGAATTCTTTGAGCAAGTCTTCGTCGGCGAGGTCGAGACCGACGCCTGCGCCTTCCTGTCGCAAATAAGCGAGGGCATCCTGCTCCGGTAAGCCTTTGTAAAGTTCCGCGCCGACGCCCGGTGGCTCTTTGAATCTCTTCTTGATGTCGGGCGTGGGTTCGGCCTGCGAGAGACAGAGCACGCGCAAGGAGTGATTGCCCTCGAAGAGCGCGTTGAGGAAGACGAGCATCTCAGGTTCTTTGAGGATGTAGCCGCGCTCCGCGTCGAGCCACGCCTCGAAGTTGTCCAACACGAGCCAGACGGTTCCGGCCTGCCGAAGCGCGGCGAAGAGATGTTTGTTGAGCCATTCTTTCGGCGATTCGCCCTGCTGCGGCGTGTATTCGAGCCTGACGCCGAGCAAGTCCGCGAAGTCGCCGACGACTTTCGCCAGCGTCTTCGTCCCGCGACAATCGAAGACCGCGATGCGCTGCACCTTGCTTTGGTACGCGGGGAAGATGGTCGTGCTGTCGGTGACGTTTTGCAGGACTTTGGTCAGGAGATAGGACTTGCCGAAGCCGCTCGGCGCGACGACAAGATGAAACTGATCTCTGCCCTCGCACATCGAACGCAACACTTCCATCGTTTCCGTCAAGCGGTCGTAAACTTCGACCTTCAGATTCGGCAAATTCAAAACAAACGACTGCCCGGTATGCTCTCTCTTTCCCGCAATCTCGCGCAGCAACTCCAAAACTTCGGCGAGCGTAAACTTGATGTCGCCCGTGTCGGACTTGATCTCGACGAGCGTTCGATTTTGGAATTTATTGGCGAGCAGTTGATTCTTCGCGATGGCGTCTTCAAATTCGCTGCATACTAAATCGAACCAGCCGATTTCCATCTCCCTGACGAACGCGGCGGGCGGCGCTCCGACTTCCGTTGTCAATTCGGCAACAGCGTCTTGGATCAACATCAGGCGAAATTCGTCCGCGCGCTCTGCGTTCGACACGTTGCCCTTCGGGACGACGAGCGTTTGATAACTCTCGCCCGGTTGTTCCGGTAGCCACACCGAACCTCTATTCAGTTCGTCAATTCTTTTTTGCAGGTATGCATCTGCCTGGTTCAACCATTGTTGTTCGCCTTGCCCGAAGAGGCTCGACGGGGTCTCGCCCAGCAAAGCATTTCTCGGTCTGCTGATCAACGCGGACGAAGTGTCGCTGCCGAGAATCATTTTTCTTCTTGAACAAGCGTGCTGCATCCCTCGGACGCAGGCGCGACGAAAGGCTTTTTCCAGTTCGCGGTTCTCCGGGGGCGCGTTGGTTCTGAATTTGTCGGCGATGCTGGCGACGAGTTGACAGAAAAGCCTGTCGCCCTGACTTCCGACGATTGCTTCGCCGGCTGTTTGCGCCAGTCCTGCTGCTAAAGTTCCGGCGATTGCTAATGAGATCGGTTCGGGCATGCCGCCTCCGGTTCGAGTAAGTGTGAGTTTACAAGTTGGCTGTGAGTGATTAAGCGCCGCGACCACTGAGGAGCGGCGACGGAGAAGTTTGACAGGGAACTCAGGTTAAGACGAGGTGTGCCACATCATTCGGAGCATTTTTTTACCTCGTCCGCATGAAGACGGCCAACTGTTTCGGTTCTTAATCCGGTTGCGATTTAAGGGATCGGCGAAGTGTCGTCTTCCGTGCCGGGGAGGGTTTTGTCGTCTTCGAGGGCGGCCAGTTCGACGGTGATCGGTTCGGGGGCGGGCGCGGCGAGGTCTGCGCCGTCGAAGCGCGCGAGGACGACGGTGATGTTGTCTTCGCCGCCGCGTTTGTTGGCCTCTTTGACGAGGGCGTCGCAGGCGGCAGCGAGGTCGCCACCGGCCGCGGCGATGATCTGGAGCATCTCTTCGGCGCGCATCTTGCCGGAGAGTCCGTCGCTGCACAAGAGCATGATGTCGCCGCGCTGGAGACGTACGCGCGAAACGACGGGCGTGAGATCGCTCTGCGCACCGAGCGCCTGGAGGATGACGTTGCGGAACATGTGCGTCTCGGCGTCCTCCTCCGTGATCTGCCCGACATCAACGAGTTGCTGCACGAGCGATTGATCTTTGGTTGCGAGTTTGATCTCGTCGCCGCGGATGACGTAGGCGCGGCTGTCGCCGACCTGTACGAAATCCATCGTCTGCCCGGCGACGGCGGCGGCGGTGAGGGTTGCGCCCATGCCGCTGCAACGCGGGTCTTCGAGGCTCTTGCGGTGGATGGCGTAGTTGGCGTAGCCGGTGGCGTTGCGCAGGCAATCGACGAGCGAGACGGGCGCGCCCTGATCGTCCGTTTTGTGCCCGTCGTCTTCTTCGGTGAGCATCTCGCGCACGCTCTCGACGGCCATCCGGCTCGCCACGTCGCCGGCGAGCGCGCCGCCCATGCCGTCCGAGACGATGAGCACCAGCCCCTCGCTGCCCACTTCAAAGCGGCGGATACCTGCGGGCGGTTCCGTCGCGCCGTCCGAGCCGCTCCAATTTTCCCCCGAAGCGAGATCGAGCACGAGGAAGTTGTCCTCGTTGCCCTGCCGGACGCGGCCGACGTCGGTTTGTGCGTATAACTCGACGAACATAATTAACGTGAATCGTAAATCGTAAATCGTAAATAGAGAAGAACTGATTTCATCTATTCACGATTTACGATTCACGATTTACTAGATTTTTCCAAGCGCCTGATCAAGATCGGCGATGATGTCGTCCAGGTCTTCGAGGCCGACGGAGATGCGCACCAGCCCGTCGGTGATGCCGAGGCGTGCGCGCGTTTCGGGAAGCACGGAGGCGTGCGTCATGGTTGCCGGGTGCGAGATCAGTGATTCCACCGCGCCCAGACTTTCGGCGAGCGTGCAGAGCCGGACACCTTCGAGCACGGCGCGCGCGTTCTCTAACGAGCCGACATCGAAGGAGACCATGCCGCCGAAGCCGCGCTGTTGCCGCTTCGCCAGATCGTGCTGGCGGTGCGAGAGCGACCCCGGATAATAAATCTTCTGCACCTTCGGATGCTCTTCCAGGAAGGCCGCGACCGCCCGCCCTGAGCGGTCGTGCTGCTCCATCCTCAAAGCTAAGGTCTTCGTCCCGCGCAGGACGAGCCAGGAGTCGAAGGGTGAGAGAATCGCGCCCACTCCGTTCTGCACGAAGGCCAGCCACTCCGCGTCGCGCTCGTCGTTCAGGACGACGATGCCGCCCACTCCGTCCGAATGCCCG
>DASVPS010000345.1:0-5370 GCA_036389555.1 Pyrinomonadaceae bacterium
GTGTCTTGTGATTCAAACATGGCGAAACTCCTTTGCCGGGAAACATACTGGCGCGGCCGTTGGTCTTGAAGCCCTCTGGCTTTAGTAAGAAATCTAAGATACACCAACGCAGACAGAGAAGACACGAAGCGGGCACAGAGTAAGACAACTCTCCGCGCTCGCTCCGTGTCCTCTCTGTCTGCGGCGGTGGTGAAAGTTTTAGTCTCACCCTGAGAGACCGGCTACAGTTGTCAAGCGCGATCTCAGCCGCGCGCGTTCGTGATGCAATATAGATTCTTTTCGCCGCGTATGAAAAGTTTTTCGTCGGCGATGGCCGGCGAGGCATAGACGGGTTCGCCGAGCGAGTTCGTGCGCAACACTTCATGCTTCGCGCCCGCCTTGATGACATAGGTGTCGCCCTCTTCGCTCGTCAACAGAATCTTGTCCTCGAAGGCGACGGGCGAGGCCATGAACGCCGCGGGCTTCGGCACGCGCGCCGCCTCGTACACCACCTTGCCGGTTTTGGCCTCAAGCCCTGTGAGCGAGCCGTTGCCCGTCATCAGGTAGAGATAGTCGCCGTAGAGAATCGGCGAAGGCACATAGGCCGTCCCCTTGTTGTACTTCCAGACGAGTTGCGGCGTGTTCGTGACGTCGCCGTTGCCCCCGCCGCGAATCGCCAGCGCGATCTTGGCCGGATAGCCGGAAGTGACGACGACGAGATCGTTCGAGACGACCGGCGTGTTCACGGCGTTGCTCGCCAAGCCCTTGTGCCGCCAGAGTTCCTTGCCCGTCGCGGGGTCATAGGCGATGATCGCCTCGGCCGCGCTCGCGACGAGTTCCATGCGCTTCGCCGTGCGGACGAGGACGGGCGTGCTCCACGTCACGTCAACTTTGCGCGGCACGCGCCAGACTTCTTTGCCGGTCTTCTTGTCGAAGGCCGCGATAAAGGAGTTCATGCCGCTGTCGTCGCACTGCATGATGACGAGGTTCCCGTAGAGAATGGGCGACACCCCGTAGCCGACGCTCGCCGTGCCGATTTTGCCGAGGTTCTGCTGCTTCCAGATGAGTTTGCCGTTGAAGTCGTAAGCGTACAACCCTTCCGTGCCGAAGAAGGCGAAGACGTATTTGCCGTCGGTGGCGGGCGTCGAAGAGGCGAAGCTGGCCTTCTTGTGGCGGCTCTCGTAAACCGCGCCTTCGTAGGCCACGCGCTCCCACAAAATCTTGCCCGTCTCGCGGTCGAGTGCGACCACCTTGAAAGTGTGTTTGTGATCCGCGCCCACGGCGTCCGGGTGTACGAAGTCCGACCCGTCGGCCATCTTGTGCGTGACGCCCGGCTTCACGCCGGGAATGACTTCGCCTTCGATAGCGGTCGTCAGGAAAATCTTCTTGCCCCACACAATCGGCGAAGAGTGGCCGCGCCCCGCAATCGGCGTCTTCCACTTGATGTTCTTCGTCGCGCTCCATTCGGTGGGCAGCCCCGTCTCAGCCGACACGCCCTGCCCTTCCGGGCCGCGCCACTGCGGCCAATTCCCGCCCTTCGCGCTGGCCTCGTGCGAACTGAACGCGAAGACGGCGACGAGACAGACGACCGCTGACAATAACAAACCGGCGATAAATCGTTTCATTGTTGGTTTCCTTCTAAGTTTAAGAGGGTCAACCAATGCTCGCTTAGACGCGGCAGCATCGGCTTTTGTTCCATCTGCAAAATTGCGAACCCGTGGGTGCGCCCCGGCGCTTTTCTACTTCCCGGCCTTGGTCTTCATCGTCGGCGCGGGCGCGACCGGCTCGCCGATGCCGAACAGATGATGCTGGCCGCGCACGATGAGCAGGCCGTCCGAGATGGCGGGCGTCGCCATCAAAGGCTCGCCCATCGGGTTCGTCGCGAGCAGTTCGTGTTTCGCCCCGGCGCGGACGACGAACACTTCGCCGTCCTCGCTCGAAAAATACAGCTTGTCGTCGGCCGCGACGGGCGAGGCCGTGAACGCGCCGCCCTTGCCCGCGATGCGCTCCTGATACACGCGCTCGCCGGTCTTGGCGTTGTAGGCGGTGACGACGCCGTTGTTCGAGCAGGTGTAGAAGTAATCGCCGTAGACGATGGGCGTAGGCATGTAGGGGCCGCCGCGTTGCTTGCTCCACGCCACGAATTCGTTCGTCTCCTGCTTCTCTTTCAGCGTGATGTCGCCGGTTGCGCCGAGCCGTATGGCGTAGATGGGCTGGATGGGGCGGTAGCCGGCCGTGACGTAAATGAGGTCGTGCGCGATGATGGGCGTCGGGGTCGTGATCTCGCTATTGCCGCCGAGCCGCCAGAGTTCTTTGCCGGTCAGAGGGTCGTAGCCGCGTATGAACTTCGTCGCGTTGGCGATCAGTTCCGGGCGCGTCTTGCCCTCGTAGACGGTCGGCGTGCCCCACGAAGGTATCTCGTCGCGCACGGTCTTCCAGACCTGCTTGCCCGACTTGAGATCATAGGCTGCGAGGAAAGAGTTCTTCTGGATGTCGGCCTGCACGATGACGAGGTTCTTGTAGATGATCGGCGAAGAGGCATGTCCCCACTGGTAATCGGGATCATAGAACCAACCCGCGTCGAGCAGCCCCGTGTCCTGCTTCCAGAGAAGTTTCCCGTTCGTGTTGTAACAGGCGAGCACGCCCTGCGAGCCGAAAAGCGCGACGACATGTTTGCCGTCGGTGGCGGGAGTGGAAGAGGCGTGCGTGGCCTTGGGGTGGCGTTTGGTCTTCGGCAAGCCTTCGAGCGTCACGCGATCCCAGATGATCTTGCCCGTCTGTTTGTCGAGCGCTATGACGTGCCAGGTATGCTTCGGCTCATCTTTGACCGGCTCGACATCGCCGTAGAGACCGTAGCGTGCGGCGGGCTTGGCCTCGCTGCTCACGGCCGTCGTCAGGTACACGCGGTTGCCCCACACCACGGGACTCGATTGCCCGATGCCGGGAATCGGCGTCTTCCAACGCACGCCCACGGATTTCTCGCCGTTCCAACTGACGGGCGTTTTCGTCGCGCCCGTCGCCACGCCCGATGCGGCCGTGCCGCGAAACTGCGGCCAGTTCTGCGCGCTCGCGCTCGCGGCGAAGCAGAGACACAGGCAGAGAGAGATGATTCGTTTCATGGCTTGTCCTCGAAAAGTAAGAGACGGAATTCAGGAGACAGGAGACAAAATGCAGAATTCAGGAGACAGAATTCAGGAG
Organism: Pyrinomonadaceae bacterium; assembly: GCA_036389555.1. Taxonomy (GTDB): domain Bacteria; phylum Acidobacteriota; class Blastocatellia; order Pyrinomonadales; family Pyrinomonadaceae; genus JAIVJZ01. The sequence goes on from DASVPS010000345.1 coordinate 3,178, forward strand.
ACAGAAGTTAAGAATGTCGAAACTCATCACCTGATTTTAATTCTGACTCCTGTATTCTGACTTCTGTATTCTGACTTCTGTATTCTGCATTCTGATTCCTGTCATTGAACTTTCTTGAAAACTTGCGTGTTCGCGCCCTGCTTCAACGTGAAGCCGGTGACGACGTTGTTCTCGACGTTGAAGGTGATGGTCACGTTGTCAATATCCAGCGGACGGAAGCGCATCTTGTCGAATGCGCCGAGGGTGAGCATTTGCGAGGCCGGGCCGGCGACGAGTTTGCCGTCCTTCAAAGCGACGGTGAAGTCGCCGCCCGCTGCCGGTTTGTAAGTGCCGACGTAAGTTTTGAGCGTCTCGGCGTCCACCTGAAAGTCTGCGGCGGGCGGCGGCACCGCCCCGGCCTTCGTCAGCAGGTCAACGATCTCTGTGTGCTTGCCGCGCGTCGCGGCGGAGAGCGCGCCCGACAACGCTTCGGCCTTGAGACCGCCTGCGGCGAGCGCCACTTTGACGAGTTCCAACTGTCCCTGGCCTGCGCCCATCTGCAACACGTCGTCCTTGCCTTCCGCGCCGCCCGCGAGCAGGGCTTCGACGATTTTCGCGTGCCCTTTTTGCGCCGCCCAGATGATCGGCGTCGCGCCGTAGAACGTGTCTTTGACGTTCACGTCGGCCTTGCGTTCGATCAGAAGTTTGACGACTTCGAGATGGCCTTTGTCGGAGGCGTAAGAGAGCGCGGTCGCACCGTAGCGAAACTTCGTGTTCACGTCAACGCCGCGGTCGAGCAGCGCGCGGACGGCCGCCACGTCTCCCTTGCGTGCGGCTTCAAAGAGTTGCTCGTTTTGATCTTGCGCCCCGGCGGCGGCGTGCGTCGCGGCGGATAGGAGGAGCAGCAGGAGAGACAACAAAAGATTTCTCTGGCGCGTCATAGGTTCACCTCTTCGCGGGGCTTCTCGTGGTCGAGGGGTTTCCCGGCTTTACATTTTTTCGGATCGCGAAATGATCTTTTACGGATTGCCGGAGACGGCGCGTCTGGCCGCCGCTCACGGAATTGAAGTTTGCCCGTAGGTTTTACGTCTAACCCGGCGGGTAGGTTGCAAGAGGAGGGTTTGCCTCGCTCAATAAAGCGCGACATAATATGTGGTGCGCCGGCGCGGGAGTCAAGAAAAACCTGATCCCTGATGGCAACTAAAATTTCTCGCTTGCGTATCTCTACGGAAGAATTGCAATTCTATTAACCGCCTAAGGTAAAACTGACCATGCACGTTCCTCTCTTGCAGCGTTTCGCACTCGCTCTGTTCATCCTGTCACTCGCGCTCGTCGCGCCAAGCGCCCACGCGGGCGACTGGGCTGAATGGCGCGGCCCGGCGCGCGACGGCGTCTCGCCCGAAAAAAATCTGCCCTCGCGCTGGTCGCCCGCGGGCGAGAACTTCGCCTGGAAAGCTCCCTACGGAGGTCGCTCCGCGCCCATCGTGTTCAACGACCGCGTCTATCTCATCAACACGGCGGGCAAGGGCGAGACCCTGCAAGAGCGCATCGTGTGCCTGAACGCCGACACGGGGAAACTTCTCTGGGAGCATCGCTTCAACGTCTATTTGTCGGACGTGCCGCCGCACCGCGTCGGGTGGGCTTCGCCCGTGGGCGATCCCTCTTCGGGCAACGTCTACGCCTTCGGCGTCGGCGGTTCTCTGATCGCGCTCACGCGCGAAGGGAAAGTTTTGTGGGAGCGTTCGCTCGGCGAGGACTTCGGCCTCCTGACCACGCACGGCGGCCGCACCGTCTCGCCCATCATTGACGGCGACCTCGTGATCACGAGCGGCGTCACTTCGATGTGGGGCGAACACGGTCGCGGCGCGCATCGCTTCATGGCCTTCGACAAACGCACGGGCGAGACCGTCTGGGTCAGCGCGCCCGGCGGCCGTCCCTACGACACCACCTACGCCGCGCCCATCATCGCCAACATCAACGGCACGCGCCTCCTGATTCAGGGCGCGAGCGACGGCGTCGTCCACGCCTTGAAGCCGCAGACGGGCGAGCCTGTCTGGAAGTATGAAATCTCGAAACGCGGACTCAACACGGGCGCGGTCGTCTACAACAATCTCGCCATCGTGACGCACAGCGAAGAGAACCTCGAATCGAACGAGATGGGCATGATCGCCGCGCTCGACGCGACGGCGAAGGGCGAACTTAAAAAGGAACAGG
>DASVPS010000346.1:0-22577 GCA_036389555.1 Pyrinomonadaceae bacterium
ATGGCAGACATTTGTTTATGAAGTTCAGCAATCGCACTGAAGGAAACTACATTGAAATCGGGCGCGCCTGCGGGTTCAGAGTCGCGCGTCGCTCATGTGTGAAGGTCATCATAGCTGATCACTGTCGCATCATCAACCAATCGTCCTCACGTTTTCGCAGTGCTTTGAATTGACCGCCGTGCGCCGCGTTTTCGGCGTCGCAACCCCATCGTGTATCATGCGACGAGGCGACGCCGACGCTCAGTAGACGCATGTGCGCCGCTCCGCGCGTCGCCTAAACTTCGACGCGCAATTGTTATCTTCCGATGCCTCTGGTTTACTTCTCCGAAAGGCTGCCACGTTTCAATCGTCTATGAGCAAAAACATTCTCCTGTGCATCATCGGTCTCACGCTCGGCTTCGGCGCGGGTTTCTTCCTCGCCAATAAGATTACCGCAGGCATCCCGGCCGCGCCCGCCGCCATGACGAACGCGGCGGGCGCGGCGGCGGATTCCGCTCCGCCGCTCGACCCCAATCAGGCGGGCGCGCCGCTTCCGCCCGGCCACCCCGACATCGAAAGCGCTGCGGCGGCCGCCAACTCCAACCCGAACGGCGTCGCGGCGACGAACGCCGAGGCGCAGGCCGCGATGGAGGCCGCCGACCGCAAGCCGAAAGATTTCGACCTGCAAATGAACGCGGCCACGACCTTCTACAAACTCAAAGCCTTCGACAAGGCCGCGCTCTACCTGCAACGCGCGATTGACCTGAAGCCGCGCGACCCGGATGCGCTCTCCGCCATGGGCAACACGAAATACGATGTGGGCGACTTCGCCGCGGCCGCCGGATTTTACGAGCGCGCCCTCGCCGTCAATCCGCAAAACACGGAAGTGCAGACAGACCTCGGCAATACTTACTTTCAACGCCAGCCGCCAGACTTCCGGCGCGCCATCGAAGAATATCGCAAGACTTTAAAGATCAACCCGCGCCACGAGAAGGCTCTGCAAAACATAGCCGCCGCCGCGCTCCAACTCGGCGACAAGGCGGTCGCACGCGAAGCTATAGATCAACTCGCAGCCGTCAACCCGAGCAATCAATATCTGGAAGGTCTGCGCACAAACCTCAACTCGCAGCCGTAAGGAAAATTTCCAACTCGCACCGAAAAGCGAAACGCCCGCCGTTAATTCGCGCGGGCGTTTCGCTGTTCGGTTGTCGCTTCCCTCTTTAGAGGTTCGGGCTGCGCGGGAATTTAATGAACGGGAGACGTGTGCCGCGTATGACAAGTTGGTCGGCGCGTATCTCTGCGGGCGGGACGTAGCCGCGACTGCCGGCGGCGGCGATGATGTCGTCCTGATCGATGCCGTCGCCGCTGATGCCGATTGCGCCGACGAGTTCGCCGTTCTTATAGAGCGGAATTGCGCCCGCGAAAATCTGGAGGCCGTTCGGCACGTTCGGGATCGAAGTGCAGGGCAGGTTCGGCACTCCGGCCAGCGTCAACTCCAGATTCCGCTTGATGAGATCGAGTTGGAGGCCGACGTTAAAGATGCTCCATTGCCCGATGCCCGTGCTGAAGGGGCCGGGCGGTTCGCCGTTGATGCCGTCAGGGTAGAACGGGCGGTGCAGGAAGCCGACCGCGCGGTCGCTGAAGGCCACGGTGCCGTTCAGGTTGATGCCGTCGGTGGCGGCGCGATCCACGTATGTGCCCATCCCTGCGCCGCGCAGGAGCGCCCCGGCGTTGACGCGCGAGAAGAGTGCGGAGGTGCGCGCCTTCTGCGCGGACACGTCGAAGCCGAAGACGGGAGCATCGGTCGTGCGGAAGATGCCGAGCACGCGCCCTTCCGAGTCAACGACGCTGATCGAGACGCGCGCGGGGCTGCCGAGCGGTTGGCGTATGGCGGCGCGCGTGCCGTCGGCCTGTATGGCCGCCTGCGTGATGATCGTCGTCACGTCTGCGGCGGTCAAAGCGTTCGGCGAGCCGGAGACGCTGCCGGTGAAGGGGAAGAAGCGCAAATCGACTGCGCCGTTGACCGGGCCGAGCGTGAGCGGCACGAAGGCCGAGGGCTGCGCCGAGCGGATCGGGAAATCCGTGTCAACCGCGCCGGGCAGACTGGCGAACGGGATGGTCGCCGGTCGGGGCGCGTCGTTATCAGTCACGTTAACGTAGGGCAGGCGCACGCCGTCTACGAGGATGTTGTCGCCGCGAATGAGCGGCGGCGGCTCGTAGCCGCGTCCGGCCGCGACGGCGATCACTTCCTCAAACGGCTTATCGAAATCCGCAGGGATGCGGTCAACCGTGTAGGCACCGTCGCCCTCTATGCCGACCGCGCCGACGTGTACGCCGTTCTTGTAGAGCGGAACTGCGCCGGGGTCGGCCGAGAGACCAAAGGGCAGGCCGGGCATCTTGATGTCAGAGCATTGGAGTTGGGAGAACTGCACGCCGTAGAGCGGCCCGCCGGGGCGGAAATCGACGCCGGGCGGGATGTGTTCCTGAATGATGAAGCCGGCCGTGCGCGGCGTGAAGGCGTTGCCCTGCGTGCTGAAGAAGGCGGCCGTGCCCGCTTTCGTGATCGCGGCGCGCGGCACGGGCTTGAGCGCCGGGACGAGGTTCGTGCCTTCCAGACCGACGGCGACCAGTCCCGTCGTCGGATCGTTTGGCTCCTGATTGAAGCCGGCGTTGCCGCGAAACTGCGTGCGATCCGGCGCGCCCGTCATCTTGAAGACGCCGAGGACGTTTCCTTCCTTGTCCGTTACGGCCACGGTCACGGGGCGGCCGAGGGCGACCGCGGCGGAGACGGCCTGCGCGATGACGTTCTGCACGTCGCCCGTGTTGAGCGTTCCCGCCGTGATGGGGTTGGTGTTGGGCGTCGGGGCGGTCGCGGGCGGCGCGGCGGTCGGCTGTGCGCCCGCATCATCGGGCAAGCCGCCGCCGATGTGTCCGATGCCTAGTCTCACGCGATTGCTGGCGATGCTGCCGTAGCGCACGCGCACCAGCACGTCGCCGAGATCGCCCATCTCTTCGTGCAGACGCACCGTCACCGAATGCATCCACTCCTGGCCGGGCACGACGGCGACATTTTCCACGGCGAGCGGGTAGACGCGGCGCGTGCCGTCTTCGGCGTCGGCCGTGATGGTGGAAGCGTCCACGCCGCGTTCGAGATTCATGACGAAGAGTTGGACGCGCGTGCGCCGATCCGCGCCGGCGATGGAGTGGCGCGCGTCGCGCGTGAAAGGCTCGCGCAGGCGCGTGACGGATTCGACGGCGAGGGCGCGCGTCGAATTGGCTTCGCTAATCAGGACGGGGCGCGTCGCCTGCGCCCGCGAAACGTCGTGCGGTTGATAAATGAGCGCCACGGCGCACAGGGCGAAGCAAGCCGGCAGGAGCAGGCGTCGGACTGTCGTTGATTGATGTTTAGACATATAGAGCAGGTCACGCGAGAATTGCTATCTGGTAGAAACCGGCGACGCATTTGCAGCGTTGGGACATTAACCGGAGCGGCTACAATTTATCATTAAACTTTGTTCCGTCAAGTTGAATTTATTTGGCGGCGGCGGCGGACGCGAAAATTGCCCGCGAAAGTTGCCGTCCCGGCGCGCGCGAGAAAAAATTCCGTTGCCAGTCGGCGGCGACTGTGCTACAAAAACAGCCCATCGCGTTTTTGAATTGAGCTTCTATGCCGTCGCAAAAAACCAGCGGTTAGTTTTCCGTTATTCACGACTTTTCACTGTGCCCGACACCTACGAGATCGCCCCCGCGGCCTCCGTATTTTATTAACGGCCTCATGTTCCCTACCCCTACACACACGCGCGCTCTCGCGAGACTGCTCCTCGTCGTCTCTCTGCTCTCAATCTTCCCGCCGTCGGCTCACGCCCAACAGCACGGGTGGATCAAAGGCGTCGTGCGCAGCGAGGCGAAGACGCCGCTCGCCGGGGCGACCGTCATGGCGATCAACCAGGTGACGAGCAATCGCTCGACGACGCGCACGGCCTCAGACGGCAGCTTCTCCTTCAAACTTCGCGCGGGCGCTTACCGCATCCTCGTCGAAGCGCCCGGCGCGTTGCGCTTCGACCGCGAAAACTACATCGTCGAACCCGGCAAGGAAATCCCCGTCGAAGTTGAAGTCAAGGCGCTCAAGGAGACGAAGAAGCCTGAGCCGTTCGTTGACCCGACGGCGAACGAACGCCCCGCCGGTTACGCCGGGAGCGGCAACATCGAATCACGCCCGCCCAGTTTGCCCGACCGCGCCGAGGTGCGCGACCGCTGGCGCGTCAACTTTCCCGAATACGACCGTTACGGCGACAAGGGCGCGCGCGGCCGCGACATCCCCTTCAGGCGCGGCAGGTGGTACGACCCCTACAATCAAAATCTGCTCAAGGGCGACTTCCCCATCTTCGGCCAGAGCGTCTTCATGATCCTGTCGGGCGTGGACACTACGACGATTGAACTCAACCGCACGCCGAAGCCCACCGACGTGAGCAGCGAACGCCCGGGCAGCGCAGAGTTTTTCGGACGACCCGAGACTTTGATCGCGAACCACGTCATCCAATTCTCGTTCGAGATGTTCAGCGGCTCAACCACCTTTAAGCCGCGCAACTGGGCGATCAAAATCTCGCCCACCATCAGTTTGCCCAACTACGTCAACGCGCGCGAGCGCGGCGTCATCAACATCGATCCGCGGCGCGGCACGAACCGCACCGACGCGCACATCTCGCTCGAAGAAGCCTTCGCCGAAGTGAAACTCGAAGACGTGAACGCCAACTTTGATTTCGTCTCCGTGCGCGCAGGGATACAACCCTTCGTCTCGGACTTCCGCGGCTTCGTCTATTCCGACAACAACCTCGGCGCGCGCCTCTTCGGCGGCTTCGCCAACAACCAGTATCAATTCAACGCCGCCTACTTTTCCCAATTGGAGAAGGACACCAACAGCGGCCTCAATCGCTTCGACACGCGCCACCAAAACGTCTACATCGCCAACATCTACCGGCAGGACTTCGTGCGCAAAGGCTACACGGCGCAACTCAGTTTTCTCTTTAACGACGACCGCCCCTCGCGCAAGTTCGACCGCAACGGTTTTCAGGTGCGCCCCGCGCTCGTCGGCGACGTCAGGCCGCACAGCGTCAAGGTCGGTTACATAGGCTTCTCCGGCGACGGCCATTTGGGGAGCGGCATGCTCGGCCGCTTCAACCTCTCGCACGCCTACTACCTCGCCCTCGGCCGCGATTCGCACAATCCGATAGCGGGCCGCCCCGTCAATATCCGCAGCCAGATGGCCGCGCTCGAACTCAGCTACGACAAAGACTACATCCGCTTCAAAACGTCTGCCTTCTTCGCGCAGGGCGACAAGAACCCGACCGACTCGCAGGCCACAGGCTTCGATTCCATCTTCGACGATCCGAATTTCGTCGGCGGGCAGTTCTCTTTCTGGAATCGCTCGGCCATCCGCCTGACGCAGACGGGCGTCTCGCTCGTCGAGCCGAACAGCCTGCTGCCGTCGCTTCGTAGCAGCAAGACGCAGGGGCAGGCCAACTTCGTCAACCCCGGCATCTTCATCTTCAACGCGGGCGCGGACGTGGAAGTGACGCAGCGCATCAAAGCCATCTTCAACGCCAACTTCCTGCGCTTCCACCACACCGAGCCGCTCAAACAGGTCTTGTTCCAGCCCAACATCCGCCACGGCATCGGTCAGGATTACAGCATCGGCGTCGCCTACCGCCCGCTGCTCATCAACAACATCACGATGACTTTCGGCGCATCGACCTTCGTGCCCGGGCGCGGCTTCCGCGATATCTACACGGACGCGACGCGCAACTGCCCGCCCAACGTGGCCGACTTCTGCACGCCCGACCGCACGATCATCGATCCGAGCAAGCCTCTGTTCTCGCTGTTCGGGCAGTTGAAGTTCATTTTCTAAGATCAAATATTTCGAGAGACAGTCATCGTCAGACGGAGAGTCTAGAATGCAAGGTGTCGGTAAAGCTGATCGCGTCAAGCTGGTCATCTTCCTGATTTTTGTCGCCGTCCTCGGCTTAACCCTACTCGGCGGGGCGCGTTCCTCCGCCCAGAACGACGGCGCAGCCGAGATGGCACGCGCCGCCGCGAGCGATAAATCCACGCCGGATTCCAGGTCGAACTCCGCCGCGCCATCGGGCGCTGCGCCCGCGCGAACACACAACTCCGCTTCGCCCGTCTCGCAGCAAGCGGCAGCCGCCGCCGCCGCTGTAGAGGCGACTGAAGGCTGCGTCACCTGTCACAACAACATCGAGCCGATGCACGTCACGTCGAGCGGAAAGTTGGAGGCGGGCGGCAAAGACGGACAGGGGCTTTCCTGCACCTACTGCCACGGCGGCAATCCCGTCGGCAAGACCACGGAAGAGGCGCACGTGCGCCCGCGCAACCCGAACTTCTGGAAAGTCGGCGGCAAAACATCGAGCGCGAACCCGGAGCGCAACAACGCTCTCTTGAACCGGGAGAGTTGGGAGTTCGTACGCTTCATCAACCCGGCCGACTTGCGCGTCGCGGCGAAGACCTGTTCCGAATGTCATGCGCCGGAAGTGGAGGCCAACGACAACAGCATGATGCGCCACGGCGCGATGCTATGGGGCGCGGCGCTCTACAACAACGGCGGCTTCCCCATCAAAGACGCACGCTTCGGCGAGGCCTACGCCGAAGAGACCGGCGCGCCGATGCGCCTCATTCAAGTGCCGCAGCCGACGCGGGAACAACAACTGCTCAAAGGCTGGCTGCCCCTCATAGACCCGCTCCCGCGCTGGGAGATTTCGCAGCCGGGCAACATCCTCCGCGTCTTTGAGCGCGGCGGCAAGCGTCGTCTGGAAGTCGGCTTGCCCGACCGCGAGGAAGAACCCGGCAAGCCCGACAAGGGCTTGAGCGCGCGCGGCCTCGGCACGCAGCAACGCACAGACCCCATCTACCTCGGCATCCAGAAGACGCGCCTCTTAGACCCGACGCTCAACCATCTCGGCACGAACGATCATCCCGGCGATTATCGCTCGTCCGGTTGCACGGCCTGCCACGTCATCTACGCCAACGACCGCAGCCCGGTCAACTCCGGCTCCTACGCCAGATTCGGCAACCTCGGCACGACCGCCACCGCCGACACCAGCATCCCGCGCGGTGAACCCGGCCATCCGATCAAGCACCAGTTCACCAACGCCATCCCGACCTCGCAGTGCATGACCTGTCACATGCACCCCGGCACGAACATGGTTGCCACCTACACGGGCTTCACCTGGTGGGACAACGAGACGGACGGCGACAAGATGTACCCGGCCAAACAGGTCACGCCCTCGCAGGACGAAGAGCAGGAGAAGCTCGACCGCAACCCGGAAGGCGCGCAGTTGCGCGGCCTCTGGTCGATGCGCAAGTGGAAAGACCGCGCCGCGCCCGAAGACTTCCTCGTCAAGACGGGCGAACCCGGCGGCGAGTTTCTTAAACAACTCAAGCAGACCGTCTTCGCGGACTATCACGGCCACGGCTGGCTCTACCGCGCCGTCTTCAAACGCGACCGCGCCGGCAACATGCTCGACGCTAAAAACCAGCCGGTCAAAGACGTCACGCAGAAAAAACTCGAAGACGCCGTGGCCTTCTCCGGCGACGACGAGCCGGCGGCGGGACAGCCCGTCCACCTCAAGGACATACATCTCGAAAAGGGCATGCACTGCGCCGACTGCCACTTCCGGCAGGACACGCACGGCACCGGCATTCTCTACAACGAGCCGCGCGCCGCCATCGAGATCGGCTGCACCGACTGCCACGGCACCATCCGCGAGCGCGCCAAACTCCTGACCACCGGCCCCGCCGCCGGGCAAGGCATCGAAGGCGGCAAACTCGTGGACAAGGAGCGCGGGCGGAATCTGCGCGCACCGGCGAGCGGCAATAGAGACATCTCGCGCAATCTTTATGCGCGCGACGCGGCGGGCGGTAAGATTCCGCTGTTCCAACTCGCGCCCACCGCCGGGTTGAAGAAGAAGCGGAAGACCGCCGACGGGCGGGAGGAGGAGGTCACGCTCAAGGCGGGCGAGATCGTGCAGAACTCCATCGTCGAGCCGGGCAAGTGGTGGCGCGTCAAGCAGACGATAGACAGCATCGATCCGAACTCGCCCGACTACAAGCCGCTCTCGCGTTACGCCAAGACCATCCGTAAGGACAACCAGACGTGGGGCGACGTGCCGGAAAAGGATGAGCAACTCGCGCACGCAGACAATTCGATGACGTGCTTCTCGTGCCACTCGTCCTGGATGACGAGTTGCTTCGGCTGTCACCTCTCGATGAAGGCCAATCGCAAGATGCCCAACCGCCACAACGAGGGCGACGATTCGCGCAACTACACGACCTACAACTTCCAGGTCTTGCGCGACGACGTGTTTATGCTCGCCAAAGACGGCACCGTGACCGGACATCGCGTTGCGCCCGCCGCCTCGCGCTCCGCCGTCCTCGTCAGTTCGCAGAACCAGAACCGCGAGTGGATTTACTCGCAACAGCAGACCATCTCCGCCGAAGGCTTCAGCGGGCAGGCGTTCTCCACGCACGTCCCGCACACCGTCCGCTCGACCGAGACGAAGGGTTGCACCGATTGCCACGTCTCGAAGGAGAACGACAACAACGCCTGGATGGCGCAACTGCTCATGCAGGGGACGAACTTCGTCAACTTCATGGGTCGCTACGTCTACGTCGCCGCCGAGCACTCGCTCGAAGTCGTCCCCGTCACCGAACGCGAAGACCCGCAGGCCGTCATCGGCAGCACCCTGCACAAGCTCGCTTACCCGGACGACTACAAAAAATTTGTAGAGGGCGGCCGCCGTCTGGAGACTTATTACGAACACATCGGCAACCCCGAAGTCTTGCAGGTGCAGATGCGCGGCGAGTATGCCTATGTCGCGGCGGGCGAAGGCGGCCTGCGCATCTACGACATCGCGCAGATCGATCACAAGGGCTTTTCCGAGCGCATCACGACCGCACCCGTCTCGCGCTTCGGCCAGCGATTCTGGGTGAAGACGAAATACGCGACGGCCGTCGCCGCGCCTTCGACGCTCGCGCTCGACCCCGTGCGCTCGCGTCGCCCCGAGAATCAGGAGCAGCCGATTCACCCGCTCTACGGCTATCTCTACGTCACAGACAAACACGAGGGCTTGGTGCTCGTCGGCGCGGCCACGCTGCTCGACGGCGACCCTTTGAACAACTATCTCAAGCGGGCGCTGACGTGGAACCCGAACGGCGTGCTCAACGGCGCGAACAACATCCAGCTCGCCGGCACGCACGCCTACATCACGACCGACAAGTCGCTCGTCATCGTCAATATTGACGACCCGTTGAACCCGAAAGTCGTCAAAGAGTTCGCGCTCCACCATCCGCACGCCGTCGCCATACAGTTCCGCTACGCCTTCGTCGTAGACGAAGAGGGCTTCAAGGTCATCGACGTGACGACACCGGCAGACGCGCACCTCGTCGAAGGCGCGGAGGTGCGGCTCTCGCACGCCCACGACGTTTACGTCGCGCGCACTTACGCCTATGTCGCCAACGGCAAAGAGGGCATCGCCATCATCAACGTCGAGCGGCCGGAACAGCCCAAACTCGAACAGATGTACAACGCCGAAGGCAAGCTCAACGACGTGCATCAGGTGAAGATCGCGATGACGAACGCGAGCCTCTACGCCTACGTCGCCGACGGGCACAACGGCCTGCGTATACTCCAACTGACCGACCCCGAAACGTCCACCACCTACGCCGGGTTCAGTCCGCGCCCCGACCCGAAATTGATCGCCACGTTCAAGACTATCGGCCCGGCCATCGCTCTCTCCAAAGGTCTCGACCGCGACCGCGCCGTGGACGAGAGCGGCAATCAACTCGCCGTCTTCGGCCGCCGCGGCGCGCGCCCCTTCAACCTCGAAGAGTTGCGCCGCATGTACCTGATGGACGGCAAGCTCTACACCGTCACGGACGACCCGACGACGCCCGCCAACGACTTCAAAGGCGGTGCGACGAAGGCGAGCACCGAGCAACCGGAGGCAAAGCCTGAGAAGGTAAACTCCACAGGTTCCGTCTCGACGAGCACGTCAACCTTCACCCTGCGCCGGATGATCACTTCGACCAAATTCATCGGCGGCGGGCTGGGATTACTACTCGCCGGGTTGGGGCTGCGACGCTTGCGAAGGCTGAGGCGGAATACTTAGAGGCAGTTTCAAAAGTCCCGACAGGGACGATTGAGAATAGCCCAGCCATTTATGGGTGGGGATTAGCATGATCCCGGCACTGAAGTGCCGGGCTATTGTCAAATGTCCCTCCGGGACACACTCAGATGTCCCTCCGGGACAAGGACAAGGTTACTTTTCATACAGCCACTTAGCCGCGAGCAAAGACGAAACGAAATAGCCGCCCCTGATCTTCAATATATCAGGGGCGGCTATTTCGTCTGCCGCATCCACTCGATGCAGCGGCCGAGGTGCGCCTGCATCGCCTCGGCCGACGCGGAATGTATCCGCCCGTGGCCGGGCAGCACCCACTCGAAACGTTTCCCCAGCAGTTTCTCCATCGAGCGTGTCTGCTCCGCCCACGAGTACCACGCGACGCTGCGAAAGGCCGTCAGCGTCTCACGCGCGGGCGACCACGCGAGATGATCGCCCGTGAAGAGATACTTGTCGCGATAGAGCAGCACCATGTGGCCGCGCGTGTGGCCGGGCACGGGGATGGCGCGCAATTCCCCGTCGAGCGCAACTTCGGCCTCGCCTTCGACGACGCGCTCAATGCCGCGCCTCTCAGCGCCGTCCGCCGCATGCATGATGCGCGTGCAGCCGAAACGCGCGGCATACTTCGCGTGGTCTGCGATGTCGTCTGAATGCGAGAGAAACATTTGACGGACGCCGCCGAGAGCTTCGATGCGTTTGACGAGTTGAGAGGCGAAGCGCGGCGAATCCACAAGGACGTTCCCGCCCGCCTCCTCCGGCCGCACGATCAAATAACTCCACGCGCCGAAACTCGCCTCCGACGTGAAGCCGCAAAAGTAGACGTTCTCGGCGACGCACGCAGGGTAAGCGTCCACGGCGGCGCGCGTGTTGTGATGTGTGAGCGTGCCGATGGAGGCGGTCGGGCAGGCGACGAGCGCCATCAGCGCGCGCTGCGTCTCATCTTCCGTCGCGGGCTGGCGATAGACGCTCGACTGCTCGCCGTGATCGCGAAACGTCGCGGGCGCGATCTGGCGACAGGCATCGCAGTCTATACAGGTCGCGTCGACGTAGAAATCGCCCGCAACGTTCTCCGCCAGGCGTTGTGCGACTGAGGCCATGCGGATAGTTTCGGGTTTCAAATCGAAAGTTTCAAGTTCAAAAGAGCGACAGCCCGTTCACCAAACCTGAAACTCGAAACCGGAAACTATTCTTCAGATGCGCTTCAACAGGACGAGGATGATGATTATCAAGAGGATGATGCCGAGCGTGCCGCTGGGGAAGTAGCCCCAGTTACGGCTGTGCGGCCAACGCGGAAATGCACCGAGCAGCAGGATGATTAAGATCACGATCAGGATCATTCCCATAACACTTCTCCTCCTTCAAAGTTTTACCGTCGCGAGTCGCCGGAGCGAGTCACGAGTCAAATTCGAGCTTTACGGCGTAGAGGGTATGACTAGCAGGCTTGCCGGTCAATCTTTTTATTCCGCATTCACCGTTCCGCCTTCGGCGTTGTTTCGCCTTCAACGCTTCTCCGCCTGCCAGTCTAGATAATCGAGCAGCACGTTGGACATGACCTTGACGCCGACGACGAGGCTCTCTTCGTCCACGTCGAAATCGGGCGTGTGCCAGCCGGCAGTGATGCCCCGCGCGCGGTTGCCGACGCCGAGGAAAAAGTAGAAGCCGGGCACGACCTTCTGGAAGTAGGAGAAATCTTCGGCCGGCATGAAGGGTTTGAGCACGAGCGCGTTCTCTGCGCCGACGACGCGGCGAATGCTCGGCAGCGTCGCCTCGACGAGCGAAGGCTCGTTGTACGTGACCGGGTTGCTGCCCTCGAAATTCAACTCGAACGTTGCGCCGTAGGCGGCCGTCACATGCGTGAGCGTCTCGCGCATCAACTCGATGGCGCGCTCGCGCACGCGGTCGTTGTGCGTGCGCATCGTGCCGGTTAGTTTCACTTCGTTCGCGATGACGTTGAAGCGCGAGCCGCCCTGAATCGTGCCGATGGTGATGACGAGCGGTTCGAGCGGATCTATACGGCGGCTGCGGATGTGTTGCAGCGCGAGCACGCACTCGGAGGCAACGACCACCGCGTCCACGCCCAACTGCGGCTGCGCGCCGTGTGCGCCCTTGCCGCGTATGATGATGTTGAAAGTGTCGGACGAGGCCATCGCGGGGCCGCTGTGATAACCGATCTGCCCGGCCTGCACGTTCGGCTCTGTGTGGAGTCCGAAGATGGCCTGCGGGCGCGGGTTCTCCAGCGCGCCTTCTTTGATCATGAGGGGCGCGCCGCCCTCTTCGCCCGCGGGCGGCCCCTCTTCTGCGGGCTGGAAGATGAACTTGATCGTGCCGCTGATCTCCGCGCGCATCCGGCTCAAGACTTCCGCGACGCCCAACTCGACGGTCGTGTGTACGTCGTGGCCGCAAGCGTGCTTGACGCCCGGCGTACGCGACTTGTAGGGCACGTCGTTCGTCTCCTGAATCGGCAGCGCGTCCATGTCCGCGCGCACGGCGACGACTCCGCCCGGCCGCCCGCCCTTCAGCACGCCGACGACGCCGTGCCGCGCGACCTTCGTCCGCACCTCGTCGAAACCGAGCGACTTCAGACGTTCGGCGACGATGCGTGCGGTGCGCTCCTCCCGGTTGGAGAGTTCCGGGTGCATGTGAAAGTCGCGCCGCTGCGCGATGAGTTGCGGGCGCAACGCTTCCGCCGCCTGCGCAATGCGTCCCTCGCGCGTCGTGGCCTTCTGCGTGTCCGCGTCGGCCGTCGCTGTTCGCGGCGCGCCAGGTTTCTGCGCGGGCGCGTTCAGAGAGAGTGCAAGTAAGAGGCAGAGAAGTTTCAGGTATCTTTTCGTCATAATCGTCAGACGGCTTTCATGCGCGGCGCGGCCTGCCGCGTCGTCGGCGCTTGTGCGGCGCGCTGCCTGCGCCGGTAGGTGGTGAAGCCGAACCAGAGGCTGTAGAAGAACACGAGGCCGAGCGCGGCGGCGACCAGGGAAAACATGACGGAGTTCGTCGCCTTGCGCAGCACGACGTAGAAACTGCCGTTGATGCCGAGCGCGAGCGGGATCATGGCCGCGACGAGGATGCGACTGGCGACGCGGTAGAAATGTTCTGTCTGTTCGCCGCGCTCGACGATGCGGTGATAAGCGGCGGGCGTCATCAGGAGAACGATGCTGAGCGCGACGCAAGAGAGGCTCGCCAGATGCGCGTACTTGGAAGAGGTCGGGAGTTTATCGAAAGACTCCATCAGAATCGTCACAAACTGAAAACCGAGAAGCGCCTGCGCGCCCGGCAGCACCGTTCGCGCCTCGGTCAAAACGTGCTTGATCTTGTCCTTCGTCTTCGTCTTCTTCTCCTCGTCGTTGCCCTTCGCCTTGTTCATCTCCCTCGCCTCCATGATTTCAGGCTCGCGCCGCGCGCGCCTCAATATCTCCCAGCCCCACCAGAAAAAGAGCGCGATGCCCGTCGCCGCGAGACCCGCCGCCACGCCGTAGGCCGTCCCCTTCAACTTCTCCACGAAGACGAACAGGTTGATGCCCAGCCCCAGCGCGAAGGGCAGCAGCGCGAGCATCATGATGTTCGACGCGAAGCGGTTGAGGTTGTGCGTGTCCTCGCCGTCCTCAGCGATCTGGTGATAGGCGGCGGGCGTCATCAACATCGCCACGACGAGGAGCATCAACGCGAGCGCGCCGACGATGAGATACTGCGCGTGGTGCGTCAAATGTTCGTATCCCGGCTCGAAGACCGCGCGGGTCTGGAAACCGAGCAAGACCTGCGCGCCGATCACGAGCATGCGAGCTTCGTCCAAAGTGTTCCCCACTTTGTCTTTCAACTTCGCCAACGGCATTTCCCCCTTGAAACTTGTCTTTGAATTTTCCCCGCATCATACCGCACGCGCCGCCCCTCTGCCACGAACTTTTTCGCCCTGCACACTGTCCAAAAGGAAAAGGCGAGGCCGCCGGAAGCGACCCCGCCCCTTCGGTTGTATGGATTTAACTACTTCCCGGTGTTGACGAATTGGATGCAGTCACCCTGATTCCTGAATGCGGGGTCGTTGAACCGCGTGTAACCGCCGTTCTTGCACTGGTCTTTGCTGGTCGGTTTCGTGCTCGTGTCGCAAGCATCGCCAATGCCGTCGCCGTCCGTGTCCGCCTGGCCGGCGTTCGCAACGAGCGGGCAATTGTCATAGCCGTCGCCGATGCCGTCGCTGTCGGAGTCCGGTTCGAAATCATAGGTCACGCAGTTGAGGGTAAGCGCATCGACGGCGGTGACGAGGCCGGGATTTCCGCTACCCTGATTGAAGCCGAAGCCCTCTAAAATGACGGCATCGGGGTTGTTCGCTTTGATTTCATCCCAAGTCTTATCACACGCCGCGGTCGCCCCCGCGCACTGACCGTTGATGGCGCGAGTTGACCACCAGATGCCGCTGCCGCTGGCGATCCAGTCCTGCCACTCGCCGCTCACGACCGCGCCTTGCTCCGTCACGTTATAGACAGGCTCGAAAACTAAAGTGGCGAAGCCGCCTGCCGCATTCGGCCCGTTGAAGTCAATGACCATATTCAGGGCAGCCACCTGCTGCAACGAGCCTGCGCTACGATAAGTCTGATAGCTGATGGTGTTGATGTCAGCGAGTTTGGTGCCGATGTGGTCATAGTTGAACAGGAACACCTTTTCGGCACCGGTGGCCGTCGTCATCTGAAAACTTCCGTCGCCGAGCGCGGGGTCGCCAGGTCCAACCACGAATTCGCCCGCCGTGGGGGGCGTACCGGCGCGCGTGTACAACACCCAATTGTCCGTGGGCGGAGTGTTTTCGGCCTGTCTGGTAACGTCTGTGGCTAACACCACCTTCGTACCGCAATCCACGGCGGCGGGGCTGGACATGGAGGCGAAACCAATCGTGCCGGCGGCCAAAGCGACGACAGCGACCACTAAACTGAGCAGAAACAATCTGGAATATTTCATCTTCACACTATCTCCTAAAGGGGCAAGTGACTGCGCTGCAACACAGCGGGGGGTTTAAAGTTTGGGGAGCAACAACCACAGGCTCCCACGACTACAAAGAGAACTACACACTTCGCGCCCGTCAAAAAAGGGCGGCCATGTCACGCGACATCGCCCGCTCTGTTCGATTCGACCGGCATAAAAGCTGTAGTCAATTTTGGATTATTGTCTGTCGGACGGAAGGAAAAATGACGCGGCCTTCGCTCTGGACAGAACTGGTTGACAAGCACCTTCCGAACGCATGCGGCAAACATCGGAAGGATGTGATCGGGCGTTATTGAATATGCTCGCGGAGATTAGTTCAAGTCCGATTGCCTGTCAACTTGGTACGGCGTTCATAAAAGGCGAATGGGCGGACTGTTCCAACTCAATTGCCCGTTTTGAAGTGCTTGGCGAGTTCGCGTTTGAGCAGTTTGCCGGTCGGGCCTTTCGGCAGTTCGTCAAGAAAGGTGATGGTCTTCGGGCACTTGAAGTCAGCGAGATGCGCGCGGCAAAACTCCTTGAGTTCTTCGGCCGACGCTTCAACACCTTCCTTCAGGACGACGAAGGCGGCCACCTCTTCGCCGTAGAGCGGGTCGGGCGCGGCGACGGCGGCGGCCGAGGCGACGGCCGGGTGCGTGTAGAGCAGTTCGTCGATTTCGCGCGGGTAGATGTTTTCGCCGCCGCGTATGATCATGTCCGACTTGCGATCCGCGATGTAGTAAAAATCGTCCGCGTCGCGGTAGCCGATGTCGCCCGTGTGAAACCAGCCGCCGCGGAAAGCCTCTGCGGTGGCGGCCTCGTTTTTGTAGTAGCCCTTGAAAATGTTCTCGCCGCTGAGGACGATCTCGCCGAGTTCACCGGCCGCCACTTCCCTCTCGTCTTCGTCGAACACTTTGATCTCGCAGCCGATTGATTGCCCGCACGAGCCGGGGCGGCGGCGCGCGTCGGGCGGGTTGAACGTCGCGCGCACGGTTGACTCGGACAATCCGTAGCCCTCTATGACGAGGCAGTCGAAAGTCTCCTCGAAACGGCGCAGCACTTCGGCGGGCACGGGCGCGGAGCCGCACATCGCGAAGCGCAGTTGCTCTCGGCGCAAGCCCGCTGGCACGCCTTCCGGGTAGGTGGCGAGGAGCATCGAGAGCATCGTTGCCACCGAGCCGAAAGAGGTCACTTCGTAATCGGAGACGATCTGCCAGAAGCGCGAGGCGGAGAAGCGCGGGCTGACGACGCTCGACCCGCCCGCGTACATCGCCGCGATGGTCGTCACCATCACGGCGTTCATGTGAAAGAGCGGCATCACGGAGAGCAGTCGGTCTGCGGGCGTGAACTTCAACCAGCGTACGATCTGGCGCGCGTTCGCCAGCAGATTGCCGTGCGTCAGGAGACAACCCTTGGGCTTTCCGGTCGTGCCTGAAGTGTAGATGATGATCGCTTCGTCGTCGCGGCCGAGCGCGAGGTTGCGCCAGGAGTCTACGGGCGGCGCGTCGGAGTTCGCGTTCGCCGTCGCCACGTCGTCAAACTGGAGCGCGGCCGTGAGACTCGAAATTTCTTTTTGCACCTGCGCCACCGTGTCGCGGAATTGCGAATGATAGAGCAACAGTTTCGCGTCCGAGTTGCCGACGACATACGCGACCTCTTCCGACTTGAGCAGAGAGTTGACCGGCCCGGCGAGCGCGCCCGTCTTGAAACAGGCGAAATAGGCGATGACGTATTCGGCGCTGTTCGGCAGCAAGAGGCTCACCACGTCGCCGCGCCCGACGCCGTGCGCCGCGAGCATGTCACACGTCTGGTTGACCGCCGCGTCGAACTCGGCGTAAGTCCAACTCCGGCCGTCGTGCGCGTCGAAGAGAAAAGTTACGTCGGGGGTTGCGGCGGCGCGAAGTTCGAGCAGTTCGCGCATGCTCGCGACGGTGTTTGTGGTTTCAGTGGTCATCATCGATTCAGATTGCAACGCCGTGCGGCTGTGCGGTATAAAGTGCAGGCAAACTGAGGCGACGCCGGACCTGCGCCGATGCCTGTGCCTGCGCCCGCGACGGGCGGCCACGCGCGCCACAGCTTAGCGAAACGCTTCCATCTCTACAATCGTTCAGCTCCGGCATCGTTCGCTCCGCAACCAGACGCCAGGTCGCACCCGTCAGAGGCGCGCGACCGGAACGCTTTCTATGGACATCTATCACAATTTCGTTGACGGCCAATGGCTGCTCTCCGACGCCGCCCAGACAGCGGACAACATCAACCCGGCCAACACGGACGACGTGCTCGGCACAGTCCGTCTCTCTTTGCGTGAAGAAGCGCGTCGCGCCGTAGAGGTCGCCCACGCGGCTTTTCGCGAGTGGCGCGCCACACCCGCCCCGACGCGCGGCCGCATCATCGCACGTTTCGCGCGCCTGCTCGAAGAGGACACGGAGAACCTCGCCGCCCTCTTGACGCGCGAAGAGGGCAAGACGCTCGCGGAGTCGCGCGGCGAGATCAGGCGTGCCACGAACGTCGCCGAATTTTGCGCGGGCGAAGCCAGACGGATGAACGGCGAGACCATCCAGTCGGAGCTGCCCGCCAACTTCGCTTACACTTTAAAGCAGCCGCACGGCGTCGTCGCCTGCATCACGCCCTGGAATTTCCCGGTCGCGATTCCCGTCTGGAAGATCGCGCCCGCGCTCGTCGCCGGTAACACAGTCATCTTCAAGCCGGCCACTGTGACGCCCGCGACGGCCGTGCGCCTCACAGAGTTGTTCGCGGAGGCGGGCTTACCCAAAGGCGTCCTGAACCTCGTCATCGGATCGGGCGCGGAGGCGGGCGATGAGATCGTGAATCATCCGGCCGTGCGCGCCGTCTCCTTCACCGGCTCGAACAACGTCGGCCTCAAACTCTACGAACAGTGCGCGCGGCGCGGCGCGAAAGTGCAGTGCGAGATGGGCGGCAAGAACCCCGTCATCGTGCTCGAAGACGCGGACATGAACCTCGCCGTCGAATCGACGGCGCAGGGCGCGTTCGGCTCGACCGGCCAACGCTGCACGGCGACGAGCCGCGCCATCGTCCACGAGAAAGTTTACGACAACTTCATCGAACGCATCACGGCGCGCGCCGAAGCGCTCCGCCTCGGCGACGGCAGCGAGCCGGACACGGAAGTCGGGCCGCTCGTTGACGGCAAGGCGTTCAAGAGCGTGCTCTCTTACATGGACATCGGGCGCGAAGACGGCGCGAGCCTCGTCTGCGGCGGTGAGATTGCCAAGGGGGCGGGCTTGAGCAAAGGCTACTTCGTCAAGCCGACAGTCTTCGTCGGCGTCACGCCCGACATGCGCATCGCCCGCGAAGAGATTTTCGGCCCCGTCCTCTCCGTCATGCGCGCCAAAGATTTCGACGAAGCGATGCTCATCGCCAACGACAGCGAGTACGGCCTGTCTTCCTCCATCTTCACCAACGACGCCGCGCGCATCTTCCGCTTCGTAGACGAGATCGAAACCGGCATGACGCATATCAACTCGCCCACGACCGGCGGCGAAGCGCACATCCCCTTCGGCGGCATCAAGTCGACGGGCGTCGGCGAACGCGAACAGGGATCGACGGCGCTCGATTTCTATACCGAACTGAAGGTCGTTTACGTGGACTACACCGGGCGCAAGCGCGAAGGCAATTTGTATTAAGTTTTATGTGGAAACGTATGACGAAGGCGAGCCTGAGCTTCGGCTTGCTCATGTTGATTTTTGCGGGCGCGACGAATGCTTTCGGGCAGGGGGCGGCTGCCGGGCAGGGACTACATCGGCTGACGTGGCCGGGTAAAGATTGGTCTGTGGACGTTTCGGTCGCGCCTTTTACGAACACGCTGGAGGACTCTCTGAAAGATGGGACGGGTTATTTGTTTGTCGCCACACTGAACCGGGACAACCCGGCCGTCGGGCGCATACTCATGTTAATCATTCGCGTGGAGGCGGCAAAAGACAAAGGAAGCGACCGTGACGTTCGAGACTCCGCCGTCAAGATGCTTAAAAAATCTGAAGGGGTGGACGCTGCGAGCGTAAAACCTTTCGAGTACAAACAAATCCCCGTCATCAAATACGCACACACAAATCCGCTGGCTCAATTTTATTTTCCATACCCCGGGCCTCCCGGCGCGTGGAAGTCGGCGGCGCGCGGGATGGAAGCATTTTTCGTGAAAGACGATGTCTTGATCACGTTCCGCCTCAACGCCCTCGCACTCAAAAAAGAGGACGAGCAGTTGTTCTATGCCATGCTGGATTCCGTCAAATTCACGGACACCTCAAACCCCGTCAGCAGCTTCGACTACTATCACAAAGGTAAAACACTGATTCGTCAAAAGCAGTACGAACAGGCCGCCGAACACTTGCACGCAGCGCTCGCGCTCGAACAGAAACAGCGCCAACTCGATGACGCAGATTGGCGAAAACTGATAGGACACTTGCTGGACATCTACGCCGCCACGGGCAACCGGGCGCGCGTCAAGGAACTGCTGGATTACGGCGTCAGTCACGACCCGACGTTCCCCACATTTCATCTGGGGCTGGCGATATATTACGCCTCCCTCAATGATGTGGACGCCTCCATCGCCTCTCTAGAAAAGGCGTATCTGTATGGGAAGACTGAGAGGCAAAGTTTATTGCGGTTCGGCCCGTCCTCCTTCTGGTTCGATCCGATGACTCACCCGGCGTTCGAGCCGTTCAGGAAAAACGAAAAATTCCGCAAGGCAGTCAAAGCGATGAAGAAGTAGGCGGCGGCGCGCGGGATGGTCAGATTTCAAGTCAGCAACGGAGAATTTTACACATGAGCACCACGGCAGAAACACAGGTCGCGCAATCCGAGATCGTTCGCAAGCACAAAGAGTTTCTCTTCCCCGCCGTCGCCACCTATTACCAGGAACCCGTCGCGCTCGTGCGCGGCGAGGGGCAATACGTCTGGGACGATCAAGGCACGCGCTATCTCGACTGTTTCGGCGGCGTGCTCACGGTCAGCGTCGGCCACGCCAACCCGCAGGTCAACGCGGCGATCATCGAACAGGTCAAGACCCTCTCGCACACCTCCACGCTCTACGCCAACCGGCCGCAGGGCGATCTCGCCGAGAAGCTACACCAGATCACCCCGGGGCGTCTCAAGAAATCCTTCTTCACCAACAGCGGCACGGAGGCAGACGACACCGCCATCACGGCGGCGAAAATCTACACCGGCCGCCACGAAATCGTCGTGCTGCGCCACAGCTATTCCGGCCGCTCGGCCACGGCGCTCTCCGCCATCGGCCATTCGACCTGGCGGCCACTCCCCGCGCAGGTCGCCGGCATCGTCCACGCGCGCGCGCCCTATTGCTATCGCTGCCCGCTCAAGTTGAGCTACCCGGAATGCGGCCTCGCCTGCGCCGAAGACATCAAGGACGTGATCGAGACGACCACCACCAGCCAGATCGCAGCCTTCATGGCCGAACCCATCCTCGGCGTCGGCGGCTTCATCGTCCCGCCCGCGGGCTACTTCGAGCGCGCCGCAGAGATCACGCGCGCGGCCGGCGGCTTATTTATCGCCGACGAAGTGCAGACCGGCTGGGGGCGCACGGGCGACAAGTGGTTCGGCATCGAACACTGGAACGTCGAACCCGACATCATCACCTCCGCCAAAGGCATGGGCAACGGCGTCCCCATCGGCATGACCATCGCTACGCCCGAAGTCGCAGACAGCTTCCCCGGCCTCACCTTCTCCACCTTCGGCGGCAACCCCGTCTCGATGGCCGCCGCCCTCGCCGTCATCAAGGTCATCGAAGACGAAAACTTACGCGCCAACGCCGCCACCATCGGCGCATACTTCCGCGAGAAACTCGAAGGACTCAAGGCCAAATATCCCGTCATCGGAGACGTGCGCGGCATGGGACTCATGCAGGGACTCGAACTCGTTAAAGATCGCGAGACCAAAGAACCCGACCCGCAATCCGTCCTCAAAGTATTCGAGGAAACCAAACGCCGCGGCGTCCTCATCGGCAAAGGCGGCCTCTACGGCAACGTCATCCGCACCGGCCTCATGCTCAACTCGACGAAGGACACGGTTGACGAACTGATCGAGGCTTTGGACGGAGCTTTTGCCTCGGCGGCTGCATAATGTTGATTATCTTTCCGCCCTACGTGTTGAAGCGTATGATTGAGCGGAACATTCCCGTCGGCGCGGTGCGTGATGTTCTGGAAAATGGCGAAGTCATCGAAGAATATCCTGCCGACGAGCCGCCGCGTTATCTGATGCTGGGATGGAATGGGGCGAGACCGATCCACGTAGTTGCCGAAGACGATCCGGTGACAGGGGAAACAACGGCAGTCACGGTGTACGAACCCGACATCAAACTCTGGAAAGAAGATTTCACGAAGCGTCGCAGGTGAATTGATGAAATGCTTAATTTGTAAACACACCCAGATGAAGGAAGGCACAACCATCTTGCCGATAGAGCGCGGCAACGCCATCCTGCTCATCACCGACATCCCCGCGCAAGTCTGCGCCAACTGCGGCGAGCCTTACTTAGACGAAGAAACGGCGACCGATGTCCAGGAACTGGCAAACGAAACTCTGGCAGGCGAGATCAGCTATGCGCAAGCGCGTGGCGACCGAACCGTTCTGGTCGCGCCTTTCGCTTAGATGTGCGGCGTCCTGATCGGCAAAGGCGGCCTCTACGGCAACGTCATCCGCACCGGCCTCATGCTCAACTCGACGAAGGACACGGTTGACGAATTAATCGAAGTTATGGACGCCGCATTTGCTACCATAGCAGCTTAGAGGCGACTTTGCCTTTTGGAGAGAGGAAGTGACCAATGAGTGTCAGGACGTTTGAAGGAATTGTGGAAAAGGGTCAGATTAAATTCAAATCTCAAGTCAATTTGCCCGAGCGAACGAAGGTCTATGTGGTGGTGCCGGATGAAGAAATAGCAGAAACCGTTTTTCTGCACAGCCCGCATCTTGCGCGCCCCGAACAGGCGGCTGATTTCGCTATGGAAATAATCGAGGCTTCCCCCGATGCTGGCCTACGATAGCTCCCTCTTCTCACCGCCCGCACCGCTTGCGCGTGTGATGCTTCGCAACTATCAGAGCGACGCGACGCAGCATGACGTGCTGATGCTGCTATTCACAAGTTAGTTGAGCGCAAGGAAGCAACTTTATGGATAGTCCAATTTGTTTGTATGTTGATAATTCAAACATTTTTCATGAAGGGCAACGATATGCCGAGGAACGGGTAGGTGAGGATCGGTACGCTTTTAGAATTCACTTCGCACATTTCCTCTATCTGGCTGCGAGAGGCAGACGGTTCGACGAAGTAGTGTGGGGAGGAAGTATTCCACCTCCGACTGATGCCGTTTGGCAGCAATTGGGCAATCGTGGAATTAATCCAGCTTTGATTCCTAGATCAGAAAGTGGCGAAAACGAAACCGTCGATCATGCAATTCAACTTCAAATGTATCGCCATACAAG
>DASVPS010000347.1:0-20190 GCA_036389555.1 Pyrinomonadaceae bacterium
CCGAATAGTTCAGCGATAGCGCGTTGCGAGCCGAGGCCGTCGTCGTAGGCTCGTGTAATCTTTTCACGGAGGTCAGTGGAATAAGCCATATTTGATGCTACTCCGCTCCTTCCATACGTTCAACTGAAATCCGCTCTAAGGCCGCGGTCGGGCGTCGCGTTGCGGGTTGTTGCGGGTTGAAAGCTCTCACTCCGCCGTTTGCGTCGGGACAAGTTGATTGACATTTCGGAGACGCCGGATTATCCTGCGCGCCGCTTCTTCCTCGCTTGCTCGCTGGCGCGGGTCACGCTCTCGTCAGCCCGTCGCCGTCAACAGACCATCGCAAACGTTCGCGTCAAGCGCGTCCCAAAATGCCGACCCACCCACAGGCCGTCCGTATATCCCGCAAAGGAGACCTATATGAAAAGATTAGCAATCCTGCTTCTCACCTCTTTAATCATGCTCGCCCCGGCGACGCACGCATTCGCGTGGGGAGACAAAGGCCACAGAACCGTCGGGCAGGTGGCGCAACTTCACCTGAACCCCAACACCATCGCCCGCATTAACCAGATATTGCGCCCCGGCGAAAGCCTCGCCAGCGTCGCTAACTGGGCTGACTCCGTAAAAAGGAAGACTATCAGCCCCACCGCCACACACCCCGACGCAGACACGCAGCACTTTCTGCGACAGAATCGCAACCGGAACAACCGCAACTGGCACTTCGTGGACTTGCCGCTCGATTGCCCCAACTATAACTGTCAGGGCTTCACCTCTTCCACCGACATCGTACACATGATCAATCTCTGCATCAGTAAATTGCAGGGCGGCAACGTCCCGCAGTTTACACGCCGCAACGCCCTGCGGATGCTCGTACATCTGGTCGGCGACCTGCACCAACCGCTGCACGTCGGAGTCGGGTTCATCAACGTGGATGGGCCGGGCGATACCATTCAAATCGTGCGCGACCCCGCGCAGATCAGGCTGCACGACTTTCCGCACGACGTGGGCGGCAATAAGCTCCTCATCACCGACGCAACCAGCAACAATCTTCATTCCTACTGGGATGGGGATTTGGTCGAGGACGTACGGAACAACAGAACTATCCCTGCGTTCGCCACTTTCTTGAAAGGCAGCGTCGCACAAGAGCCGAGTTGGAACGGAACCGGGGCGGTCAACAAGTGGGCGGCGCAGTGGGCGACCGACTCGTTGCGGGTTTCGCGCGCTAACGCCTACAACACCATCGCCATCGAGAACGAGGTCATCATAGACGACGAACCCTTCTATAACGTCACGCGCGGCGCTGACTACGGCGCGAACAACCGGCCAATCGTTCAGACACAATTAGCCAAGGGCGGCTACCGGCTGGCTAAATTGCTGGAAGCGATCTTCCCTTGAGATCGTGTCGCATGCCTCGCCTGTGTTCCGCGCGGGTGGAAACAGAGGAAAGAAATGATGAACAAGGAATGATGAATGATGAATGGAAGACAACTTGCTTTCCGTTCATCATTCATCATTCCTACTTCATCGTTCAACTCTCTGTGCTCCTCCGTGCTCTCTGTGTCTGCGGTGGTGAGTCTGAAATTCCCGGCGGCACTCTTCACTTCTGCGCGAGCGGCAGTTCGACGTGGAAGCGTGTGCCCTCGCCCGCGGCGCTTTCGACCGCGATTGTGCCGCCGTGTTGTTCCACGATCTTCTTGACGATGGCGAGGCCAAGCCCCGTGCCGCGTTTTTTGGTGGTGTAGAAGGGTTCAAAGATGCGCGCGCGGGTTTTGGCATCCATGCCGCGCCCGCGATCCGCGATGGTGATGCGCGCGTGCGGCGTGCCCGCCCCGTCGCCGTTCCCGCCCGGCCGGCGCGCAACGAGCGCGGTCGTGATCGAGACGGGCGAGTTCTCTTCCCCCGCGTCGAGCGCGTTGGCGAGCAAATTGACGAAGACCTGTCGCAGTTGATCTGCGTCGAGTTCGCCGTCGAGCGGTTCGGACGTGTACTGCCGCTCGACGGGCGTGTGCTTGGCCTGAATTTGATCGGCGACGAGTTCGAGGCTCGTGTCGAGCAGTGCGTGCAAGTCCGTGCGCTCCAGCGACAACTCCTTCTCACGCGAAAACTGCGTCACGTCAACCGTCAGCTTGTTCAAATGATCTATGCCGCGCTCGACGAGGTCGATTGTGTCGTGCGCCTCGCCCGGCTCGGTCATGTCGCGCAGCATCGCCACGCCGAGGCGTATGCTGCCCAGAGGATTTTTGATCTCGTGCGCGACCTGCGCCGCCGCTTGTCCCACGGCCGCGAGCGATGCCTTGTGGCGCAGTTCGGTCTCGGTGGCGACCGTCTTCGTCACGTCCACGAGCGACATGATCTGCCCGTGCTCGCCGTCAATTTCGAGCGGCGACGAGTAGACTTCAAACGTCCGCTCTTCATCGTCCGCATCTTTCAAAGTCCAACGGCCGTGATACGTCACCTGCTCCACGCGCGCCCCGCCCGTCGCCGTCGCGAACAACTTCGACGCATCCGGGGCGGCCGATGCCTCCTGCACGCGCGCGCCGACCGAAGCATTTGGGAAGAGGCGGAAGAAGGCCGCGTTGGCGCTGCGCAGCGAGCCGCGCCCGTCAATGGCCGCCACCGCGCTGACCATGCCTTCGAGCATCTGCGAACTAAACTGTCGCTCGCGCCGCGATTCTTCGAGGCTCCGGCGCATCTGCCGGAAACGCCGCTGCACTTCCCAGATCGTCGCCGCCGCGATGAGCACGCCGAACAGCACGGCGATCCACCTGAGCAGGCTGATCCGGCGCGCGGCCTGTGCGGCCAGACTCAGGCGCTCTCGCTCTAACTGCGCCTGCTGCTGGTTGACCTGCGTCAACAGGGCGCGCATCCCGTCTTCGACGGGGCGGAAACTTTTGTAGCCTTCGATTGAATATCGCTCGGCGTCCGTCGTGCTCTCGATGTACTTCGCCACATCCGCGCGAAACGCCTGCCCCTGCTCCGTCTGCGCGACCGGCAGATGCTCGAAGAGATAAAGGTGTTTCTCCACCTCGCCGCGCGCCCGCCGCAATTTCAGGTCGAACGGATTGACGATGCCGCCGCCCGCTTCTTTCGCGCCTCGTTCACGCGCCTCGTTATCGAGTTGCGTGAGCGCGCCGCGCAGCGCGAGCAGCAACTCGGTGCGATCCGCCGATTGATGATCGAGACGCTGCACCTCCGTGCTGACCGACTCAACCTCTTTCACGCTCAAATAGCCGAGGCCGAACACCAGCAGGACGAGCAACACGAACGCGACGACGAGCGTCGGCAGCGTCGGCGCGAGCGGCTCGCGCACAAACGACTGCAAACTGCCCGCGCCTGCTCCCGCCGGACGCCCCTGCTCCTCAGCCCGCGCCGCCTCCTCCACCGAAGGCAGACGGCTATACACCACGCGCCCGCCGCTCGCGTCCCTCTCGTCTTTCGGTTGTTGTTCTTCAGACATAGCTGGTGAATCGTAAATCGTAAATCGTAAATAGAGAATACCTGATTGAATCTATTTACGATTTACGATTCACGATTTACTACTTCTTCACGTCCATCCAATTGCTGCCCGTGCCCACTTCGACTTCGAGGGGCACGTCGAGGTCTACGGCCGATTCCATCTCGCGCTTGAGCAGCGCGGCCACCTGCGCGGCCTCTTCCTCCGGCGCTTCGATGAGCAACTCGTCGTGTACCTGCATCACCTGCCGCGCCCGCAAATTTTCGCGCCGCAGCGCATCTTCAACCTTGAGCATCGCGATCTTAACGATGTCGCTCGCGGTTCCCTGTATGGGCATATTGATGGCCTCGCGTTCGGCGCGGGCGCGTATCTGGCCGTTGCGGTCGTTGATGGTCGGGAGCGGGCGGATGCGCCCGTAGATCGAGCGAACGTGTCCTTTCTCGCGCGCCTCTGCGGGAACTCCGTCCATGTACTCGCGCACGCCGTGGTAGGTCTTGTAGAAATCGTCGATCACCTGCCGCGCCTCTTTGCGCGAGATGCCGACGCGCTGCGAGAGGCCGAAGGGTTCGACGGCGTAGGCGATGGCGAAGTTGACGATCTTGGCGAAGCGACGCTTCTCTTTGAGTTCCTCTTTGGTCTTCGCGCCGAAGACGAGTTGCGCGGTGCGCGTGTGAATGTCTTCGCCCTTCTGGAAGGCGTCGAGCATGACGGGGTCGCGCGTGATGTGCGCGAGCAGGCGCAGTTCGAGTTGCGAATAGTCGGCGGAGACGAAGACCGCGCCGGAATCCGGGATGAAGGCGCGGCGGATGCGGCGGCCGAGTTCGGTGCGGATGGGGATGTTTTGCAAATTCGGCTCGCTCGAACTGAGCCGCCCGGTGGCCGTCACGGTCTGGTTGAGTTGACTATGAATGCGCCCGTCCGCGCTGAGGAGCGCCGGGAGCGCGTCGGTGTAAGTTGTCTTGAGTTTGTCGAGTTCGCGGTATTCGATGATAAGGCGCGGGAGTTCGTACTTCAAGGCGAGTTCGTCGAGCACGGCGCGGTTGGTCGAAACCTGACCCGTAGAGGTCTTGCGCCCCGAACTGATGTTCAACTCTTCGAGCACCTCGCCGACCTGCTTGGGCGAGTTGATCTTAAACTCGCGCCCGGCCTCCTGATAAATACGCGCCGTCAGTTTCTCCAACTCCGCGCCGAAGAAGGTCGAGAGGTCGCCGAGCACCTGCGTATCCACGCGCAAGCCCGCATGTTCCATGCGATGCAGGAGCGGCGCGAGCGGCAGTTCGATCTCCGTGTAGATTGATTCTAGTCCCTGTTCGAGTATGCGGCCGTGGAGCACGTCGGCCGTCTGCATGGTGTAGTCGGCGGCTTCGGCAGCGCGCCAGTGTGCCGGCGTCCAGTCTTCCGGCGGCTCCTCAGTCCAGCCGTCTGCGCCCACGGCATCGCGCGCGAGGTCTGCGAGGTCATACTTGCTGCGAATCGGATCGAGCAGGTAGGCCGCGAGCAGCGTGTCGTCCGTGACGCCTTCAAGCTCTATGCCCAACTGCGCGAGCAGCGCGACCGCCCGCTTGAGATCGTGTACGGACTTCGAGAGCAAACCGTTCGCGAGCACGTCGCGCAGGGGTTCGACGGCCGCGTCCCGCCCGCCCTCGAAATTTTCCAGATCGACGAAGACGGCCGTGTGCGCCGCGGACGAGATGGCGACGCCGGTCGGCGCGGCCTGATCGCGGCTTGCGCCCTGCTGGCCTGCGCCCGCCGGAGTCGAATCGGCGACGGCGAAACTCCAGTGATCCACGTCCCAGAGTTTGCGCACGAGTTGGTCGAGTTCCTCGCGCTTCGTGATGCGCGTGTAGCGGCGCGCGTGCGTCTGTGCGCCTTCGAGTCCGGCGGCGGCGTCGGCGAATTCGCGCGTCAGCGTTTGGAATTCGAGTTCGCGGAAGAGTTTGTAGGCGGCGAGGCGGTCGGGCGGCTTGGCGCGCAGTTGGTCGAGGTCGAGTTTGATGTTGACGTCGGTCTTGATCGTGGCGAGTTCGAGCGATTGCCGTATGAGCGCCGCGTTGTCGCGCAGGGATTCGCGGTAGGTCTTGTGCTTGACCTCTTCCCAGCGCGCGAGCGCGTTTTCAATTGAGCCGAATTGTTTGACGATTGCAACAGCGCCCTTCGCGCCGATGCCGGGCGCGCCGGGGATGTTGTCAACTGCGTCGCCCATCAGGCCGAGCAAATCCACGATCTGCGCGGGCGGCACGCCGAACTTGTTTTCGACCCATGCCTCGTCGCACCACTCTATGGGCGGCACGGGTTCTTTGCGTTTGACGTTCTGCGAATTTTGCCGCATGCAGACGATCAGCGGATCGTTGACGAGCTGGCACATGTCCTTGTCGTTCGAGACGATGACGGCCTGCAAGCCCTGCTGCGCCGCCTGCACGGCGAGCGCGCCGATCACGTCGTCGGCCTCGAAGCCGGGAACGCTCAGGATGGGGACGTTATAAGCCTCGCAGACGCGCATGATGAAAGGAATCTGCGAGGTGAGTTCGTCGGGCATCTCGGCGCGGTTGGCCTTGTAGCCCACATCCATCTCGTGTCGAAACGTCGGCACTTCGGATTCAAAGACGGCGGCGAGATAGTGCGGCTGCTCGTCTGCGAGCAGTTTACGCAGCATGTTCGTGAAGACGAAGACGGCCTGCGTGACCTGCCCCGTGCTGCTCGTCAGAGGTTCCATGCGCGCGCCCATCGGCGCGAAGAACGCGCGGAAGATGTGCGAGAAGGAGTCTATGAGAAAGACGCGCTCCGGCGGCGTCTTGACGGCGGCGGCAGATTTTTTACTCGGCATTTGTTAAAGATGATATGAGAAGCGTTCGCAGGTGACAAGATAAAACAGTGAATCGTGAATCGTAAATCGTGAATAGAGAAAAGCGGTCTCCCTTCTATTCACGATTTACGATTCACGATTTACGAGTTTGGATTTGCCCCAGGCGCACAAGGACGGCAGGTCTATGGCTGCGTGATGTGGTCTGCACGCAGACGCGCAGGGGGACACACAGCGCATCTCGTTTGTTCAGTCATGTCGCAGTGCGGTGACGGGATCGATGCGTGCGGCGCGCGCCGCCGGGTAGAGCGCGGCCAGGACTGAGACGAGCAGGGCGAGCGCGAGCGCGCCGAGCCAGAGGTAAGGCGGGAGCCAGAAGAATTCCAGATAATCGACGCCCTGCGGCTTGAGGATGTAACGATAGGCGAGACGGTTCGCCAACTCGTCCAAGCCCCATGCCAGAAGCGCGCCCACAATCCCGCCCACCAAACCGATCACCGATGCCTCTACGAAGAAGATTTGCTTGATCTCCCTGTCCTCTGCGCCGATGGCTTTCATGATGCCGATTTCTCGTGTGCGTTCGATGGTGGACATCAGCATCGTGTTGGCGATGCCGAGCGATGCGACGAGCAGCGAGATGCCGCCGAGCAGTGCGAGCGCGGAATTGATGATGAGGAAGATGCTGCGTATCTGCTTAAACTCGTCAACGAAAGAGAAACTCCCGAAACCGAGTTGCGACAGGCGTGAGCGCACCGCGCTCACTTGCACGGGGTCGCCAACGCGCACGACCGCCGTCGTGAAACTAACTTTCTGCCCGCTGCCGACCGCGCCCTTCTTGCGCGCCAGGCGGAGCGCGACGCGACTGATCGGGTCTGGATGTTCGTCCTTCCAACTGCGCGCGGCGTCGAGCGAGAGATAGATGTTGGACGGCGCGGTGAGGCCGCGAAAGCGATTTCCGCCCGGCTCTTCCGCCAGCACACCGACGATGCGATACGTGCGCGCCGCGACGAGTTCGTCCGATGCCGGGTCGCTATCGCTCCCGTCATCCTTCCCGGGGGGCGCGTCCATGATTTCGACAGTCTGCCCGATAGCGTCCGCGGGCTTCGCGTATCCGAAGCGCCGGATGAAAGATTGCGTCACGACGACCTCATCGGCGTCCGAGCTGCTGATCATTTGGCCGACCGCGTAAGACTTCAGGCGGGTGGACGGGTCGGGCACGGGCGCGCCCCTGAACGCCTCCATGATCGTGCGATTGTTGGCGCGCGCATAGGCCGAAAAGTTGATGTGCGGCTTGACGTAGACGACGCCGGGAATCCCTGCAATCTCTTCGAGCGCGCGGTCGTCGAGTGAACGCTCCGGCACGTAATCGGGCACGAATTCGCCGCCCGACGCTTGCGCGGCGGGCTGTGGCGGCGTTGCGGGCTGCGGCGCGCGTGCGCCCGTCCCCTTCTCCTGATTGGCGGCGAGGCTGAAGAGCGAGCGACCGAAGACGTGTATCTCGCTGAGGCCGTCGAGGTTCTGGAAACGAGAGAGAGCGTCGCGCTGTAGACCCAGCCCGAACGAGATCATGCTGATGACGACCGCGACGCCGATGATGACCCCCGTCGTCGTCAATAAGGCGCGCAGTTTTGACTCGCGCAGGTTGCGCAAAGCGAGTCGTAAAATATCAAAGAAGCTCATGGTTCAAATCGTCGTTTCTATCTCTCCGCTTAAACGGAAGATTCTCTTCTGCCAATCGAGATGCTGCAATTCAACTCTCGGAAATTAACTTATCACACGTCCCGTTGCACCCGTGCGAAGGGCGACGCCGCGCGTCGCCGCCACTGTCAGACGTGTGCCGCTTCGACCACCGCGCCGTCTCTCATAGAGATGCTGCGGCTGGCGAAACGCGCGGCGAGTTCGTGGTCGTGAGTCACCATGAGGATGGTGAGGCCGTCGTTTTCGACCATCTCGCGCAGCAGTTGAAGAATGTCTTCGGCGCGCGTCGAATCGAGGTTGCCGGTCGGCTCGTCTGCGAGCAGGAGACGCGGGCGATTGGCGAGCGCGCGGGCGATGGCGACGCGCTGCTGTTCGCCTCCCGACAGTTCGGAGGGGCGGTGGTTGATGCGTTCTTCCAACCCGACGCGGCTCAGGAGTTCGGAGGCGCGACGTTGGCGTGCGGCTCCGCGCAGTCCGCCGAAGGCGAGCGCGAGCGAGACGTTCTCGGCCGCGGTCATTGACGGAATCAAGTTGAAGTTCTGGAAAATCATCCCGACCGAATGGCGGCGATAGCGCGCCATCTCTTTTTTGTCGGAGAGGACGAGCGCGCCGCCTTCGAACAGGACTTCGCCCTCGCTCGGATGGTCGAGGCCGCCGACGATGTTCAAGAGCGTCGATTTACCAGACCCGGACGTGCCGTGTATGGCGACGAATTCGCGCTCGTCAATGCTCACCGAGACGCCCGCCAGAGCCGCCACCTGCGTCTCGCCCATGCGGTAAAATTTCGAGATTTGATGCGTTTCTAAAAGTGTTGACATATCAATCCTGATCACATGCGTAAGCAACGGCCGCGCAGGCGAATTTTGCACGGCGCGATTCATCGCCCTATGCATGGCTTAACAAACCGTGGCTCGACGACCGATGCCGCGTCGCCTCCGCCGCGTCAGGTTCGCGCCTGATTGTTCCGGCCTGAAGTGCGAGCCGTCGTCGCACGATGGGCAAGCTTCTTCATGGCGCGAAGCGCAGCGCATAGTCGGCGACCTGCCGGCAGGGCTGCAACTCAACCGCGAGGTTCGCGCTTTCGGCGTCGCGGCGGAGCACATCGCGCGTCTTCGCATTGAGAATGCCGGCCGCGCCGTCATTCTCATGCGCGTTGTCTGCGTCTGCCAACGCGCGCACGACGAGCCAGTAGCGACCCGGCGCGAGGTGCGCGAGAGCGAACGCGCCATCAAGTTGGACTTGCGTCTCGGCATAACGCAGCACATTGTTGGCGTGCTCGCGTTCGACGGGCACAGCGTAGACGCGCAGGAGGCGCGCGGGCAGCGCCGCCCCTCCTGCCGCCGGAGAGACACGCCCCGCGATGCTCGCCGCGCCCTGCGCCAGCTTGACGGTCAAGCCCTGCATGCGTTCGCCGAGTTTGAGCGTGATGCCGCTCGACGGGAGATTGCCCGGAGTGCCGGTCGTCGCCGCCGTCGCCGCCCCTGCGCTCGCCAACGCGATGTCGCGCACGTACCAGAGCTTGCTCGGCGGTCGCACGTCCAATGAATAACGTCCAGCGTTCATGTTGGTCAGCACGAACTCGCCGCGCGCGTCGGGTTGTGCCTCTACGGGCAGCGTCGAAGCGACGGATGGCAGTTGCTTGGTCGCATCTGCCTCTTCGCGGCGCGCGCTGATAATGATTTCTTCAAGCGACGCCGGGCGCGCGTCGCGGCATGCTCCGATGGGTTCCGTCGTGCCCGTTGTTTCAAGCAGGACGCGACCCGCGACCGAGCCGAACGGTGTGAGCGTGAGCACGACGTTGGGCACGTCCGCGCCGCGCACGGTGATGCGTTGCGGAAGCGCGAAGGCCGCGTCGGTAGTGCCGGGCGCAGTCTGCGCCGTCAACTCGTAGACGCCGTCGGGTATGTCTACGAAGTTGAAAGTGTTCCCGCCGGTCGGGGCTGGATAGGCGAAGCCGATGGTGAGGCCGGAGGCCGCGTGCGTGAGCGCGACGGAGATGACGGCACGCGACGAGGGCGCGCCGCCGGGCGCGGTGCGCGCGACGACCGTGCCGCGCACGGCGTATGAACGTTCGACGCGATAACGTATGTCAATGCCGCGCGTCTCGTCGCTGCCGTAGACTCTGACGTGCGTCGCGCCATCGAGCGAGGACGAAGGGTGATAAGTGGGCGCGCTCTCGCCGGTCTGCCCGCCGGTGAGGCTGGATTGACCCGACGCGCCGCGAAACATGCTGGTCGAACTGGCGGAGACGACGTATGCGCCGGGTTCTAAACCGTAGAGGCGATAGATGCCCCGGTCGTCCGTCGTCCAATCGCGCGCCAGGTTTGAGTCGCGCACGGGGCGGCCTTCCGCGTCTCTCACGCGCAGGGCGCGCACGCGCGCTAGCGCCATCGGGTCGCCGTTCGTGTTGAGCACGCGCCCCGTGATGACGCCGCCCTTAACCATTCTGAGCATGACGGTGTCGCCCGGACGATAGAACGTTGCGGGCGTTGCCGTCGCAGGTTCGGGGATGTAGCCGGGCGCGGCGATTCGTATGAGGTAGTTGGCGAGACGCAGGTCGGTCAGTTGAAAATTGCCCTCGTCGTCGGTCGTCGCCGTGCGCAACGACGACGCGCCGGACGCGCCCACCGCCCGCGCCACAACGCGCGCGTTGGCGATGCCGAAGTTGCCCTCGCTCGCCACGATGCGTCCCTTGATGATCGCGTCGCGCCCGCCCTGCCGCGCGTCTTCGACGGATGTCGCAGGCGATTGCGGCACGCCCGCCACGTCACGAGCGAGCGGCGCCGCCGCGCCCGGCTCCTGCGCCGAAGCCTGCCCGCCGAACAACAACGCCATCAACACTGCCAAAAGAAAACGGTTCATAAAAACACCTGACGATTATTTCTTCACCAGCCGATGAAGACTATCCGCGATACGATGAAGACTATTAACGATGATGACAAAGGGCGACGACGATTACTGTTCCGCCTTCGCGCCGGACTCGAAGACGAGCGTGACATCGGAGGCCGCATTGTCTGAGACGCGCACCGTCCGGCGTGCGGCGGAGAAGCGCATCTCGCCGCTCGTCGCGCCGGGCTGGCGTGCGCCCAGTGTGAGTTCATATTCGCCCGCCGCGAGTCCTTCCAGAATGAAGTTTCCGCGTTCGTCAACTTCGGCCGAGGCCGTGATCGCGGCGGCGTCCGTGCCCGCGCGACGCGCGAACACGAAGAGGCGCGCGCCGGGCGGCAACTCGCCGCCTTTGACCTTCGCCTGCCCGCGCACGATGCCGTTGCCGTAAGCCAACACGACGCGCACGCCCGCGATGTGCGTCGCGTCCTGCGGGATGTCGATGCCGTCGCGCTGCGCCATGCCGTCGCGTTCGACGCGCAGGATGGAGAAGCCGCGCGGGAGTCGTTGCGTGTTGGTGGCGATCTTCAGTTTGCCGGGACGCAGGGCGCTCAGACGAAAACTGCCGTCCGGGTTAAGGACGGCCATCTCGTGCGCCGTCCAGAGCATTTCGGGCTGGTAGAATAAGTTGCCGAGCGACATGCCCGCGAGGCCGCGAACGAGGCTCGCATCTCTCGCGCCCTCGACGATCACCGTGCCGCTCACGCTCGAACCCTGCTCCGCTTTCAACTCCAGACCGCTCACATCCGCCCCCCTCACTTCAAACGGCAAGTTCTCGCTATAAGCCGTGCTGTCCCTGGTCGAGACGACGAAGACGACGTAGCGCCCCGGCGCAAGATTCTCGATCAGGAATTCGCCCTTGGCATCCGTGCGCAAATCACGCGCGGGCGCGCCCACCATTCTTCCGTTCTCGCGTGTCGCCGCATAGCCGAACGGTAGACCGGCAAATGGCTGGCCGCTTCGCGCGTCAACGATGCGACCGCTCGCCGTGAAACTCTCGGCGCGGCGCGACATCGTGATGTCTATGTTTGACGCCTCGCCACCCGCCGAGACTTCTACCGGCGTCGCTCTCGCTTCCTCCGTCACATTTGGATGAAACGTCCGCGTGTAAGAGAGGCGACGCCCGCGCAAACCCGCCGACACGCCCTCGCCCGCCATGCCCGCACTGACGAGATAGCGTCCCGGCGGCAGACCGAAGATGCGGTAGATGCCCCGGTCGTCCGTCTCGAAGCCGGCGGGGGGCAGGTCGAGCGTGGGTCGGTTCTGCCCCATCTCGCCAACAGGCATCACCATGATGCGTTCGGCGATGGCGGGTCGCCCCTCCGGCGTCAGAATCTGTCCCGTGATGACGCCGCCGCGCCCGAGCGCAAAGTCTGTGCCCGTTACTTCCTCGCCCGGCGCAACCGTGATCACCTTGGCGACGTTCTGCGCATTGGTCGAGACATAAGCCGGAGCGACCGGCACGACCCGGTAGCGACCCGGATTATCGACATTCAGGCGGAAACGTCCCTCTGCATCCGTCAACGTCCTGGCGACATACGCGCGTCGCTGATTGTTGTCGAGGAGCAAGACCACCTCGATGCCCGCCGAAGTCTTGCCGTCGAGCGTGACGCGCCCGGACACACCGCCGCCCTGCTGCTGCGCTTGCGCCGACACAGACGCACACGCAAGGACGCAGAAAATTAGTGATACACGAGCGAAGGCGTGCATGTTGGTCAAAACTCCTTACTTCAGTTTAGTTTCCCGGCGCGGTCGCGGCGGCGGCGGGCGTCTTGAGGAACTTCAAAGCGGCGGCGATGTCTGCGTCTTTGCCTCCGCGGTCTTTAACCAGGATGTCCGGTTCGACGCCACGCCCCTCGACGCGGACGCCCTGCGGCGTGCGGAAATCCCAGACGGGCAACAGGAGCGTCCAACCGCCTGCGACGGGCGCGGCAATGGCTGACAACATCGCACCCGGCGTGCGTCGCCCGATGAGCGTGGCGACCCGCGTCTCTTTGACGACGCTCGCCAGCGCCTCGCTCGCGCTGAAACAATACTCGTCAATAAGGACGACGACGCGACCGCGATATGCGCGCGGCGCGCGCCCGCCCGTCGTCAACATCAACGCGCCCGTGTTCGCCATTTCGCGCGCGAAATCTTCGGAATTGTAACCGGAAAAAACGGGCAGGGCGGACGCATTAAGCTGGTCTATGGAGCGTGCGCGGTGGCGGGTTAAACCGTTGCGGCCGGCGAAATAGCCGACGGGTTGCGTGTGCGGGAGGATGTAGTCGCCGAGTCGCATGGCCGCGCTGAGCGTGCCGCCGCCATTGCCGCGCAGGTCTATGACGAGCGCGTCGTGATGGCCGAGTTCGGCAAAGGCACGGTCAACGCGCGCGACGACCTTCGGGCCGTCCTCAAAACTCTCCAGGCGCAGATAGCCGATTGACGGCGCAAGCTGTCGCCAGGTAATGCCTTCGGTCGCCTCGTTGGCTGCGGCGTCGGGCGGCGCGGGCGGGTGCAACTCTTTCGACCAGGAGGGGGTGGCGAAAAAATCAAGATGCGACGTGCGAAACTCGCCGAGCATCCGGCGCATGATGGAGAGAAAGTCGCCGTCGCTCTGCGCGGCGGCGACTTGCGGGCGGTAACGCTGGCGCAACGCCTGCCCCTCGACGCCGTTGAAATCGGGCGTGTAGAAATCGCGTTCGATGTGCGCCCAGACCGCGTCGAACACTTCGAGGCGCGGCTTCGAGACGTGCGCGCGGTCGCGCATCCCGCGCATCTGTCCCTTGAAGAAGAGGCGCGCGAAGAAGCCTGCGGGCGACCACTTGCCGCGCAGCCGGTCGCCTTCGAGCGTCGCGCTGACCTTGAGTTTGCCCCAGGAAGTTTTAGCGTCGAGCGTCAGCTTGCTGCCGTCGAGCCGCCCCGCCGTGTCTGTGATGCGAAACGTTCCGAGCGGGCCGAGCACGGTGGCCGTCACCTGACCGTTCCGCCCGACGGCGAACTCGACCGGCGTCTCGTAGAAGCCCTGCGGCATATCGAAAACCACGTTCCAACGTCCGTTCAGGACGCTGCGCCGCGTATCCACTTTTGCCACTTTTGCCACTTTTGCCAACGCGACGGGCGCGGGCAACACCAATGCCGCCGCCACCATCGTCAGGCAAAAACCCACCAACACAATTGCTCTCAACATTCGTATTTCAAACCTCAAAAGCTCTAGCCTTATCGTACAAGATGTCATCACCTGCGGCTGCCAACTCGACGGACGCCGCACGGCGGGCGACGCCCCATCAGCAGCAGCAGCGCCTTCAAATTCGTCCGCGCGCAATTCAGGACGTGCCCGTCTTGCGTTCGAGGGATTCGTCCTCCGACAGGTTCTGTTGATGAAGACGCGCCTCGAAGCCGCTGAGAAAACGTCCGAGCGTCGATTTTTCGGTCGCCACCGCGCGTCGCAACTGGGTGAACTGCTCAGCCCAAGACTCGTCTCCGCTCGGCAGTTTGACCTGTAGGTCGTTGCCCATGCGGTCTGAGAACCTGTCCCAGTAGACCCAGTGTTCAGGCGCGGCGGTCAACTGTGCCTGCATATTGGCAAAGATACGGACGGTGGTCTGATAAATGTCTTCGCCGAGGTCGCCCGTGCGGCTCAGTTCAATCGGCGCGTCGTAGCGCAGGATGAAACGACCGCGCCCGCGCGGCCAACAGTAGGCGGGCAGCAGACGCGCGTTGGCTTTCAGTGCGAAGAAGGCCGTGCCGCCCATCGCTATCGTCAGGCCGCCGAAGAAGGGCACATACATCAAGCTGGGATTATATTCGTAAACGTCCGGCATGATGCCGAGCACGCCGCCTTTTCTGAGCGCGCGCATGCCGGCAAGGACGGCCGTCCGGTCGTTGTAGAGAACTCGCGTGCCCACGTCGAGCCGTTCGATGAGACCTTTGTAGATATATGTCGTCGGGTTCTTCTCCGGCGAATCATAGAAGACACTGAACTGCTTATGGGGCGCGAGGTCCATCGCCGCGCGCATCGTGCCGATGCCGAAGCCGCCGTAGTGCGGCGTGAACAGCACGACCGGGTCGGGACTTTCGCACGCCGCGCGCAGGTGCTCCGCGCCCTCAATCTCTATGCGCTTCAGGCAGAAGTCGCGTAGCTGCGCGCCCGGCATCATATCCAAATGCCTGCGATCATACTCGCTCTGAAACGTTGCGCGCCGGTGCTTGATAATGAGTTCGCGCTGCTCCGCGTCGGAGAGATGTGGGAAGGCGAGCGCGAAGTTATGTTTGAGCCGCGTGGTTTCATCGGCGTTGAGATATTCGTAAGCATCGGCCAGGCGTGCGAGCGCGGCTGTGCCGAGAGGCGAGGCCGCCTGCATCAAGGCGTGCGACAAAGGCGTGCGATAGAGTTTTTTGATTCTCTCTTTCAGCATAATTCCTGATAAACCTTCAAACTTGACTGGCGATGGCGGCCAGACGCTCCTTATCAATCGTCTCCTGCGCCTTCTGCAACTCGGCGATTGAACGCACGAACGTCGCGTCTTTAAAATTCGGGTCGGCCGCCTTCCATGCGCGCAGGTAGCCCTCGACCATCTTGAGTTTCATCACCGCCGTGATCGCTTTCGAGCTGTAGGCGAGCATCTGCATCTCCGCCCACGAAACTACATCCGCCGGCACTTCGCGGAAGACCTGTTCCATGCGTCCGGCGAGCCACGCGAGCAAGGCATCAACGTCGGCCTCGCTCACGGCGCGCTCGGCCGCCGACGGGTAGGCGGCGAGTTTGAGCCGGCGCGTCGTGGCAAACTCGCCTGCGTCGAAGGTGTAGAGCGGCGCGAGTCCGCGAAAGAAGAGCAGCGGGTCGAGCGTCGAGAATTGATAATCCTCGCCCATGAAAGGGACGCGCCGCGCCGTGTCGAGGCTCGTCGTCTGCACGTCGGGAAAGGTCACGTAGGTCACAGCATTATCGGTCGCCTGCGTTGCTGCGCCGTCGGTCGTCGCCGCGCCATCGTGCGCGCCTTGTTCGAGGCGCGTGCGGTGGTGTGTGAGCATGGCGGGGGGCAAGAGCAGTTGCACGCGCTCGCGGGTCTCGACGGCCATCAGGAACGGATGAAAGTAGTAGCGCGTGTAGGGCGTATCGACGATGCAGAAGCGGCGGCGCGGATCGCGTACGAGATGGGCGACGAGCGACAGGGCGGAAACCGTAAAGGGCAGCGAGAGCAGATAGGCGTCAGCGGCGTGCGTCTCCAATTCGCGCACGGCCGCCGGCACGTCGAGCGGCACGCTCATGCTCCGCAGCGTGTCGAGCGCGCGCGAGTGATTTTTTGACCGGGGAAGTTTGTTGAGTTGCGCGCGTTGCGCCGCACCTGCGCGTGCCAGCGCGCGCGATTGTTGGAGCGGCGTCTTCAGTATCTGAACCATCGCGTAAGCGATGTCTTCCGTCTGCTCTTTCTCCGTGAAGTGCGTGCGCAGGCGCGCGGCGACTGACTCTCGAAAGTTTTTATAGAACGACTTCATAAACGCACCACTCTAACTGTTTGTATTTCTTTCACAGGAGACGACCGCGCGGCATCGCTCGTCGCGGCGACTAGCGCGGTTGCGGGCAAGTCTTAACCGTGCCGCGCCCAGCGCGCCTTCCATCCGGCCACCGTGTCGGCGACCGTGTACGCCCAACGCGGCATGGAGATCGTCAGCGTGCGCCCCGACAGCGGCCTCGAAATCGTGCGGTACAGGAAGCGGACGGTTCTGTACACCATGAAGCAGATGAGCACGCTCAGGAGCAGCGGCCAGATGCTCTCGTAGGCCAGCATCGTCGCGAGTTGCAGGGCGCGTTCGGTGTTGCCTCCGAGATATGCCGCCCGAATCAGTTCGATGAAGTAAGCCGCGCGCGGCGGGTAATTCTTCAGGAGGTAGCCAAACGATTGATAGAGAAACTGGATGATGTAAACGTAATAGAGCAACGCCAGCACGATGTAGACGTAGAGCACCTTGAGGCGCGCGCCTTGCGCCTGCGGCACGGCAGTCTCGGCCGCCGGACGCCTGAACAACTTCCGCGCCGCGCGTGTGCCGGTGTCGCGCATTTGCTGGTGGAGATTGCTCAGCCCGCTCAAATCGGAGAGCAGCCAGTAGCCGTCCATTTTGAAGATCGGGTTGAGCGTGAAGAACATCATGAAATTCATCGTCCACAGCAGGCGCAGGGCGAAGAGGCTCTGCGTGAGCATGACGTAGATCGTCAGCGCGATGAAGAGGATGGCCTGAAAGTAGATGCCGCCGATGTCAACCACCGCGCGCTTGAGTCGCGGCAGCCGCCAGACCTTCGTCACGTCCGTGTAGAAAGCCGGATAGATTAAATAGAGAGCGAAGCCGATGTCGCCGTGCGGGCACTCGTACCGGCGGCAGGCGGAGGCGTGGCCGAGTTCGTGAAAGAGCGTGATGAAGAGGAGGGCGACGTAGAA
The DNA here is from genome assembly GCA_036389555.1 of Pyrinomonadaceae bacterium. Taxonomy (GTDB): domain Bacteria; phylum Acidobacteriota; class Blastocatellia; order Pyrinomonadales; family Pyrinomonadaceae; genus JAIVJZ01. Next base: position 17,234 of record DASVPS010000347.1, read on the forward strand.
GAGAGGCAAGTCCCAGCCCTGAAACGGATGTTGAATCGCCCGCAGCGACCGCGTCAGGATGAAGAACTCGGCCACCAGAAAGGCCGCGCAGACAAGGAGGAAGATGGGCTTGGCGAAGAGAAATCCCAAGGCCGTCGAGAATGGACGCACCCAACTCTCGCGGATAACTGTGCGGCTGAAGACAAACGGACGCTTGTTCGTCGGGTCGGGCGTGTGGTCGAACAGCGAGTCCGGGATGCGTTTGGTCAACACGTCGGCGAGCACTTCGGTAGAGACGGCCTCGCCGGTCTGTCGCTCGTAAATGGCGGCCAACTCTTCGAGCGTCTCCGGCTCGTCGGCGAGGGCGACCAACACGTCGTGCATGGATTTTCCGGCGACGAAACAGACCTCGCCGACTTCGACGAGATAACGCTCGCCCGCCGCCGCGCCGTCGTGAAAGGGCGCGATGCGAATGCCGGGCTTGAGTTTCGGCAGGGCATTGTTGATGGCTAACTCAGGCTCGACCACTTCTTGCTTGCTCCGTTTTCAACATAAGAGGACTGATTCATAGTAGAGAGAGAGGGTTGGCCTGCGATAGCATGTCAACCCTCTCTGTAAGGCTAACCGTTCCGGTGCATCGTGTGATGCTTCATACCGACTAGCAACGGCAGACGGTACACTTGGATTGCGCCCGCGGACAATCGGGGCCGTTCGGACAGCGCGGGTCGTTCGGGTCAGTGTAGGCCGGGAACGAGCCGGAAGTGCCGTCGGTGTAAGAGCCGTCGTCGAGCATCGCGCCTGACTGGTCGCTGGCGGCCTGGTACTCGCCTACGTAGCCGTCGCCGGCACCGAGATCGTCCCAGCTATCGCCGTAGTAACCATAGCTACCGCCGCCACCACCACCGCCCTCGCCGCCGCCGTCTTCCAGGTACATCATCTGCTGCATTTCAAAGCGAGCTTCGAGAACGTCGAGAGAAAAATTCGCGGAAGTTGAGTTCATAATTTGAGGTTCCTTATCTAAGGTTGGGGAAACTGTTTATCGCACCGAGAGCATGTGGCTTGCGGCGTAAGGTGATAAATGAGTTTCGGAGTTTGCAAGCCTGCCCCGTGAGGCCGAGGTTGGCACGCTTGGACGTAAGCGAAGAAACCCCCAGGAGCGGGGCTGTTCCTTACGTAGGATGGAGTAAATAAGTGAGTACTTGCTCTGGGTGAGAATGCTTCTTCATCTCGCAGACTCTCGGAATCGGCTGCCCCGCCAAACCGCACACGCACGCCATCGTCCGCAAAGCAGACCGCTGGCTCTGTACAGAAAGAGGTGTACCCGGACGGAGTGGACTGCAACAACAAAACTCCTGTAAATCTGTTAGAAGAGAAACTAGTACGTCAAGGCTAAGGAAGGTATGTTTTCTATAGCTCTCGCGAACCGATTGGTAAGCGCCAGAGAGCCTAATGCAATACATTTGCAACTGTCAAGTCGAGACACCGTTATATTTATGCCCCCTTGCAAGAGTCTTGCATAAAAGCACTTGCAGCTTCGTTCTCGTTGCAAATTTAGACGGGAAGATAAGGTTGTGAAAGTTATTTTGGAGCGACAAGATCGGTCTCAACTCTTTATCAGGCAGTAATCCGGGAGAGCGTAGCAATGAACTTCGCACGTTAGAAAGAGGGCTGACATGCAAACGCAGGCCAACCCTCTCTCAAGGCTAACTGTTCAGGTGCGCCACGTAATGCTTCATACCGCTAACAACGGCAGATGACGCACTTGGAAGTAGGGGCGGGCGAACAGCGAAACGTCGGTTCACACGAGGGGTCATACGGGCGCGTATCGTAGGACGGGAACGCACCCGAAGAGCCGTCGGTGTAAGTGCCATCGTCGAGCATCGCGCCCGAACCATCGCTGGCTGTCTGGTAAGTACCGGCGTAGGCGTCGCCTGAGCCGAGGTCGTCCCAGCTATTGCCGTAATAACCGTAGTCACCGCCGCCGCCGTCGTCATACATCAATTCGTTCTGGTAGTACTGCATTTCAAAGCGAGCTTCGAGAGCGTGTAGCGAAAAATCCGTGGAAGTCGGGTTCATGTTTTGAGGCTCCTTATCGAGGTTAAGGAAACTGTTTATCGCACCGGGAGCATGTGGCTCACGATGTAAGGTGATAAATGAGTTTCGGAGTTTGCAAGCCTGCCCCGTGAGGCCGAGGTTGGCACGCTTGGACGTAAGCGAAGAAATCCTTCAGGAGCGGGGATATCTCTTACGTAGGATGAAGTAAGTGTGTGAGTATGTGTTCCGAATGAGGATGCTGTTTCATCTCGCAGACTCTCGGAATCGGCTGCCCCGCCAAACCGCACGCCATTGTCCGCAAAGCAGACCCGTGGCTTTGTACAGAAAGAGATGTACCCGGACGGAGTGGACTGCAACAACGAAATTCCTGTAAATCTGTTGACTTCACTCGATAGAGAGAGGGTTGATCTGCTATCGCAGGCCAACCCTCTCTCAAGATTACACGGGCTGTTGCACCATGTCGTGTTTCATATGGTTAACAACGGCAGATGGTGCATCGCGAAGTGTTCGGCTGCGGGCAGCCGGGGAAGGTCGGGTCAAGCCGACAGACATCCGGGTTGTTGTAGGCGGGGAACGCGCCCGAAGAGCCGTCGGTGTAAGAGCCGTCGTCGAGCATCGCGCCCGAATCGTCGCTGGCCGCCTGGTAGTTGCCTACGTAGCCGTTGCCGGAACCGTTATCGTCCCAGCTATTGCCGTAATAATCGTAGTCGCCGCCGCCACCGCCGCCACCACCGTCGGAGATAATTTCGTTCTGGTAGTACTGCATTTCAAAGCGAGCTTCGAGAGCGTGCAGCGAGAAATCCGTGGAAGTTGGGTTCATGACTTGAAACTTTCCTTTCAGCTTGGGGAAACTTTTTAGCGCACCTCGACCGTTTGGCTCCCGGCGTAAAGTGGGTAAAAGAGTTTCGGGGGGTTGGCAGCTT